>CAZZNP010000019.1:28563-43992 GCA_964655785.1 uncultured Gemmatimonadota bacterium
AGTCCAAGCCCGCCCGGTTCGCCCGTCCCGTTCAGGCCCGCCCGGCCCGCCCCGCCCAAGTCCGTTCAGGCCCGCCCCGTCCAAGTCCGCTGGCCCGTCCAGTCTGTCTAACCAGAAACCGGCGCCGCGTTACTGCCGTAACCGAGCGATTCCACGTCCCGGCGCAGCCGGTCGAGGACCCGGGTCCGCACCTCTTCGAACATCTCCCGGGTCAGGAAATTCACGCCAGGCAGATCGCCCTTGGGCTGGCCCACGAAGATATCGGATGGCAAATCGTATTCTGCCTCCGTGATCCCCTGTTTCTGCTCGAGAGCAAACCCCAGGATGTGGGCACGGTAGGTGGCGTCCAGCACTCGTTCCGCCGAGAAGGGCACGCCGAACACGGACGCTATGCCTTCGCTGACCTGGTCCGGTGGCGCCATGGTGAACAGACATCCTCCGTGCAGGTCCTTGTTTACCATCTTCCAGCCTTCCTCGGTGATGTTGTGGACCCAGTAATCGGCTGAATCGGGCTTGCAGTCGGGATCCATCACGTAAAGGAGGAAGGTGCGCATCGACATGTGCCCGCCGGCCACGGCGAAGGGATAGCCCGGATTGGTCTGACCGAGATAGGCGGAGAACTCTACCCCCTTGGCGTGCATGGCGAAACCCTCGCCGCCGATCTCTTCGGCGATCACCCGGACACCCTTGCCGAACAGCGTCTCGCGGCCATAGGCGATGTCTTCCTTCAACCGCCGCGCCCCTTCCGCGTCCCCGAAGGTGACGCCGCCCGCGACGGTGCCGTTGCCGCGGGAATTGTAGTCCATCAGGAAGGATAGCACGACGTTGGCCGAAATGGTATCGAACCCCAGGTCGTCGTCCAGCCGGGCGAGCTCCAGGTTGTCATGGGGATCGAGGATGCCGAGATTGGCGCCGGAAAGCTCCATGGGTTCGAACTCGAACCGGCCCAGGTATTCGCCGTGGTTCCTCCGGGCCTTCCGCCAGTCGGGGTCCTTGCCCCCTTCCGGGACGTCATAGAAGTCCTGGTGACAGGTAATCTGGCAACCGTAGCAGCTCTTGTCGATGACGATGAAATCATCCGATTCCCGCATGGTCTCCAGGTGTACCGGGACGGCCACATTCTCGCCTGGCGGCTCGAAGTTCTTATAGGGCAGTACCCCGAATCCGTCGAGGATCTTGCTGTTCTTGCCCGTGCCGCCCAGTCCTTCACGGTTGTGCGGATGGCGGTATCCCCGGCTCTGCTCGCCCCGACCGATCTCGTTGTTGATGATCTTGAGCCGGTCGTCGCCCTTTTTGTAATAGTCCGTCTCTGCTTTGGCTACGATGCCGATGATGTTCTTGGATCCGAGTACCGATCCCATGCCGAGCCGGCCCGCGAACCGCCACTTGTCTTCTCCGCTCATCAGCTGTTCCTGCGTCGACCCCACCACGGCCGCGTACCAGACCGTTTTCCAGTTTTCTCCGGCCGGTCCGATGACGGCGAAATGGGCGTGGTATTCCTTTTCCACGTCGTTGTATCGCTCGTCCAGATAGACCATCTTGTCCCTGACCCGCGCACCGAGCAGGTGGTCCGGGGTTTCAACGAGGGAAATATCGGGGCCATCGTCGGTCTGCCTGATAACCAGGAAGCTGGGCACGGAAGCGCGGCCGGTCAGTATGAGGTCGCCGATGCCGGTATAGGAGAACTTGCGTCCGAAACTGCCGCTCATGGCCGACCAGACGGGCATGGGCATCCCCGCTCGGGTACGTTTCAACGGGGAGTAACCCGAGAAATACGCCCGCAGCCCAGTCATGAACTGCGTACCGGTGAAGCAACCCGTATTGATGACCAGCGGGGCGTCCGGCGCGAAGGGATCGCTCACGTCATGGCCCGAAAGGATCTTGAATGACCGGCCAATACCCCCCAGGAAGTCCATGTCGTCCTCGACCTGAAGGTCTTCGCTTCGGACTTCGCGGCCGGCGGCCAGGTCGTATTCTATGCGGGTGTAGGAATAATCGGTCACGTCTCCCGGCGTGCCGTTTACGGGTTTCAGCACAATGTCCCCCTCGCTATAGGCGCGTGTCTGTCATATGTTTCATCGTATCGGGAATTGAAAGGATCCGTATCGTCTCGCGGTGCCGTATTAAGATACAGGAATGTCATAATATACAGGAATGCGGCCATGAAAACAGCAATTATCCGGAAGGGGCAATGGGCGGTTGACAATTCCCCTGTGTTTCTTGTAAAATAGCTGTCAGGGCAATTCGATTTGACCCATTGAATTCATCCATCTAAATCATCACCCCGAACCTTTATCCGAACCCTGTGCAGTCCAGGTGACGAGGCCATCGATGACCGACCTTTCCCAGCAGACCGAACCCGCGATCGATGTCCCGAAGGTCGTGGATGACGAACAGATCCAGTTTTACGTGGACAACGGCTATCTCGTCGTGCCCGACCTGATGAGCGCCGATGAACTGCAGGAGTTGAAGGACGACCTCGTCGACGTGGCACGGGGCAAGTATCCCTGCAGGGGGCTCGATCCGCCCGGACCGGACGACACCGACGACGACGTGCTGCAGCGTATCCTGTGCATCCACCAGCCCCACTTCGTCAGCGAGGTAATCGAGAGGTACGTGCGCCACCCGAAGATCTGCGGCGTGCTGAGCCAGATCACCGCGGCCCACCTGCCGTACTGGGACGGGAGCGTCAAGTGCATGCAGTCCATGTACTTCGTCAAGCCGCCCCGGTTCCAGGGCCAGGCGTGGCACCAGGACGAGATCTTCATCCCCACGCGCGACCGGTCCCTGATCGGCGCATGGATCGCCGTGGACGACGCCACGATCGAGAACGGGTGCCTGTACGTCATCCCCGGTTCCCATCGCAGCGGCTACCTCTATCCCCAGCGTGCGCACGAGAACCCCGACGAGTTCGACTTCGCCCCCGAGAGTTACGGTTTCGACGAATCCGTGGAGGTGCCGGTCGAAGTCCGTGCCGGCGCCCTGGTCTTCTTCAACGGTTATCTCCTGCACAGGTCCTACAAGAACCGCAGCGGGCAGCACCGCCGCGTGCTGGTGAACCACTACTGCAACGCGTGGAGCCTGCTGCCGTGGGGCATCGAAGAGGGCGAGCGCCCCGCCACGGCCGACCGGCGCGTTATCGTTCCGGTCTCCGGCACCGACCCCTACGCCTGGAAGGGCTACGAACCCGCGCAGGACAAGATCTGGATACGCAACTGCAAGGCGGCGGACGAGATGCGGGAGGGGGCGGAGTAGGGGGCGCTCAAGCATGGCAGGTCAATTCGAAGCGTCACGGAACCGCCCGTCTACCCACGACGGGTTTCTCGTTACAGAGGCAATCTGGTTGGGGCGCGAACCGGATAGCCATTCGTGCGTTCATTATGTTAGCGATGATACGATGATGACTATACCTGAACTTCGTGCCAAGAGCCTTTAACAGCGACTCGTCTTGGAATCAAAGTTCTCTGCGAAGACTACCGCATGAGACCATCGACTGAATTCAAACCTGCTCGCAACGTTGTATTGGGATGGCGATTGTCCTCGCATATTCGGTGGTACTGAAATGCAATAAGGAGGACAGGCTATGAATGAAGTCGAGTTCTTGCGGCCCAGGATATGCGGGAAGCGCTTTGAAGGCAGCGGAATACCCCTGGAGGTTCTCAAGGATCTTTCCGTCCTTGAAGAGATGCTCAAAAGCGTCGCAAAATGGAGATTCCTCCAGGATAATCCGCAACGCCAACGAATTCCCAAGGGGTTTGCAGATGGCATTGAACTGAAGCTCTCCGATGTAGCAACGGGAAGCGTTGTCCCGGTAATAACCCTGTCCGAAGCATTACCTCATCCCTCGATCTTTCCCTCACCTGACAGACATTACCTTGAGCAGGCCCGTAACTCCATTGTCCACGCCATCGGGGCAGTGGACAAGGGGAAAGAGGCAACAGATCATCTGCGGCGAGAGGACCTGGCATACTTCAATCGGCTTGGACGGTTCTTACGTCACGACGAATACATCGAGCTGATTTCCGACGAGTCTACTACACCGGTTCGGTTGACCCGGGAAACGCGGCGCAAACTGATTCTCGAGTTTAATAAAGTCCTGCCTGCCAAGCGTGTTGTTCTCCGTGGTCTGATACCTGAAGCAGACCAGGACCGGAGGACATTCGTGTTGGAACTGCCCGAGGGAGGCAAGATCACCGTTCCCATTCTCGACCAATATATAGATACGATTATCGAGGCATTCAACGGTTATAGAAGGAATGTCCGCGTGCTTCTCAGTGGAATGGGTAAATATGACCGACATAATCGTCTGGTAGGAGTCGAACCAGTGGACCAAATCGATCGGCTGGATCCCCTGGACATCCGAGGCCGTCTTGACGAGTTGCGCCGTCTCGAAGACGGTTGGCTCGATGGAGATGGGAAGGCTCCCGGTTCAGAGGAACTGGAATGGTTAGCGGCCGGTTTCGACCAGCATTATCCGGACGATCTGCCTATGCCATATCTCTATCCGACTCCCGAAGGCGGTGTGCAGGCGGAATGGTCTCTTTCTGACAATGAAATCAGTCTCGAAGTGAACCTCGTCACGCACCGGGCGGACTGGCATCGTTTGGATCAGGAAACCGATGCTGATTATGTTCGGGAGTTGGATCTGGACAACGAAAACGATTGGGCCTGGGTCGCTTCTGAAGTTCGTTTAATGGCGAAAGTCCGGGTATGAACGCTGGAACACCGCTCCATCGCCAGGTCCATCCCTCATGGGTACAGGAAGGCCGTGTATCCTCCCAGGCGTTCAAGCCGACTAAGAAAGACGATCATTGCCTGTCCGTGTATGACGGCGATCTAATCGATGCCGAAACGGCCTGGCGGCACTATGTGTACACCCTGGGCCACAGTTCGGTAGGTGTTCTAGACGTTACAGTTGAGGAATGCGAGATCCTTGAACTAACCGTAACGCCTGACCCAGACGCCTTTCCTGAACATGTTTTATTGAATTTAGCGGACTTACAAAGGGCCAGATAGAGAAGAAGGCCAAGACACTGAACTCGAAAGCCCGGTCTCGAGGGTGGCAATTCCTTCCGTAAAGTTCGTTTCGGGTGTATTTGCCTATCTACATGTGTTCTCTACCGGTCAATATATCACTGAGATATCTCCCGCAAATCCGTTGACGTAACGGCCTTCCCTCCTTAAGTTCCACCTTTATTCCAAAAGCCTGGAAAAGACCAGCTCAAAGTCATCATTCCGTTACACCACGGAGCACCCGTGAACATCATCTGCGTTTGCCTGGACACTTTCCGCGCCGACATCATTGGTCCGGGCAAGAAGTACAGCCAGGCGCACACGCCCAATCTCGACGCTTTCCACAGCAGCAGCATCCGGTTCAACCGCGCTTTCGGCGAGGGACAGCCCACGCTTCAGGTCCGCCGGGCTTTGTTTACCGGGATGCGCAGCTTTCCGTGGCGGTACAATTTCGATCGGCGCGGGCACTGGCACCATGCGCCCGGCTGGCACAAGATCCCGCCGGAACAGGACACGATCGCGGAGGTGCTGCTTGAGCGCGGGTACCTGACGGGCCTCATCGCCGACACGTACCACATGTTCAAACCCACTATGAACTTCTCCCGGGGATTCGCCCACCTGGATTTCGTGCGCGGGCAGGAATCGGACAACTGGAAGAGCGGCGACCCCAGGCTGGTCGAGGCGCAACTCGCCAGGCACGTGCGGCAGCCCGTGGACATGTCCCGGCACGTCGGACTGGTGAACTACCTGCTCAACCAGCGCGGCAGGAGGGGAAAGGACGATTACCAGTGCGCGCGGGTGTTCAACGCGGCCGGCGAATGGCTTGCGGACAACCACACGGCTGGGCCCTTCTTCCTGTGGGTCGACAGCTTCGATCCCCACGAGCCCTGGGACCCGCCGCCGGAATACGCCGACCGGTACTTCGAACATGACGGCCTTGACTTTATCGTGCCCGGTCCCGCTTACGCGAGTGACGGATCGGGCGGACCGGGTGGACGAGGCAAACAAGGTGGGGAAGTCCGGTCGGAAGGGCCATCGGAAGCGGAACTGCGGCGCATCGAGGCCCTGTATCTCGGCGAGGTCACCCTGGTGGACGAATACGTGGGCAGGCTGCTGAACACAGTGGCCGACCTGAGCCTCCTCGACGATACGATGATCGTCATTCTTTCGGACCACGGGACGCAGTTGCTCGACCAGGGGAGTTTCGGCAAGGGACCGAACGAATTGCATCCCTTCAATACGCAGCTCAATCTCATGATGCGGGCACCAGGCGGACCGACGGACGTTGACGTGGACGCCTTCGTGCAGAACCATGATCTCATGCCCACGCTGCTCGGACGGCTCGGGGTACGGGCGGACTGGACGGACGGCGAGGACCTGTGGCCGCTGGTCACGGGTGAGAAGAACGCTGTCCGCGACCGCATCGTGACCGGGTGGGCGTCCTTCGTCACGGGAAACGCCGTGGGCCGGGCAAGCGTCCGGGACGACCGCTGGAATTTCTGCACTTCGGTGGGCTATGAGGACGAGGCGGGCGACGAGTTGTTCGACCTGGGATCCGATCCGGAGGAGCGGCAGAATGTCGCCGCGCTGCATCCGGAGATTGTGTCGGAGCGTCGCAGCGACGTCGAAGCCGTCATCGGCCAGCCCCTGCCCGGCCAAATGTTGGAAGTGTGCGATCCGGCGCCGGCGCCCATGTCGCACTGGCTGGGGCAATTGCTGCAGAAGCGAGAGAAATGAGCCGCGGAAGAGGGATACACATTTGCATGCTGAAGAGGTACACTCATTGACATGCTATTGTACAATTGTACAACTCAATTTAATTCAATGACCATGCGGCCGAGAGCGGTGTGAGGGAAAAGGGATGAGGTTAGCGGACAAGGTGGCCATCGTAACCGGCGCGGGGGACGGGATCGGCCGCGGGATCGCCCTTGCGCTTGCCCGTGAAGGGGCCTCGGTGGCGGTGTGCGACGTAAACGCAGACACCGTGGCGGAGACCGGCCGCCTGGTGGCGGAGACCGGTCGCCAGGTCGCGGAGGAGGGTCGCCTGGACGCGGAGGAGGGCCGGCTGGTCGCGGAGGAGGGCCGGCTGGTCGCGGAGGAGGGCCGGCCGATTGCCGATGCCGGGTGTACAAACCGGGCTGTACTGGCCGAACCGCTGGACATCACAGATCACGGCCGGGTCAGGTCTTTTGTGGAGGACGCGGCGTCCCGTTTCGGGAAGATCGATATCCTGGTCAACAACGCCGCCATCATGCCTGTGAGCCCCATCGAGGACCAGGACGAGGCGACCATGTCGCGCATCCTTTCGGTCAATCTGCTGGCGCCCGCGGTCTTCAGCAAGTACTGCACGCCGCACATGCGCGCGGCGGGCGGCGGGTCGATCATACACATGGCGAGTGTCACGGGCCACAACGGCCATCCCGGCGTGGCCGTATACGGGGCGACGAAGGGCGGCCTGATCGCGCTGGCGCGGGGCCAGGCCATGGAGCTCGCCGCCGACAACATCCGGGTGAACACGGTCTCGCCCGGCACGGTGGACTCCCCCATGCTGCATAATTTTGTTAAGGAGAACGCCGAGGACCCGGAAGCGGCGCTCAGGGCCTTCGACCGGCTGCATCCTATCGGCCGGATCGCCACCATCGAGGAGGTCGCCAACGTTTTCGTGTTCCTGGCGAGCGACGAATCCAGCGACGTCACGGCGACGGACATCCGGTGCGACGGCGGCTACGCGGTCCAGGGACGGCAACCGACGGAGTAGAGTCAGGAAAATGTCCGGTCCTTCACCAGGCCGCTGACCTGCGCGATCTTTTTGAGGTGACGCAAGGAACGCAAGGAACACAAGGAACGCCGATCGACGGAGTAGCGGTAAGGAGAACACATGACAGTAGGAGTTTGCGCCTATTCATTTAATACCGGCCATGACGCTTTCCAACTCATGGACATGGCCGTCGAGCACGGTCTGGCAGGCGTGGAGTTTCCCCCGGACGACTGCCTGCCTGACCTGGCGCCGTCCACGCTGGAGGAAGCGCGCGCCCGCGCCGCGCAAAAGGGATTGTTCGTCGTGGCGGACGGTGGACAGGTCGAGCGGGAGATGCTCGAGCGCCTGATCCCCGCGGCCGCCGGACTCGGCGCCTCTACGCTGCGGGTCGTCATGAGCGGTGTGCTCGGCGGCGATCGCCGGCCGTTGTCGGGACGGTGGCACGCCCATCTCGCGACGTGCAGGGACATCCTGCGCGAAGCCTTGCCGCTGGCGAAGGAGCATGGCGTTGTCATCGCGGTGGAGAACCATTCCGACGCTACCTCCCACGACATGCAGTGGCTCTGCGAGCAACTGGACAGCGAGCACATCGGCATAACGCTTGACGTGGGCAACGTGCTGGCAGTCTGCGAAGAACCCTTCGGGTACACGGAGCGGCTGCTGCCGTTCCTGCGCCACGTCCACCTGAAGGATTACACGATTCATCCTTCCGAAGAGGGATTTCGCATCGCCCGCTGCCCGCTGGGCGCCGGCGTGGTCGACTATCCCGGCCTGCTTTCCCTGATCGACGGGTATCACGGTCGGCCCGGATCAGTTGGACCGCCGGACCAGCCGGACCATCAGGACCACCCGGACCAGTCGGACCAGCCGGACCAGCCGGACCAGCCGGATGTCAGGTCCAGTCGGCCCGGATCGCCCGGGGCGCCGGACCACCAGGACCAGCCGGGCGCGATCAGGAAGACCATCGAACTGGGCGCCATCTACGCCCGGCACGTGCGCATGCTCATGGACGATTACTGGGCGGAGTATCCCGCGAGAGACATCAGGGACATGCTGCCGTTTCTGCGGCTGTACGGCGCCCATGTCCGCCCCGTCGGGGAAGACTGGCGAACGCCCCGGGAGAAGGACGAACCGGTCGAGGTCCTGGCGGCCTATGAGAAGCGCCAGTTCGAAGAAAGCGTGTCCTATCTGAAAGAAATCGGGGCCGTCCCGAGCACTGAAACCACATCCTGAACCAGGCAAGGCACACGATGAGCTGGTCCGAACACTCGAACGACAACCTGGAAGCGAAAAACCTGGCATCGAAAATGGAACGCCTCGACCAGTCCGACATGCACGGATCCATCGGATCGATACCCGACCAGGTGGAAGCCGCCTGGACAGACATTGCGGGTCGCGATTTCCCCGACGCATGCCGGAACGTGAACCACGTGGTCGTAGCCGGGATGGGCGGGTCCGCCCTGGGCGCCCATTTTATACAGGACGTATTCCGAGACAGGCTGTCCGTGCCGGTGACCGTGGTTTCCGATTACGCGGCGCCCGCGTGGATCGACGAACAGACGCTCATCGTTCTGTCCAGTTATTCCGGGGGCACCGAGGAGGTGCTGGCCGTTGCGGAGCAAGGGGCGTCCCGGCGCGTTCCCATGATCGCGCTGACGACGGGAGGCAAACTGGCGGCGCTCGCCGAAAGACAGGGAATGCCGGCCGTGGTGTTCGGCAGCGAACTGAATACCTGCGGCCAGCCGCGGATCGGTCTGGGTTACGCGGTGACTTACCTCGTGGGGATATTCCGGCAGCTGGGCTTCCTGGACCTCGCCGCGACGGAGATAAACAGGGCCGTCATGCTGCTTCGTGAGACGAAACCGGGTTACGCTGAACCGGAAGCGGACAACACCGCCTTCGAGCTGGCGCGCTCGACGCAGGGCAAATCGGTGATGATCATGGCATCCGAGCATCTCACCGGCAACGCCCACATCATGGCCAACCAGTGGAACGAGAACGCCAAGAACATGGCCGCCTGGTTCGCCGTGCCGGAGCTCAATCACCACCTGCTCGAAGGGATGTCCCACCCCCGGGAGAACCGGGACGGACTTGCCGCCGTGCTGATCCAGTCCGACCTCTACGATCCGCGCAACCGCCGCCGGCACGAGATCACCCGCGCCTTGCTCGAAGAACAGGAGATTGCCTGCCCGGTCATCACGCCACGGGGAGACACGGTCCTGGAACAGGCTTTCGACCTGCTCCTGCTCGGCACCTACGCCAGTTTCTACCAGGCGGTCATGAACGCCATCGATCCATCCCCCATACCCTGGGTCGACCAGTTCAAGCAACGCATGGCCGACTGAGGCGCCATCCGCCACGATGTCGGTCCTTTCCGGGCCACGCATCGGAAGACGGTACGGCATGAGTCAAATCGTTACATATCTTCGGAAAAAGACGCTGCTGATCACCGGCGCCACGGGATTCCTCGCGAAAGCGGTCGTGGAGAAGATCCTGCGGTGCGCGCCGGAAGTCGGCCGCATATACCTCGTCGTGAGGTCACGCCGCAAGAAGGACGGCACCACGCTGTCGGCGGCGGAGCGGGTGGAGGACGAGATACTTCGTTCCGCCGCCTTCGCCCGGTTACGTGAGACGCACGGCGACCGATTCGCACCGTTCATGGCGGAGAAGGTTCATGCCATCGAGGGGGACCTGACCCTGGACCATCTGGGGTTGGAACCGGACCTGTACCAGCGTCTGGCCGAGGAGGTCAACGTCGTTCTGACCTGCGCAGCATCCGTCACGTTCGACGAAGAAATCGACGCCGCTCTGCAACTAAATGCCCTGGGCGCCAGGCGGATGATGGAATTCGCCAGAACGTGCGACAACGCCATACTCGTCCACGTATCCACAGCCTATGTCAACGGCCAGCTCAAAGGGCGCATCCCGGCAGTTCCTCCCCGGCCGGACTGGTCCATGGCCCAGGAAATGGGGGTCGGCGACGCGCCGTTCGACCTGGAAAAGGAAACCCGGGACATACTGGCTAGGGCCGAAGAGATTCACGATGCGTCCCGGTCGACGGCTCAGCAGAATCGGTTCCGGAAGACCGCGCTTCAGCAGAACGCGCGGCCCACGCAACGATGGCTCGACGCGCAGGTGGAGACCTTCCGCAAGCGCTGGCTGAAGGAACAGCTGATCGCGGAAGGGATGCGCCGGGGACAGCAGTGGGGCTGGCACGACAGCTACACCCTGACCAAGGCCATGGGCGAACAACTGATCGTCAAGCACCGGGGCGATCTGCCCACGGTCATCATACGTCCGTCCATCGTGGAAAGCGGCCTCGTCGAGCCGGAACCGGGTTGGATAGAGGGGCTCAAGGTCGCCGACCCGCTGATCGACGCGGTGAGCAAGGGCCGCCTGCCGGATTTCCCCGGCGACAGGGACATGATCGTGGACATCATCCCGGTGGACATCGTGGTGAACTCCATGCTCGCGGCCATGGAGCGCACGGCCCGGGAAGGCGGAATCAGCGTGTACCACGTGTCGACGGGCGACCGGAATCCGATCCGCTTCCAGCAGGCTTTCGATCATTCCTACGAGTACTTTCAGAAGAACCCACGCCGGAACCGGAACAACGAGCCCATACCCATTCAGCGCTGGACCTATCCGACCCTCGCCCGGTTCCGGCGCAGGTACAATCTACGATACGTATATCCGCTAAACGCCGCACTCTGGATGTTGAACCGCTTCAACCGGATCGCCTTCCTGAACAACTGGAAGCGCAGAATAACCGTGATGAAGTCGGCGATTTCCCGCATGCTCTACTATGCTTCGATCTACAGTCCCTACACGTCTCTGGATTGCACTTTCGAGACCGGTAGGACGGTCGACCTGCACGAACGGCTTGGTCCCGACGACCGGCTGCTCTTCAACGGCGACGTATCCAGGATTCACTGGAAGACCTACTTCCAGGATATCCACATTCCCGGGTTGAAGCGCCACGTTCTGAAGACCGATGAACCCAGAACCACCGCTACGGAAGAAGAGGAGGTCGCGGAGCGGTCGGGGTTTGCGCAGGCCGGCAACGACCTGCTGCCCCATCTCGACACTTTAACCGATATACTGGCCAAGAGCGCGGATATGTACGGAGACGAGACCGCGATGCAGATCGCGCGCGACGGAAAATGGGTCAGGTATTCGTTCAAGGACGTATATGGCCTGGCCGGCCACATGGGCTGGCGTTGGCGGTCCGGCGGACTGCATCCGGGCGACCGCGTCCTGCTCTTTTCGGAAAACAAGCCCGAATGGGGTATCGCCTGTTTTGCCGGTATGGTCGCCGGCGCGGTGCTCGTGCCCGTCGACCGACGGTCATCGGCACAGGAGGTGTGGCGCATTACCCGGTTCACGGGATCGCGGGCGATCCTGTGTTCGGAAAGCGGTTACGAGATATTGAAAGCCGCCGAAGCGCCGGGCCACGAAGTCCTGTTCTGGAATATCGACAATTACGGTTTATCTTTCGATGCCCCGCGCCAGTCCGTGTCGCCGATCGCGTTGAACGAGGAACCACCCCCCTGGGCGCCGGTCCAACCCGATGCGCCGGCAGCCATCATGTTTACACGGGGCATGGCGGCGGAATCCCACGGCGTGGTGTTGTCCCATCGGAACATCGTATCGAACCTGCTGTCCCTCGCCGAGATTCTGCGTGCCTACCGGACCGACCGTTTCCTCTCACTGCTGCCTATGAGCCAGGCCCTCGAATTCACCGGGGGATTCCTCATGCCCTTTTACGCCGGAGCGACCATCACCTATACCGCTTCGGTACGGCCTCGTACCCTGGTCGCCCTGATGGCTGAATCCGAAATCAACTGCCTGATCGCGGCGCCGCGGATATTCGGACTTTTGCATCGCCCGCTGCGGCGTGCGGCCGAAGAGACGCACCCGGACGTGGTTTCCGGCATGCGACTTCTCGTCAGCGGCGGCGGCGCGCTCGAGGCGGATCTCTACCACGCCTACCGTGAGATCGGTCTCACCATACACGAAGGGTACGGGCTCACGGAAGCTGCGCCGGTCGTGACCGTGAACCCCATGGACCGGAGTAAACCGTCATCTGTCGGAATCGCCCTCCCGGAAGTCGACGTACGCATAGCCAACCCCGATGGAGAAGGGAAGGGCGAGATCGTCGTACGCGGGTCGAACGTCATGCAGGGATACTTCGAGAACCAGTCGGCGACGGCGCATCGCATCCGCGACGGATGGTTGCACACGGGGGACATCGGTTATATCGACCGGGACGGCTACCTGTACATCGCGGACCGCATGGAGCGCGGACGCGGATCACTCGAAGGGTCCGATGGACGTCCGGGGAACGGCAAGTCCCGGAGCGCCACCGCTTTCTTCGACGTGGACGGGACCATCATCGACGCCACGATCGTACACTACTACGCCTTTTACCGGACCTGGGGGTATTCTACCTCGAGGCGCCTGCTCTGGACCCTGGGTTTTCTGCCGAAGGTCGTCTATTACATGGTGCTGGACAAAATCAGCAGAAGCCGATTCAACGAGGTCTTCTACAGGCAGTACCGGGGTTTCATGCGTGGCGAGTGCGTATCCCGCAGCGAACGCCTTTTCGACGAAGTCATGCGGCCGCGCATGTTCGACGGCGCGGTCGAACGCATTCGGGAGCATCAGCAAAGAGGCGAGCGCGTTGTCCTGGTCACCGGGTCGCTCGATTTCATCGTGGAACCCCTTGCGGAGTATACCAAGGCCGACGATTTCATCGCTTTGTCCATGAAGGAAGAAAACGGCCGGTTGACGGGAGAGCCGGAAGGCCCGCCGATCGGCGACGAGGAAAAGGCCCGTATCATCCGGGACTACGCCGAACGGCGCGGCATCGACCTGGCCCGTAGCTATGCCTATGCCGACAGCAGCTCGGACCGTCCCATGCTGGACCTGGTGGGCCACGCCGTCGTGGTGAATCCGGGCGGGAAGCTCAAAAAGGCCGCAGAATCCGGTGGTTGGGAAATCGTTCACTGGGACCACGTATGATAGCAGAATCCGGCTGTTGGGAAATCCTTCACTGGACCCACGTATGAAAGCGGTTCAATACGTCAAAAGCGTCCCCCGGTACCTCTTCGTCCGGACGATCGGCCATCGCAGTCCCGCATGGGCGACCGGCGCCCTGTCGTGCATCCGCATGGCGGACGTCGATCCCCCGGCGCTTCCGACACCGGCCTGGGTGCGCGTCAGGCCGCTCCTGAGCGGCATCTGCGGATCGGACCTTTCCACCATCAAGGCCAGCGGAAGCCCCTATTTTTCTCCCCTGATTTCCTCACCTTTCGTCCTGGGACACGAAGTGGTGGGCGAGGTCCAGGAGACTGGCGCCGAATCCGGGGGCGTGTCCAAGGGCGACCGCTTGTCCCGGGGCGACCGCGTGGTCATCGAACCCGGACTGTGCTGTCCGGTTCGGGGGATACAGCCGCTGTGCCCGTCGTGCCGGGAGGGTGAATTCGGCCTGTGCGAAATGGTCATGCACGGCGACCTTTCTCCGGGTATTCAGACGGGGTACTGCAGGGATACGGGCGGCGGATGGAGCACATCGCTGGTCGCGCACCCCTTCCAGGTCCACCGGGTGCCCGACGCGCTCTCCGACGAGGAAGCGGTCTTGATCGAACCCTTCAGTTGTTGCCTGCACGCCGTGCTGAAATCCTTGCCCACCGACGACGAAACGGTGCTCGTAATCGGGTGCGGGGCCATCGGTTTGCTTACCATTGCAGCCATCCGGGCGCTGGGCGCCAGGTGCCGGATTCTCGCCGCGGCCCGATATGCTCATCAGCAGACGTTGGCCGCCGGACTGGGCGCCGACCGGGTCATCGGACGGGGCGCCGATCTCTACGAAACGGTGAGCGAAGCGACCGGGGCGGAGATACATCGCCCCGAGATCGGGCGGCCCGTATTCATCGGCGGCGTGCACCGGACCTTCGATTGCGTCGGTTCGTCCCGGACCATCGACGACGCCCTTCGACTGACCGGATCCGGTGGAAGCGTCACCGTCGTGGGCATGCCGGGCATACCTTCCGGTATCGACTGGACGGCCGTCTGGTACAAGGAATTGAAAGTCCAGGGAGCGTATGCGTACGGGACGGAGCATTACGAGGACCGACCCGTGCGTACCTTTGACCTTGCCATGAGACTGATGGAGGAGGGCAAGGTCGACCTGAAGCCCCTGTTGACGGATCTCTACCCCCTGAAGGCATACCGGACGGCGATCGGCCAGGCGCTGAAAGCAGGAAGCCGTGGTGCGGTCAAAGTGGCCTTCGACCTGCGTGACGAACCGGCGTAACAGCCGCCGGCAGGCGTAACCCCTTGAATCGGAGCGGTCCCGTGTCCTACCTGAAGTTTCTGCGCGCGGAAAACCCACAGGTATTCGTCCTGCAACAGGATGTCACTACCCTGGGCCGTTCAGGCGAAGCCGATTTATCCATCCGGGGGGACCGCGGGGTATCCAAGCTTCATGCACGGATCGTAAGCGAGGCATCTGGCTACGTGATCACGGACCTGGGCAGCCGGAACGGGACGTACGTCAACGATCATCCGGTCGGCGGAGAACCCGCCCCGCTGCTTCCAGGCGACCAAATCAGGGTCGGACGGACTGTCCTGGTCTTCGAAGGGGGCGCACCGGA
>CAZZNP010000020.1:0-11138 GCA_964655785.1 uncultured Gemmatimonadota bacterium
AGAACGGGTGCGACAACCTGACGCGCCTGGAGAAGGTGTTCGAGGTGTAGCTTAGATACTTCGGTGTTGAAGACAGTGTGTGTATCGGTGTTGACGAAGGTAAGTGTAATGGCAGTCGAAGGCAGCCCGTTCTTCCGGCAGCCTTCGATACATCCGCTTCAGTCGCCCTGCACCTGGCAGTTGTCCCATCCCCGCTATCGAATTACAACCGCTTTAGTCGTCCTTCATCTGGCAGTCGTCCCATCCCCATTTTAAAATCCCCTTACGCTTCAATCAACCAGCGCCTGGTAGACGAGTGCCCGGAGTCGCTGGTGGTCGTCGAGACCCTGGGCGGGGATGACCTGCGTCATGTACGACACCACCAGTTCTTCGACCGGATCGACCCAGTACGTGGAGTGATAGGCACCGCCCCAGGCGTATGACCCCGGAGACCCCGGCAACCCGCTCCAGCCGATCTCCTCCGTTACGCCGAACCCCAGGCCGAAGCCGCCGCCGTCTCCCTGCCACGCGTCGTGGACATGGTCGACAGTCATGAGCTCTACGGTCTTGGGCGACAGGATCCGCGCCCCGTCCAGGGCGCCCCCGCGGCGGAGCGCTTCGAGAAAACGGGCATAATCCATCGGCGTGGAGACAAGCCCGGCGCCGCCCAAGAAACTCTTGCGCGGTCCCTCGAGATACATGCCCTGTCCGACCATGTGTCCCGGATCGGGCGCGCGTTCTATCCCCTTTTCTTCCGTCACCGAGTACACGACGGTGAGCCGGTCCGCTTCTTCCGGCGGCACGTAGAAGTGCGTGTCCACCATGCCTAGCGGCTCCAGGATCTCGACCTTCAGGAATTCGTCCAGCGCCATGCCGGACGCCCGTTCGATCACCACGCCTAGTATATCCGTGGCGTATCCATACACGAACGCCTCGCCCGGCTGGGCATCCATGGGCAGACTTCCCATGCGCTCCACGGTCTCGGCGATCGGTTCGTCGCGGTCCGCGAAATACCATCCCACGATGCCGGCTTCCTCCCAGCGCTCGCCGCCGGGGCCCCAGCCGTACCCGATGCCGGCGGTGTGCGTGAGCAGGTCGCGCACCGTGATATTGCGGCTGGCGGGAACCGTATCGAATCCCCCTTCCTCGATTTCAACGGCGACGGCCGTGCTGTCGAATTCGGGGATGAAGTCAGCCAGGTCCTGGTCGATCAGCAGGCGCCCCTGCTCCTGCAGCATCATCACGCCGACGGAAACGACCGCCTTAGTCTGCGACGCGATGCGGAAGAGGTCCGTGATCTCGAGCGGTTCCCCCGCCTCGCGGTCCCGGTAGCCGAAGGCCCTGGCGTAGACCACGTGCCCGCGCCGCCCGATCACGAGCGCGGCGCCCGGCAGCCGTTCTTCCTCCACGTACGCTTCAAGCGCCGCGTCGATGCGTGCAAGCCGTTCGGAGGAAACACCCGCTTCCTCCGGGCTGGCCGGGGCGAAAGACTGGGCAAAAGCCCGCGGCGCGGCAGACGAAATCGCGAAGGAGAAAAGCAACGCGGCAAGCAACGGAAGCAGGGCGCGGAAGTGTCGTATCGTCAACATGGTTGTGATTCCTCTCTGGTAGTGTGGATCTGGTGCGGATTATGTTCGTATTCTCTTGCGATCTTCCAGACCCCCTTTTCACGAAACGCGGGAATGGTTTGCCGACGGGCGGCGTTCGTAAGTGCCGGTGCCGAAAGGCCGTTCTGCCTGATGTAATCCGACAGACGGATGATCTCGGCACCTCTCAAGTAACTCAACCGCTTGTGCAACGACTCCATTAGCCCGAGGAAGACGATGCTTCCCATGGTCCTGGTCGAAGCACCGCCCTCGTATTCCCTGAACGCCTGGTAGTACCTCTCCTTCTCCGAATTGCGTATGATGATACGGGGCAGACCGAGCTGCAGAAGCTGGAAATTTATCATGACCCGCCCCAGTCTGCCGTTCCCATCACAAAATGGATGGATGTATTCGAAATCCAGGTGAAATTGCGCGATCTTGTCCAGAAAGTAGGGATCCAGGTCGCTGACGTAGTCGATGAGGATGTTCTCCATCATGCGTTCCACGTGCTCGGGCGCCGGCGCAATGTGCGTCCCCACTCGAACGTATTCGCCCCGCTGCCGAAAACGTCCGGCGATGGAATCGTCGATACCGCCCATCAACATCTGGTGGAACCGAAGAATCAGGGTCTCGCTCAATTCGCTGTCTTTCGCCGCGATCCGCTTGTACTCCATGACCCGGGCAAGGTTTTTCGCCTCGTAGACTTCACGAATGGATACATTACGGGACAGCGCTTGTTCCAGGAGGATCCGCTCCGTCTCCTCGAGCGATAGCGTTGAATTTTCAATGGCGTTCGAGTTGTACACACTCTCGGCTATCTCCACCTCGTCGATCATGGAGAGGAGCGAATCCTTGCCTTTTCGCAAGGTATCGTATTCACGTTTCAACGAATGGATGCGGTTTTTCATCGGTCTGGTCGTGGACATGAAAGGAAATTAACGTATTCACGTATTATTGTCAAAATTATGTGAATTATCTCGTATTTAAGGAGATCATTCACGATATTATCAGAAATACTGGTTAACAGGCTTCCGTTCCTGCCGTTGCCGTTTTGCCGTATCTAATGAATGCATCCGGAGTCGTATCAGTTAAGTACCCAGACGAACACGGCCATGTGCGTACCAGTTATGTACCCCGACGAACACAGGCACGGGCGAATGAGTATCCGGTGATTACCACGACGAGCACGGCCATGCGCGTACCAGTTAAGTGCCCCGAGTCGACGCGTCCATCTCCCCTGACAGGAACCCTCCACCATGGAAATCAAAACCCTCGAAATCAATCAGGCGTCCGGACTGACGGACTTCTACAACGAGCAGTTCGCGGACATGCCCTATTGCTATCCCGTCACGCCGGATGAATTCGAGACCGGTGTCCTGTGGCACGAAGAAGAGGACGAACCCTACGAGGACCTGTCGGACGAGTCCATCCTGGTGGTGGAAGACGGCGACGGCGCCGTCGCGGGTTTCGCTCACGTGGCCATCTGCCGCAGGGGCGAGGAGTATGACCGCGTCGGGCAACATCCGATCGAGGAACTGCTGAAGGACCGTATCGGTCTCATCCGGTTCTTCCACTACCGGGCGGGGGCGCGGCCGGCGGGCCAGGCGCTCCTGGAAGCGGCGGAAGCACATTTGCAGGGGTTCGGCATAAGCCAGATACGGGCCTTCAGTTACTTCGGCTACCGGTTCTACCGCTTCTGCCACGCCTTTCAGTCCGACAGGATGGGCCACGTGGGCGCGCTGCTCAGCATGAACGACTACCGGATCACCCGGGGGATCATCCTGCTCGAACTCCCGGACTTTACCATGCCGGATCCGGTACTGCCGGACGCCGGGGTGACCCTGCGCTTCGACGTCAAGCCAGGACGGGGCAGACTGCCCAACATGGAATTCCAGCTATTGCGCGGTGATCAATGCATCGGGCAGGGATTCGCCCAGTCCGTCGGGGATTTCTGCCGATCGCCCCAGGCGCAGGAAACCTTCTACATTCCCTGGTTCTTCATTGAAGGCAGTCCGGTGGGAGGACGGGTGAGCGAGGGGGAGCAGGGGAAGGGCTTCGGCCGGTACATGATGGAGGTCCTGCTGCGGGAGATGCGGCAGCTCGGATACCGTCATGCGACCACCCAGGCGAACACGGGCAGCCCCCGTCCCATTCTGCTATACACCAACATGGGCTATAGGGTCGTGGACACCAATTTCCAGTACTTCAAGGACCTGGAGAAGGAGATAACGCTGGAAGTGTTTAAAGAGGTCGGGTTTTAGGAAATCGGTTCCCGGTCATTCCGCGTCCGCGAGCAGTGCCTGGCAGTCATCTGATTCCGGCTTTGTTCGATGCCTGCCTGCCAATCCGCGTCCGCGATCAGCGCCTGCCCGTCGTTTCTCATCCCGCGACCTGCGCCTGCCGTTTACATCGCGGTCGTCAGAGGCGCGTTCTGGTCGTCAGAGGCGCGTTCTGATCACCCACCTGTGCCAACCAGCGCCTTTGCCCTGCCAGCGATGTTGTCCGCGGTAAAGCCCAGGTTCTCGAACACGACCTCGTAGGGGGCCGAGGCACCGAAGCGATCCAGGCCGATGACGTCTCCCCGCGAGCCCACGTACCGCTCCCAGCCCAGGGTGACACCGGGTTCGATGGCCAGACGCGCGGTGACCGACGCCGGGAGTACGGACTCCCGGTATTCCGCGCTTTGCGCTTCGAACAATTCCCAGCTTGGCATACTTACCACGCGGGCGGCCACGCCTTCACCGGCCAGCGCGTCCCGGGCCTCAAGGGCCAGGCAGACCTCCGAACCGGAAGCGATGAGGATCACGTCCGGTTGCCCTTCAGAAGCGCCGCCCGAGTCGGCCTCAAGAGCGCCCGAGTCGCCGCCAGGGGTGCTGCCGTCCGGCGGTCCGTCCGCATTGCTGCCCGAGTCGCCGTCAGGGGTGCCGCCCGCGCCGACCGCGCCGGCCGCGTCGGCCAGGACGTAGGCGCCACGGTGGAGACCGTCGGCGGGTGCAAGACCTGCCCGGTCCGCACGGTCCGCCCGGTCCAGCACGGGGAGTTTCTGGCGGGTCAGCGCCAGGGCGACGGGGCCGTCCGTGCGCCGCAACGCCGCCACCCACGCTTCCGCCGTTTCGGCCGCATCGGCAGGACGGATCAGTGTCAGGTTGGGGATCGCCCGCAGCGCCATGTAGTGTTCGACGGGCTGGTGGGTCGGCCCGTCCTCGCCGAGGCCCACGCTGTCGTGGGTGAAGACGTAGACCGGCGCGATGCCCATCAGGGCCGCCAGGCGGATGGCCGGGCGCATGTAGTCCGAGAATACCAGGAACGTCCCGGCATAGGGTCGCAGGCCCCCGTGGAGCGCTATCCCGTTGAGGGCGGAGGCCATGGCGTGCTCGCGCACGCCGAAGTGAAGGTTTCGGCCGCCGTAGTTTCCGGCGGCGTAGTTCGTCTCGGCTTCGACCATGGTGTTGTTGGACCCGGCCAGGTCCGCCGAGCCACCCAGCAGACCCGGTATGCGCTGGGAGAGGGCGTTGATGGTCACGCCGGACGCCTGCCGCGTGGCCATGGGTCCCTGTCCGGACGCGAAGGACGGCAGGTTCTCGTCCCATCCAGCCGGCAGTTCGCCGTCCATGGCCCGCTTCCAGG
Organism: uncultured Gemmatimonadota bacterium; assembly: GCA_964655785.1. Classification (GTDB taxonomy): domain Bacteria; phylum JAAXHH01; class JAAXHH01; order JAAXHH01; family JAAXHH01; genus JAAXHH01. Next base: position 5,193 of record CAZZNP010000020.1, read on the forward strand.
ACTCCGCCAGTTCGGGGAAGGCGGCGGCGTAGGCGTCGAAAGCCTGGCGCCAGGCCAGTTCCCATCCCTTGCCATAGAGAGGCATCTGCTGGAAAAACGCCCGTACTTCATCAGGTACCAGGAATTTCGGCGACTGCGGCCAGCCGAGGTTCTGCTTCGTCAGCTCCACTTCCTCTGCGCCCAGGGGCTCGCCGTGGGCCTTGGACGTGCCGGCCTTGTTGGGGCTGCCGTAGCCGATGACCGTGCGGCAGATGACGATGGAAGGACGGCCGGTCTCCTGGCGCGCCATTTCCAGCGCGGCTTCGACGCGGGCGAGGTCGTTGCCGTCCATGACCCGTTGCACGTGCCAGCCGTAGGCGTCGAATCTCAGGCCCGTGTTTTCGGAGCTCGCCAGGTGCACATCGCTGTCTATAGTGACCTGGTTGTCCAGATAGATGACGATCAGCCGGCCGAGTCCGAGGTGTCCCGCCAGGGAACAGGCCTCGGAGGCGACGCCCTCCATCATGTCCCCGTCGCTGGCGATGACGTAGGTGTGGTGGTTGACGATCTCGTGGCCGGGACGGTTGTACCGGGCGGCCAGGTGGGCCTCGGCCATGGCCATGCCCACGGCGTTCGAAATGCCCTGCCCGAGCGGACCCGTGGTGGTCTCCACGCCGGGCGTATCGCCGTATTCCGGATGTCCGGGCGTCTGGCTTTCCCATTGCCGGAAGTTCCTGATCTCGTCGAGGGACAGATCGTAGCCGGTGAGGTGCAGCATGGCGTAGAGCAGCATGGACCCGTGCCCGCCGGAGAGCACGAAACGGTCCCGGTTCGGCCAGTCGGGATTCCTGGGATTATATCGCATGAGGCGCGTCCACAGTACGTAGGCGATGGGCGCGGCTTCCATGGGAAGGCCCGGGTGGCCGCTGTTAGCCTGCTGGACGGCGTCGACGGCCAGCATGCGGATGGTGTTGATGCATCGTTGCTCGAGATCGTTCACTGGCACGGTCTGAGTCCTTTTCGGTTCGGATTGTTGTATACGGTTCGCTTTTTCCAGGTTTGCTTATTCCGGTACGCCGGGCGCGCGCATTCGAAGCCCGCCGGGCCCGGACGTCCGCTAAGATACAACCCGACCTCTCAACTGTCCATTATCATATCGTACAGATCCTGCTGCCGTTTCATCGCTTCCCGGTAGCGGTCCCGGTTCGCCGGGTCCGGTTCGTAGGTCTTTCCCATGGGGACAGGCGCGTCAGACAGGTCTTCCAGCGCGCCGGCGGCCTCCAGCGCCAGCAGCGCGGCGCCGCGGCTCGAGGCCTCGGTCACGGCCGAGGCGGCGATGGGACGCTCCAGCACGTCGGCCAGCATCTGCATCCAGACGGGGGACTGCAGCAGGCCCGCGCCTGACGCGACGATCTCGCCGGCGTCTCCCCAGATCGACCGCAGCCGGCCATGGATATTCGCGAAACAGTAGGCCGTGGCCTCCAGGCCGGCACGCATGACGTCCAGGGGCGTGGTGTGCAGCGTCATGCCCGTCACCGTCGCACGGGCGGAATCATGCCACCCAGGACTGCGTTCGCCGGCCCAGAAGGGCAGCACCGTGAGGCCGTGGCTGTCCGGCCCCATGCCGCCCAGTTCCTTTTCAACACAGTGTTCGCCGGCGAGGCGCAACGTGTCGCGCATCCAGCCGTAGACGTTCCCGCCGTTGCTCAGGGCGCCGCCCATCAGGATCCTCCGGCGGTCCGAGCGGTAACACCACAGGCCTTCGGGGATGGTAAACTCCGCGGCCCGCCTCATGACACGCATGGCGCCGGATGTGCCCACCATCAGGGCGATACGGTCCTCGTCCACGCATCCGCTGCCGATGTTGTTGCAGGCGCCGTCGCCTATGGCGGGATACCAGGACGCTCCGGCCAGGACCGGCCAGCGGGACGCAAATTCGTCTTTCAGGCCCCGGACCGGCTCGTCCACGTCGCTTAAGGGCGTCAGCTGAGCCCGTTCCACCGGCAGGGCGGCCAGCGTATCGTCGTCCCAGTCGCACCGGTGCGCGTTGAACAACCCCGTGCCGGAAGCCATGGAAACGCTGCAGGCCGGCGCGCCGAACCACCTCAAAAACAGGTATTCACCGATGGACATCCAGCGTTCCACCCGGGCGAACAGGGCGGGATCGGACCGGGCAAACCAGCATATCTTGGCGGGCAGGTAGGACGCGTGGAGGACGCACCCGGTTCGCCCGTGCGTCGATGCGGCGTCGAGACGCTCACCCAGTTCGGTTACGACCGATCCCGGCCGCGTATCGGCCCAGCTGATCAGCGGGGTCACGGCACGGTCGCCCGCTACGCCCACCACGTTGTGCCAGAACGTGGACATGGCCACGCCGTCGATCCCGCCGTGGCCGCACCCGGCACAGAAGTCATCGAGCACCGAACCCACCTCCGCCGCCAGTCGATCCGCGTCGATATATACGCCGCCGTCAGGCGTGGTCTCCATGTCGTAGGCTTTTTGAAAGGCGGGCGATGCGATTCGGGCCGACCGGTCGAACAGGAGCGCCCGCACGGACGACGTGCCGATGTCGATGGCCAGCACGCGGGGCGGCGCACTTGCTTCGGGGAGTGGCGCATTCAGCACGCGGGATGGCGCATTTGCTTCGGGGGGCGGCGCATTCAGCACGCGGGATGGCGCATTCGTGTCGTGGGGCGTATCATTCCTATCGCGGGGCGAATCATTCGTGTCGCGGGGCATGGACGATGCCTGGCTACCGGGAAGAGGACAAAGCTGCGTCCTGATGCGGTGCGGATATCCTTTAAAAATGAACGCGGGTAAACAAGCGGGCAACTGCTGCAGTCGGTATTATATCGAAGGGCGGGTTGTGTTTCAAGCCAAAAGCGACCGGCCAAGAAAGGATTGACAGCCGGGCCTCGGCCGCCTTTTTTACATGCGTTCTAAGCATATACTTCGACGCGTCATCGTCGACGGATCAAAACTTGCGAGGAGATGCATCAAAAGATGTCTTCAGAACTGAAATCAGTCGCCCGTACCATGGTCGCTCCCGACAAGGGGATTCTGGCGGCGGACGAAAGCAGCGGCACGATCAAGAGCCGGTTCGACAGCATTGGATTGACTTCGACGAAGGAGTCCCGCCGTGCTTACCGGCACATGCTGTTCACTACCGAAGGCATGGAGCAATTCATCAGCGGGGTCATCCTCTACGAAGAAACCCTGCAGCAGAAGGCCCTCGACGAAGCCGAGACGCCTTTCCCGGAGCTGTTGGCCGGCAAAGGGGTGATCCCCGGGATCAAGGTGGATGCCGGCATCCATGACCTGGCCGGTTTCCCGGGTGAGAAAGTCACCGAGGGACTCGACGGCCTGCGGTTGCGCCTGGGAAGATACCGGAAGCTGGGCGCCGCTTTCGCCAAGTGGCGGGCGGTCATTACCGTGGGGAAGGGAATTCCCACGGACCCGTGCATCGACGCAAACGCCCACGCCCTTGCGCGGTACGCCGCCCTGTGCCAGGAAAGCGGCATCGTACCGATCGTCGAACCCGAGGTGCTGATGGACGGCGACCATACCATTTACCGGTGCGACGAGGTCACAGGTGTCGTGATGAGGCGCGTATTCGAAGCGTTGAACGAGTACGACGTCATGCTGGAAGGGATCGTCCTGAAGCCCAGCATGGTCATCTCCGGTTCGAAATGCTCCGAGCAGGCTTCCGTCGAGGAAGTCGCGCGCCGCACCGTGAACAATTTCCTGCGCAACGTGCCGCGGGAAGTGCCCGGCGTCGCTTTTCTGTCGGGCGGGCAGTCCTCGGAGCTTGCCACGGCGCACCTGAACGCCATGAACGCACAGTTCGGCGAGCTTCCGTGGGAACTCAGCTTCTCCTACGGTCGCGCCCTGCAGGCGGCACCGCTGCGGGCATGGGGTGGAGATCCCGCCAATTTCAAGGCGGGACAGAAGGCCTTCTACCATCGTGCCATGTGCAACAGCGCCGCGCGGACCGGCCAGTACACCTCCGACATGGAAGTCGCGGCCTAGCGTAGCCGCGACCGATCTGATGTCCAGACCCCCTTATTCCGACATCGTGGCAGGCCTGCCTTCCGTGACCCCCTTCGTGGGTCCCGAAACCATCGAGCGTCAGCAGGGGAAACGGTTTCGTGTGCGCATCGGCGCCAACGAAAGCGCCTTCGGCGTATCGCCCCGGGCCGCGGCGGCCATGACCGAGGCCGCGATGGGCGTCGCCTGGTATTGCGACCCGGAAGGCTACGACCTGCGGACCGAACTGGCCGCGAAGCACGGCGTGGACATCGAGAACGTGACCCTCGGCGCGGGGATCGACGACCTGCTGGGACTGATCGTCCGCATGTACATGAATCCCGGCGACGCGGTCGCCGCGTCCCTCGGTTGCTACCCTACCTTCGTCTATCACGTCGACGGTTTCGGCGGCAGGCTGGAAACGGTACCCTACCGCAACGACCGCAACGACCTGACGGCGCTCACGGACCTGGCCGGACGCACGAAGGCGTCCATCCTCTACCTCGCCAACCCGGACAACCCCACGGGATCCTATTTCGGCAGCAACGCTGTCGGCGATCTCCTGGAACGCCTGCCGCCCGGCTGCCTGTTCATTCTCGATGAAGCGTACCTGGACTTCGTGCCTCCCGATACGCTTCTGCCGATCGACGTGGACGATCCCCGGCTGATCCGCGTGCGCACCTTCTCCAAGGCCCACGGAATGGCCGGCGCCCGTGTGGGATACGCCATCGCACACCGTGACATCATCCAGGCCTTCGACAAGGTCCGTCTTCACTTCGGCGTGAGCCTGGTGGCGCAGGCCGGCGCGCTGGCTTCCCTGCGCGACCCTGGTTTTGTCGCGAGCGTGATACGTGCCGTGGATGATGGCCGGCAAGACTACCGGAAACTGGCCGAGGACAACGGGATCTCGTCCCTGCCCTCCCAGACCAATTTCGTCGCCTTCGATTTCGGTACGGGTGAACGGGCCAGCGCCGTGATGAACGCCCTCATTGAGCGGGGCGTGTTCCTGAGAAAACCCGCCGCGCCGGGCCTGGACCGCCTGGTCAGGGTCACGGTGGGCACGCCCGAAGACCGGGCCGTCTTCTCGGAGCTTTTCCGGGACGTCATGCGAGGGGCGTAGGGAATGCAGCCGCGCGGCGAACTGGGAAGGATTACCCGCCCGGAAAGAGGAATTCACCTGCCATGGTCGATCTCGAGTTCTTCAAGCAAAACGGTTACGTAAGTCTCGGACAGCCATTCACGGCTGAAGAACTGAGCCGCTACGTAGAACTGTACGACCGGGACCGGTCGGAGACGGGGTATTTCTGGCGGGCCATCGCCTTTGACGGCCACCAGAGCGTGAACTGCGAACCGCTCATCTCCTCCCCGGAGTTCGACGGGCTGATCCGCCACCCCGCGCTCATCGGCGCGATCGAAACCATCTTCGAGGGACCGAGCTGCCTCGCGGAGGCCTGCCTGCGCCACATGGCGCCGTACGAAGGCGACCCGGTGGAGGCCTGGCACCGCGACCGGAGACACATGACCGACCGGCCCTACCGGTGCGGCTACCTCCACATGATGCTCTACCTGTCCGACGTGCGCGAGGACACCCACTGCTTCTCGATCTCGCCGGAACCCTGTGACGGGCCTATTCTGGATATCGAGGAACAGGTCAGGGAACGGGGCGGGGTTCATCTCCACGGACCGGCCGGCACCGTCATCCTCTTCAACCTGTCAGTCGTCCACGCCGCCACCGTGCGGAAGACCGCGCACGAACGCAAGTCCGTCCAGGTCTATTACGGCCATCGCGACGGACCCGTCCTCAGCCAGTTCACCACCATCCCCACGGGACTATGGCGCGACCATCCCGATCCGGAAGTGCGCGGCTTCTACAGCCTGCTCAACACCCGGTCGCGGAAGTTCGCCGAGGCGTTCGGCTGACGCGGTTTCAATCGCGGCGGG
>CAZZNP010000020.1:11238-19010 GCA_964655785.1 uncultured Gemmatimonadota bacterium
CCGGTCGCGGAAGTTCGCCGAGGCGTTCGGCTGACGCGGTTTCAATCGCGGCGGGCTCGACTTCACCGGCGGACTCGACTTCACCGGCGGGCTCAACTTCACCGGCGGGACCGACTTCACCGGCGGGCTCAACTTCACCGGCGGGCTCGACTTCACCGGCGGGCTCGACTTCACCGGCGGGCTCGACTCCACTTATAAATGAACGCCCAGCCCGACCAGGATTTCCGTCTTTGTTTGCGTATGGTCCGCGTGATGCAGGAAGAGGTTTCCGTCGATTGCGATGGAAAGACGGGACACGATAGATACATCGATATGGGTGTATTGCCGAAGCGAAAGGTGATTGGAAAGGAAGAGGTCCCCCCGCGAGGTGATTTCCAAGCCGGGCCGAATCTGTCGCTTCCATTCCTGGGCGATCTCAAACCCATAGTCCAGGATGCCGGTCAGCCGGTCCCAGTCACCCGCGGCGCTGATTCTTAAAACTCCGGCCCATCTGTCCGGCGAGGCAGCGCTTCCACCTGTTCCCGCCTTGCCCAGCCTGTTCGTAACGCCGGCCTTGAAACGTACGGAAAGAGGTCTGTCTTCCGCGGAACCGTCCGGACGGGTTGGCGGAGTCCATGCCGAGATCCCCGATACCCCCAGGAACGGAGCAATGGTGACCACGTCCGGGCGGGCGTCGATCGGCAACTCGTACGTCGCCTCTCCGGTAAGCCGGTCCACCGCCTCTCGAGGCGCGCCTCCATCACGCACCTCTCCGTATCCGGCACGCATGCGCAGCGCGGAGATTCCCCAGTAGTTCGTATGTTCCATTCCGAACTCGGATTGAAGCGCCCACGCCAGGGCGTCGGTTCCGGACACCTCCGCGGGAGACGCGGCGCCGGATCCCCGTTCGTCCTCACTGGCCTCACCGCTCACGGCCACCTGGGATACCGATCCGGCAACGCGGAAATCACGGGTGGTCGTACCGTCAGGATGATCTGCTTGCGCGTAGGTTACAGCAGGCAGGAGTAGTGGCAACACCGCCGCGATTTTCAGCACGAATCTAACCAAGGTCATATCCCCTTTTACGAGGCCGATTCTCCGAACCCCGCAGGTATTGCCTATCCAGATCGCCATTGTTGATCCACGAAGGTCAGGCGTCCTAAAACGCCGTAATATATGCAGGAATACAAACGGAATCAATCGATGTTCGCATCAATTCAATGGTCTTCCCTTCGGCCCCATATTGCGCCTGTGCGCCGTTTGGCGGCGGTCCGGTCCCGGCGCGCTTGCGCAAGTTCGTAACTCGCCTGCATCCGCATCCAGTGATCGGCGGTGCCCCAGCCCAAGTCTTCAAGCGCCAGCGCCATGTCCGCAGATACCCCCGCCTTGCCGTTCAGTAGGCGCGACAGAGTTCCTCGCTCGCAGCCGAGCCGAGCCGCGGTCTCGGTCACGTTCCAGCCCAAATCGTCCATGCTCTCTCGTATTAGTTCGCCAAGGTGCGGCGGGTTCAGCATCGGGCCGACGCGATCGCTTTTACTATCGTTCATAATCGTTACTCCCTTGGGTCAGTGATAATCGACAAGGTCCACGTCCACGGCTTCGCCGTCCTCAAAACGGAACACCACGCGCCAGTTACCTGAAACTCGGGCGCTCCACTGGCCCGCGCGGTCACCCTTCAGGGGATGCAACCTGAAGCCTGGCGCGTCGGCGTCACGCGGATGCGTCGCCTCTTGCAGCCGTAACAGGATGCGTCGGAGCCGTGGAACCAGACCGGCAGGCAGTCCCCGCGCGGCGTTGTCCCACTCATGCAGTGCCCGCAGTCCCTTGTGCCTGAATCTCATGTTTAATTGTAACGTGAAGCGATACGCGCCGCAAGTCTAATCTCCGATCATTCCTAAGGCGCCCACGGCACATCCGACAGCCAGGACCCCAGCCTGTCGCCATAGGCAAAGAGGGCAGGCAGGCCGCCCGTATGGATGAAGAGCACGCGGCTGCCGGCCGGTATGACGCCTGAACGCACGTGTTCGATCAGGCCCGCCATCGTCTTGCCGGTGTAGACCGGGTCGAGGAGCAGACCCTCCTGACGGGCCGCCAGGGCGATCGCCTCGCGCACCTCGTCATTGAGCCGGCCATAACCGGGCGCCAGGACGCCGTCGAACGTCTCTACGTCCCCCGCGTCCAACGCATCCGGCCGCTCGATCATCCCGGCCAGTTGCTCCGTCACGTTCCTTACGCGCGCGGCCTGGCTGGCAGCATCGCGCCGCACGCAGATGCCCAACACGGGCACCTCATTGCCCAGGGCCCGCAGGCCCACCAGGAGCCCCGCGTGGGTGAGAGCGCTGCCCGTGGGACAGACCACGGCGTCGAATTCGAGGTCGAGGGACCGGGCCTGTGCCAGGATCTCCTCCGCGGCGATCACGTAGCCGAGCGCGCCGAGGGGCGGATGGGCGGGGGCGAGATGAATCACGTAGGGCCGGCGGCCTTCCTCCGCGAGCGATTGGGCAAGCAGGTCCAGCGAAGCGTCCGCCGCGGGCTCGTCCTCGCCGACCGGGAAAGAATGCAGCTTCGCGCCGAAGAGCCGGTCGAGCAGGACGTTGCCGGAACTGCGGTAGAGGGCGTCCACGTCCGGCACGCGCTCTTCCAGTTGTATGTGGGTTTCCATACCGAGCCGGCGGCCGGCCGCGGCGGCCACGCGGACGTAGTTCGACTGCACCGCGCTGGTGATCAGCAGGGTGTCGGCGTCCCGGGACTGCGCCTCGCCCAGGGGGAATTCGAGCTGGCGGACCTTGTTTCCGCCCATGGCCAGCCCCGTGCAGTCGTCGCGCTTGATCCACAGGTCGATGCCGAGGGCCGCACCGAGGCGCGGAGCGGCGTCAAGCGGCGTCGGCGCATGGCCCAGCCGGACCCGGGGAAACTTTTCGATGGCTTTGGTGAGCGGATTGGGCATGATGGGTCTGCCTGGCATTATCAGCCTGCTTCGTATGATCTACCCGCCTGGTTTCCTGCTGGTGACGACTCGATTTCGGCGTGATAACCGCGTGGGTTTCAGATTGTGTTACCCGGATTCCCAGGCGGACTTGAGGTAGTGGACGTTCAGCGAGATGATGCGCACGCCGGCTTCATCCACTCGCAGCGAAAGGGATTGATCGGCCGCGGGCGGCAGGAAGCAGAAGGACATGGACAGCTCGCCGCCATTGCCGAAGATCTCCAGGGACGTGCGGTCCACTAGGAGTTGGAGGCTGACGCGGCCGTCTATGGTACGGAGATCGGCAGTCCGCCCCATGCACGACAGGGTCTGGCGATCCGCGTCGTATTCCAGGGGATGTCCCCGCACTTCGATGGTGAATCCACTTGCTCCGGCCGATACGCTGTCACCGCCTATTTTGTCATCCACCCCCCTTTTGTCTCCGCTGCCGTCGCCGCTGCCGTCGCCGGGTTCGTCATCCACGCCCCTTTTGTCGCCGCTGCCGTCCACTTCGATCTCCATGCGGACGTCGAACAGGTCGCCCTCGCCGGCCAGGACAAGCCGGCTTTCGGCCGCGCGCAGGTTCGTGACCGCGTAGCTGTTGATCTCTCCAGATCCGAACCGTTGATGAAACTGGGCGGCGGCCATTTCCGCCAGGTCGCCCGAGGGCCAGGTCTGCGTCTCGGCATGGAGCAGTTCGATTTCCCCGACCGGTTCCCGGCAAAGCCGGATACCCTCCGGCAGCGTGCGCAGGGTCAACTCCACCGGGAAGGTCATCTGCTGGTTGAATGGCATGGCTGGATACCGGCCGTTCCGCATCCAGGAGATCTGGATCCGCCTGCCGTCCTCCGCCGGGATGTCGCTCCAGGTCTGCGCGGCATATCCGTTGGCGCCCATTTCCGCCTGGAGTACCTCCGTCTCCGGTGTATAGGTCCTGCCGTCGAAACGTCCGAGCAGGTAGCCGCCGCTCGCGCCCCAGAAGACCCACCGCGTGTTCGAGGGATCACCATCCACCGGCAGCTCGAAGAAGTCGGGGCATTCCGACACGCCCGGCAGGGTCAGGTCCTGCAGGCGCGTCCACGATTTGAGGTCCGGGGACGAGAATAGGGCGTAGTCGTTATCGTCCATGAACAGGGTCATGATCCATCGCGCGGTCGGCTCGTGCCAGACCACTTTGGGATCCCGGTTCTCCGCCCGGAGGTGTCCGATGACCGGATTACCTTCGTATTTCGTCCACGTCCGGCCCCTGTCGATGCTGAAGGCTATACATTGTATACACCGCTTGCCGGGAAACATCCTTTCGCCGCCGGCCGTGTAGAAGGCGATCATCGGAGGGTCGTCCCCGTCCCGGAACCCGCCGGTATTCTCATGGTCCACCGCCGCGGACCCCGACCACATCCAGCCCGTTTCATCGACGTCCAGCGCTGCGGTGTGAAGTTGCTTCCAGTGCACCAGGTCCGTGCTGACCGCGTGGCCCCACGTCGTACGCCCGTGTACCATGCTGCCCGGCGTATGCTGAAAGTAGAGGTGGTACTCCCCGTCGTAATACACCAGTCCGTTGGGATCGTTGATCCAGTGCCGCATCGCCGTGAAATGAAACTGGGGACGGTGGGTTTCCCGGTAGAGGAGGTCGTCTGTCATCACGGTTCCGTCACACGTTCGTCTCGATCAACCGGATGCTGTTGGGGTCTAACCTGGTGTAGTCGACGACCTCGAACCGGTTTCCGTCGACGTCGGTAAGCAACAGTCGCGTTTCCGATGCCCAGTGGGTGTTCTCGTGACCCCGGATGACGAACTCGCGTTTTCCCCGGTCGGTCGTTACGTCCCAGTAGGTTACGCCATACTCCATCTGAATGGAGTGAACGCATTCGATGGTCGCCCGCAGGTACCGATGGGCCAATTCTTCCTCGATGACCTTTCGAGACGCTTCATCCAGGTCGTTCATATCCTTGATGAAGGCCACTTCCTCGTTCTTGATGTCCAGAAGCGACACGTACCGGTCCGAGTGGACCATGGGCGAAGCATTGACCGGACGGACGCGAATATAGGATCGCTCGTCGCGAACTGTCATGCGCACCGTGTTCGTCGGCGCCCGGAAGACCCGGATCTCGTGGGCCAGGTAGGGTTCGACGGGGGCGTTCTCTATTCCCGTTTCGAATTCAAAAGTGTCCGGCGCGACCACGCCAGGTTCTTCCGGCATCTCAGTCTCCTTGCTCAGGAAGTATGTCCGTTGGCGCCGAGGTTCGGATCGCCCTTGCCTCCGCCCACGGCCATTACCGCGGTGCTTGCCCGCTGGGTTTCGACCATGCGATAGAAATGGCCCTTCTTGTCCAGCAGCTCTTCATGGGTGCCTGTCTCCACGATCCGTCCCGCGTCCAGCACCACCAGGCGGTCCGCCCGTCGCAGGGTCGACAGCCGGTGGGCGATGGCAAAGGTCGTCCGGCCCTTCACGAGGTTGGCGATGGCCTCCTGGATGAGCTTCTCCGTATGGGTGTCCACCGACGAGGTGGCCTCGTCCAGAACCAGTATGCGGGGATCGTGGATGATGGCCCGCGCGATGGCGATCCGCTGCTTTTCGCCGCCCGACAATTCCTTGCCGTTCTCGCCGATCTGCGTGTCGTAGCCGTCGGGCTTCGCGCAGATGAAATCGTGGGCGTTCGCCGTCCGGGCCGCCCTCATGATCCGCTCGAACGAAGCGTCCGGACTGCTGTACCTGATGTTCTCCGCGATGGAACCGCTGAAGAAATAAGAGTCCTGTAACACGACGCCGATCTGCTGGCGCAGGTCCTCGAGGCTGATGTCCCGGATCGGCACGCCGTCGATCATCAGGCCGCCATCGTCGATATCGTAGAACCGGCACAGGAGATTTGTCAATGTCGTCTTGCCCGAACCGGACTTGCCCACCAGCCCGATCATCTCGCCGGACTGTACGTGCAGGTTGATGTCGTGGAGGACGGGCTTGCCCGCCTCGTAGGCAAAGGCCACGTCCCTGAACTCCACCTCTCCCCGCATGTCCTTCATTTCGACCGGATCGTCCCGGTCCTCGGTTTCCGCCGGCGTATCGACGATCTCGAAGACCTTCTCCGCGCCGCTCATGGCCCGGCTGGACCAGGTATTGAGCTCGCCGAACCACCGGAGCGGTTCGTACAGCATCCAGAGGTAGGCGATGAACATGATGAGCGCGCCGATGCTGAACGTCTCGTCGATAATGGCGGCTCCCCCGTAGTACCAGACCAGGATCAGACCGGACGACGTCAGCATGCTCACCGTGCTGAAGAAGACGGCCGCTTCCTTCTCGCTTTCGTAGTCGCCCCGGAAGACGCCTTCGTTGCTGCTTCTGAACCGGCGCATCTCCCGCTTTTCCTGGACGAAGGTCTTGACGACGCGCACCGAAGAAAGCATCTCGCCCGTCAGGCCAACCAGCTTGCCCCAGCGGTAGTACTTCGTCCTGAAGGCACGGATCAGCCGGACCCAGAAGAACCCTCCACCTATTATGAGCAGGGGTATGGGAATGAGCACCAGGAGCGTCAGTTGCCAGCTGGTTACGAAAAGCAGGACCAGGATGCCGACCAGGAGCAGGAGGTTGGTGAGGATGTAGGGCACCCCGTCGACCAGGAACCACATCATGCTCTCCGTGTCGTTGGATACCCGGGAGATCAGTGATCCGACCTGCCGCTTGTTGTAGAATTTCATGTTCAGTCGGGACAGGTTCTCGTACAGGTCCTCGCGGACGGACACGATCACGCGGCCGCCGAGCCAGACGGAAAGTCGGTCCTTGAAGATCTCCAGGACGAAGGATCCCAGCCGGATGACCGCGTAGGCGCCGACGAGCACATAGAGGAACGAGAAGGGGTCCTCGGTCGCGGCGTCCCCGGCCGTGGCGGCGTCCGGGTCGACCAGAACGTTGTCGATGATGAGCCGCATGATGTAGGGCGGACCGAGCTCGGCCAGGGTGAAAAGAAGCGACAGGAAGACCATCAACGCGAGCCGGCCCTTGAAGGGCAGGGCGTACCTGGCGATGCGCTGCATCATCGCGAGCCGGTTGGTGCACGCCGAACAGATCCCGTTCGGTTCGGACAGGAGCCGGCCGCACCGGTCGCACCGGGTCCGGTCCACCTCCCCTTGCATGTTGACCGGATCATCCTTGATGAGCTGGTCGATACCCTGGGCGATCCGCGCGAACTTGGCGCGCTGGGACGGGGTGTAGCGGACGACCTCGATCTCTTCGTTTCCGATCACCACGTTGATCCGGCCCGATCCGACCAGTTCCTCCACGGCGGCGCTCTTGGCGTCGGCAAATTCGATAGACGTGTTGCCGTTTCCCGCGCCTGCCCCGTTCGCTCCGAACCGCATCAGGCGCTGGTCCGTCACCACGAGCCAGCTTTCCTCGAACCGGAGGTCTTCCGTCAGGTCGGTCGCCGCCGCGATACGGATGGACTCCCCTTCACGCAGCGCCTTCCGGCAACGGTCGGCCAGCGCGTCGGGCATCCGCTCTTCGTAAGTGGTCGTGGTATCGGTCATGCTATTGCTTCCCTGCCTGTTCCGACGGCCTTCGCCGGTCAGGCGACCTCCATGATCTCGGAGGTGGCTTTCTGCAGCCGCACCAGGTGATGGAAATGTCCGCGGTTCGCGATCAGTTCCTCGTGGGTGCCTTCCTCGACCACCTTTCCCTGCTCCAGCACCACCAGCCGGTGGGCGTCACGAAGCGTCGACAGGCGGTGGGCTATGGCGATCGTCGTACGTCCCTTGATCAACCGGGCAATGGCTTCCTGGAGCTGTTTCTCGGTCTCGGCGTCAACGGAGGACGTCGCCTCGTCCAGGATCAGGA
>CAZZNP010000020.1:19020-23275 GCA_964655785.1 uncultured Gemmatimonadota bacterium
AGACGCGCTGCTTCTCGCCGCCTGACAGTCCGTTGCCTTTGTCCCCGAGTATCGTGTCGTATCCGTCGGGCTTTGCGAGAATGAAGTTGTGGGCGTTGGCCGCGCGGGCCGCCATCATGATATCCTCGAAGCTCGCGGCGGGCTTTCCGTAGGCGATGTTCTCCCGGATCGTGCCGTTGAAGAGGATCGGTTCCTGCAGGACGACGCCGATGTGGCCCCGCAGGTCCTCGAGCCGGATATCCCGCAGGTCCACGCCGTCCAGGGTGATAGAACCGTAATTTACGTCGTAGAACCGGCAGATGAGATTGATCGTCGTACTCTTCCCGGCGCCCGACTTGCCGACCAGCCCGATCATCTCGCCGGGCCGGATATGGAGATTGACGTCCCGGAGCACCGGCAGCGCGGCGTCATAGCCGAAGGTCACGTTTTTGAAGACGATTTCGCCCTGCGTGCGCGGCATCGGTTTAGCCGTTCGATCCTCATAGTTCTCCGGCTCCATGTCGATGAGCTCGAATACCCGTTCGGCGGCGCTCATGGCCCGGGTCATCCAGCTGTTGACCCGGCCGAGCCACCTGAGCGGTCCGTAGAACATGAGCAGGTAGAAGTAGAACAGCATCAGTTCGCCCAGGGTAAGCTCCTCCCCGAGCACCTGCCCGCCGCCCACCAGCCAGACCACGATGAAGCCCAGGAAGTTCAGCAGGCCCATGGTGGAGAAGTAGTAGATCCACTGTTTCTCGGTCCAGTACTCCAGGGCGAACATGTCCCGCGCGTTGCGCCTGAACCGGTCGACTTCCCTGTTTTCCTGGGCGAAAGCCTTGACGATGCGTATCCCCGACAGGGATTCCTGGATATGGGTGAAGAACCCTTCCCACTGGCGCCACATGCGGGTGTAGTAGGACCGCAGCCTCTTATACAGTACCCGGCCCCAAATGATGATGAGCGGGACGGGGATCAGGATGTAAATCGTGAGCAGCCAGTTGGTATAGAACAGCATGCCGATGATCCCGAGCGTCGTCAGCCAGCGTAGAATGAGGAAAGGCAGGCCGTCCACCAGGAAGCTGCGCACGTTCCGGGTGTCCCGGGTTACCCGCGAAAGCAGTCCGCCCGTTTTCTGCTTGTCGTGGAATCCCAGCGACAGGTATTCGACGTGGTGGTAGACCTGGGCCCGGATATCGGCTACCACGCGGGCGCCCACCCAGGCCGTCAGCCAGCCGTTCGCCATCTCGCCCAGCCAACGGAGAACGAGCAGGCCGGCCATGACCGCGACGAACCAGAACAGAAGTTCCTTGTCCCCGTTTGCGAAGGCGTCGTCGATGATGAGCTGCGTAATCTTGGGCGGGAGGAGTTCCGCCACGCTGAGCACGGCGAACAGCGCCACCATGATGATGGCCTTGCCCTTGTGGGCGCCCAGGTAGGAGCAGATCCGCTTGAGCATGCCCCACTTGCTGACACAGGCCGGACACAGCCCGTCCTTCGTGGGCAGACGCCGGCCGCAGGTCTCGCAGACTACCCTCGAAAACTCCGTCTTGACCTGGAACGGCTTTCCCTCGATGTGCTGCTCGATACCGCGCTGCGCCTCGTTGAAGAAGTGGACAAGGCTTTGGGAATACCTGATGAGCGGGAAGGTGTCTCTGGCCGTGGAAACCTCCAGGCAGGATCCGCCGACCAGGGGCTCCACCGCCACCCTGGTCAGTTCCTCCAGCGGGACGGCGATGTCGTCGCCGGTGCCATTGAGTTCCAGGGACATGACGCGTTGGTCGGTCACGATGAGCCAGGACGGCTCGAACCGGCCTTTCGCGTCCATGTCCGATTTCAGCGTGACGTGGATTTCTTCGTTGGGTTCCAGTACGGGGTAGAGCTTCTTCTGAATCTTATCCGGCAGGGGATCGGCCAGGCGCATGGAACTTCCTTTGGGTCTATGCTGCGTGGCGTGCCGACTTGCGGGATGAACGGAACCGGTCATATATCAATAATGTGGATGCACCCGTATGCCTTTGCCATTACGAATGCGGACTGGGGCGTCGATGCATCGTTTGTATTCTGCGGTGCATCGTGAGGAATCCGCGGTGCGTCGTGGGGAATCCGCGGTGCGCTCAGATTCGAAAATGTACACTTCCGCGGGCAGAAAATCAAGAAAAAGCTTCACTTTGATTGATGTTATTTCCTGTATATACCTTGATTTACGCTCACCCTTCCTTACATTGCGTGAGACCGAAACTTATCCATTTCCGCACGCCGATACGTCGCACCGATCCCATGAATCCAGCCGGTTCTCCGGCGGAACGGGCATATCCTAAACCCTTTCGTGATGACTGCTCCTCCCTTGTCCCCGGATCGCCTCGAAACCCTGGTATCCCGCTTCTCCGGCCTTTCCGTCCTGGTCGTCGGCGACTTCTTCCTGGACAAGTACCTGGTCCTCGATCCGGCGCTGGACGAACCGTCCCTGGAAACCGGACTGGCCGCCCATCAGGTCGTGGCCAGGCGATGCATGCCCGGCGCCGCCGGTACGGTCATGGCCAACCTGCACGTCCTCGGAGTCGGGCGGCTCCATGCCCTGGGATTCACAGGGGACGACGGGGAGGGTTACGAGCTTCGCAAGGGGCTTGCGGCGATGGGGGTCGGCCTGGACGGTCTGATCGAATCGCCGGACCGGTTCACCCCCACCTACGTCAAGCCCATGTTCCGCGAGGCCGGGGGAGAACGTGAATCAAACCGCATGGATATACAGAACCGGTCAGCCACCCCGCGAGGGCTGGAGGATCGAATCATCGATCACTTGCGGGACGTGGCGCCCGGGATGGACGGTGTGGTCGTCCTGGACCAGGTTGGGGGACGCGACACCGGTGTCGTCACGGACCGCGTACGGAAAGCCATCGGCGAACTGGGCAGGACCCACCCCGACAAGGTCGTCCTGGCGGACTCGCGGGCGCGTATCGGCGAGTTCCGCCACGTCATTCGCAAAGGCAATCGGGACGAGATACGAAGGGCCGTTCAAACCCCGGCCGCGCGCAGCACATGCTCATCTGGAACGGAGCTGGAGAAAGAAAAACAGTGGGGGCTGACGCTTTTCAATGCCGGAATCGGTGCCGGTGAAAGCCCTTCCAGGCCGGTGTACGTCACCGTCGGCGCGGACGGCCTGTTGCTGATCGATGGCGAAGGCTGCCGGCACGTGCCCGGCATAGGCGTTCCGGGCCCCGTGGACACCGTAGGGGCCGGCGACAGCGTCACGGCCGGCATTGTGGCATCGCTGGCCGCCGGCGCAACACACGTGGAGGCCGGCATGGTCGGAAACCTCGCGGCTTCCGTCACCGTCCGGCAGCTTGGTGTCACAGGAACGGCCTCGCCCCCGCAGTTGCTGGAAACATTAATAGCGCTGGGCTGAAGAGGTCGTCTGCGATTTCGGATGTGGCCCGGCAAGGAGGTGGCCCGGCAAGGAAGCGCGTTACCGGAAGAGGTCGCTTAACCCGGTTCTACTTTCCAGAAATCAAACACGACGGACACGGCTATGGGAATCCACTGGACGTTCCTGTCGTTGAATGCGCGAATGTATCGGACGTCCAGCGCCAGACCGACCGTGTGCGTCAGGGGTACGTGCACACCGCCGCCCAGGAGGACGCTGAAAGATGCTTCCGAACTGAACGCGGTCAACTTCGTGCCGTGCACGGTACCGAAGAACCGGTCGATCACCCTGGAGTAGCCGATGCCGCTCAGCCCGTAGACGCTCGCCGGGGAAGTGGCCGTTTTAAACATAAGTCCGAAATTTGCGCCTTCCAGGCTCATATTGGCATCCACGTGCGTTCCGAGTCTCTGCAGCGCTTCGTCGTCCAGACGGTCCCGGTCGTGTTGGCCGCGCTCCACGGACAGGAGGTTGTCATAGCCGTTAAACACGAGATGAACGGATCTGGAAACACGTACGGTAACCCCCATAAGGAACAGCGATCCCGTTGATTTGCCGTCAGCGAAACCTCCCACGGGAATGCTTCTCCCGCCCCCCAGGCTTATCGACATGCGCTTTTCCTGAACCTGGGCAAAACTCCTGCCGGTGGCCGGCAAGGAGACCCCGACGGTCAGCAGAACGATGACGATCTTCTTCATGCTTGCCGTCCTGGACGGGTCGTGCAGCCTTTGAAAACGTCCTCACTCGAGATCAGAAGATCGAGCGCCTGAGCGCCGGTCCACAATCCGTTTGGCGTTTCGGACTATTGCACGGCGGTCTTTTCACGCGTGCGCCGGCCGCTCAGATAGGCCTTCAGCT
>CAZZNP010000020.1:23375-29004 GCA_964655785.1 uncultured Gemmatimonadota bacterium
TATTGCACGGCGGTCTTTTCACGCGTGCGCCGGCCGCTCAGATAGGCCTTCAGCTTCGGCGGGAATTCCCGCTTGACCAGTTCCTGCCGCAACGCCCACTGTTCTTCGGCCGCCACAGGGGACGCCTCCCTGATCTCGCCGCCTTCCATGATCAGGATCGGCTCACCGTCCCGGTAGAGGATGCGGTTGTTCGTGATGCCGGGAATGCGCCTGCCGGGCGTAATGATACCGACCAGGTTCAAGGGATCGGCCGCGCTGATGGCGACCAGCGTGCCCTGCTTCTCTTTCCGGCGGATGCTTCTCAGGAGCGTGACGGCCTCGCCCAGAGCGTATTGCTCGCCCCAGACCCCGTTCACGAAACGTCCGCCGCGGATTTCGCCCCGGGCTTCCATCCTTCTCAGCACCCGCACCAGGTCCCGCCACGGCGGGGAGGTGTTCTCCCGCTCCGTGAGCCGCCGGAACACTACGCCGTACCGGGCGAGTGCGACGCGGGCATAGGCCTCGAGATCCTCTTCCGGATTGCCCTCGTCCGGCGTTCTGGCGGTCAGTCCCCACCGGCCGGCCGTCGACAGGTCGAAGGGGTTCCTGCGTTCCCGTCCCCGCCTCGACTCCCGGTGACGCGTCGGCGCCAGCAGGGCCCTGAGGCCCGCGAAACTGTCGGAGGTCGCCATGCCCGCCGATACCAGCTCCGCCACGGCTTCCTCGGCGTGTGTCCGAAGGAGACCGGACTGCGAGGTGATATCGTCGAAAAACACCGCGCCCTGCCGGGTCATCAGGTCCAGCACCGTCTTCGCGTAGGTGGACAGGGGAAGGTCTTCATCGCCCGTCACGCCGCTCAGGGACATCCAAAGCGACCGGTTCATGCGGTCGACGATGGCAATGGGCGTCGTCCGGATCGGACCGGCCGTCTTCCCGTTCTCGCCGCTGGAACGGTGGGGACGGAGCCGTCCCCAGGCGTACTTGCCGGAGAGGCACAGGTTGTCGAGCCAGGCATAGTCGTAGTCGGTAACGCGGGCGGGAAGGATCTCGCTCTCCCACGCCGCGGCCGGCGCCTCAACGCCCTCCAGCATGCGGAGCACAGCGGTCACGGCGTCGGGACCCTTCAGCCGGGTATCGGGCGCCAGGTGATGCCAGGTGAAGAGGAATTGCATGAAGTCCGCGGGTGAAACGGGCTGGATCTCGCGCCGCAGCTTCGTAATCGTGAAGCGGTGTATCCGCGCCAGGAGCCGGCGTTCGCACCACTCCAGCGCGTCCGCGTCCGGGGAGAACTGTCCCCTGAAGACGAAACCCTCGTTCTCCAGCGCGGTCAGCGCCTGTTCGATCCTGCTGGCCGGCAGGTCGATGGATTCGGCCAGATCGGCCGCAGTGACCGGTCCCAAAGTCTCCAGCCGCCCCCGCACCAGTTCCACCAGCGCGGCCTCTTCCGTCGCGGACGCGTCAGTGGCGGATGCGCCGGTTGCGGATGGCCCGTCCTCTTCCGTCGCGGACGCGTCAGTGGCGGATGAGCCGATTGCGGCGTGAAAGATTTTCTCCAGGGTGTGTCTCACGTCGATCGGGATCTCGTCTGACGGTTCGAACCGCCCCCCGGGATGCACTCTTTCGAAATGGATGCGTCGTTCCAGCGGCACCCAGAGGCGCTTTCCGCCCTCCGTCTCGAACGTAGCGGCTCTCCGGTCGCTCACCAGCACGGCGTGGTAGTCCGCCCAACCCCCGAACTGATCGCCCTCCTTCCCCTCTTCTTCCGTTACATACCCCGCGAGCACCAGGGCGTCGTGGAGTTCGTCGGAACTCCGCACCTCGGGCCAGGCGTCGCTTCGGACGGTTTCGATGGCATCGGGGTCCAGGCGTCCCAGGTCGCCCGCGACCGCGGGGTCGAGCCAGCGGCGGTTCCGGACGGCGTTGGTCCGCCGCTCCTCGAGGGGCGCGTCGTCCAGGAAGGCATAGGGCCGGGCGTTGAGGATCTCCTCGGCCATGGGCGAGGGCTCGCGGAGGTCCCGGGCGTGCATGTTCATGTCGCCGGCCTTCATCATCTTCAGAACCGACTCCAGCGACGCGACGTCCATGGCCTCGTGCAGGCAGTCCCCGATGGTCTGGGTGACCAGGGGATGGTCCGGCACCTCCCGGTCGCCCGCGATGTTCTCCAGGCACGCGATCTGGTCGGGGAACACCTGGGCGATGAGGTCCTCGGAGACAGACCGCTGTATCTGCGGCGGCACTCGGTCCCCGCCCCTGCGCCGCAGCACGGCCAGGGCGATCGACGCGTTCCAGCGCCAGCGCACCTCGAACATGGGCGCGTCGAGGAGGGCCTGGACCAGGACCTCCCGGACGGACTTTGCGTTGAGATAGCTGAAGACGTCGTCGAGGGGGAAACTGTGTGTGGCGCCCAGGGACAGGATGATGGAATCCTCGTTCGCCGCAGCCTGCAACTCGAAGTTGAAGGTCCGGCAGAAACGCTTGCGCAGGGCCAGTCCCCAGGCCCGGTTGACGCGGCTTCCGAAGGGACTGTGGAGCACGAGGTGCATATCGCCGGCCTCGTCGAAGAACCGTTCCGCCACCAGGTCCTTCTGGGAAGGGATCACGCCGAGGGCCGCCTTGGCCGCGCCAAGGTACTCCGCGATCTGCGTCGCCGCCACGTGGGAGACGCCCGCGGACTCCATCAGCCAGTCCTCGGCCTCCCGCTTCCATTCGGGGTCAAGTTTCCTCTCGCCGGCGGACCCTTTCTCCGAGCCTGCCCTGTCGTCGCGTCCATTCGCGTCTTCCGAGCCGTCGCCATCCGCCGGTCTGCCGTCCCCTGCGCCGAGGTCGATCCGACTCGCTACCTCTTCCCTCAGCCGCGACAGGGAGGCGGAAAGCTCCGCCGTCCTTCCCGGCGCCTCTCCGAACCAGAAGGGCATCGTCGGCGACATTCCCTGGGCGTCCTCGACCCGGATCTTGCCCTTCTCCACGCGCAGGATGCGCCACGAGTTGTTCCCCAGTTGCACGATATCCCCGGCCGTGCTCTCGATGGCGAAATCCTCGTTCAACGTGCCGATGAAAGTCTCCGTGGGCTCCATGATCACGTCGTAGTCGAACTGGTCCGGGATCGTCCCGCCCGACATCAGGGCGTTTATACGGGCTCCCCCGCGGCCCTTGACCGTTCCGTTCATCAGGTCCCGCTGGATGTAGGCGTGCTTGCGGCCCCGTCGCGGCGTATAGCCCTCGTCCAGCATGGCCACGACACCGTCGAATTCCTCCCGGGAAAGGTTCCTGTACGGGTAGGCCCGACGAAACAGATGGTACAGGTCGTCCTCCTGAAAATCGCAGTTGCCCACCTCTGCGATGATCTGCTGGGCCAGTACGTCGAGGGGTTGTTCGGGGATGATGATCCGGTCGAGTTCGCCCCGCCGCACCGAATCCATGATCGCGGCCGCCTCCACCAGTTCGTCCCGCGTCAGCGGAAACAGGCGGCCCTTCGGCGTACCCGTGATCGTGTGGCCCGAGCGGCCCACGCGCTGGATCAGCGTCGCGATGGCCTTGGGCGATCCGATCTGACACACGAGATCGACGGATCCGATATCGATGCCCAGTTCCAGGGAGGCCGTGGCCACGAGAGCCTTCAGCGCGCCCGCTTTAAGCCGTTGCTCGGCGTCGTGCCGGTGCTCTTTCGACATGCTGCCATGGTGGGAGGTGACGTTTTCGGCGCCGAGACGGTCGCTCAGGTGCCGGGCCAGCCGTTCCGACATGCTCCGCGTCGTGACGAAGACCAGGGTGGTATCGTGGCGGAGGATGAGTTCCTCCAGGCGTTCGTAGACTTCCTCCCACACCTCGTTCGACATGACCGCGCCGAGGGGGGAGCGCGGGACCTCGACTTTCAGCTCGAGTTTCCGCCGGTGCCCGGCGTTGAGGACCTTGCAGCCCTTGCCCTTCTCGTAGCCTGCGCCGGTGAGGAAGTGGGCGATCCGGTCGATGGGTTTCTGGGTGGCCGAAATGCCGATGCGCGTGAGCGGACCGGAGGTGAGCCGTTCCAGGCGCTCCACCGAAAGGGCCAGATGCGACCCCCGCTTGTTGCCGACCAGCGCGTGGATCTCGTCGATGATGAGCGTGTGCACGTTCGGCAGGATCCGCCGCCCGCCCGCGCTCGTGAGCAGCAGGTAAAGGCTCTCCGGCGTCGTCACCAGGATGTGCGGCGGGTGCTTCGTCATAGCCGCCCGTTCACTCGTGGGCGTGTCGCCCGTGCGTACCGCCACGCGGATGGGGACGTCCGGCCGGCCGCGTTCCTTGAGGATCGCCTGGATGCCCTTCAGCGGGACCTGCAGGTTGGCGTGGATGTCGTTGCTGAGGGCCTTCAGGGGGGACACGTAGACGATCTGCGTGCCTTCCGGCAGCGTGCCGTACTGGCCCTGGCGGACCAGGTCGTCGATGGATGCCAGAAAGGCCGCCAGGGTCTTGCCCGAGCCCGTGGGCGCCGCGATCAGCGTGCTTTGCCGCTGCTTGATGACCGGCCAGGCGCGCTTCTGGATATCGGACGGCTCGTCGAACCGGTCCTCGAACCACGCGGCCACGGCGGGATGGAAGAGGTCGTTGTTCATGGCGTTGATCAGACAGGAACCGATTTGTGATGCTTCGACGATCGGTCGTCGGAGGGCATGTGTAGCGGACCGCCCATTAGTACGGTGTCGGGCGTCGGGCGTCAATATATTAAAATAACTACATTGCTACCCCGAACACCAGCATTAAGGTACCGAGGATGAGTGCGATCAATCCCCGGTTCCGGGTCGTGAGCCCGATCCGTTCCATCGTTTTCCCACCAGCCCAGACGAGCACGCCCGAGACGAACAGGTAGATGCCGGTGGCGATCAACAACACGCTCATGATACTGGCCCGATGCTGAGAATGTGGGTCCGGGGTAACGTCAGGTCAGCAGGGTTATCTCTATGGTGTTTAAGACCACGCCCACGGCCATGGCGATCTTGCCGCGCCTGGGGGTGGACAGGCCAATGCGTTCCACGTTTTTGCCGCCGGCCATGGCGACCAGACCCGTAATGAAGAGAGTCATGCCCACGAGCATTAAAGGGAAGATAAAAATTGCATCAATTAAATCGCTCATACTGGGTGGCTCCTTTTAAAATCACGCCTCATACAGCACGGGACAATACGCGGGATCGTCCAGGTGCTGCACGTAGTAGTCGGTGCGGCCCTCCACCGGCCGGGCGTTCTCGGTCCGGAGATGGAAGGCGAAACTGCGCCGCGGCGCGTCCGACACATTCGGGCCGCTGGCGTGGTAGGTGTGCCGGTCGTGAAAACTGACCGCGCCGGGAGGCAGGACCGCCTCGACTTCGTCCCACACTTCGCCCTCCGGCACGGGGATGTCCTTTCGCTGGGCTTCGTGATCGTGTCCGAAGAAGTCTCCGCTGTCCAGCAGGCCCCAACGGTGCGAGCCCCGCAGGAACCGCATGGGGCCGGACTCCGCCGTCACGTCGCTCACGGCGACCCACGCCGTGAAGAGCTCGCCGTCCAGGTACTTCCAGTACTGCTTGTCCTGGTGCCACCCGACGTTGCCCGACACGCCGCCTGGGTTGGCCGGGCTGCCTGAGCCGACAGGGCTGCCTGAGCCGACAGGGCTGCCTGAGCCGACAGGGCTGCCTGAGCC
>CAZZNP010000020.1:29104-31492 GCA_964655785.1 uncultured Gemmatimonadota bacterium
CGACAGGGCTGCCTGAGCCGACAGGGCTGCCTGAGCCGACAGGGCTGCCTGAGCCGACAGGGCTGCCTGAGCCTTCCTGGCCGGGCTGATCACCCGAGCCGCCCGGGCCGACCAAGTTGGCCGAGGCTGCCGGGCCGCCCGAGCCGACCCCGCTGCCCGGGCCGACCACGCTGCCCGGGCTGGCCGAACTGAAGGGGCCGGCCGGCGGCTTGTACAGCATCTGGGACGCCCAGAGCTGGATCCGGCTTGCACCCAGCAGGGACGCCGCCCAGCGGCCGATTTCCGGATGGGAGGCCAATTCGTAGATGGTACGGTCGGAAAGGTGGGCCTGGTCGATCTTGCGGATACGCTTCGGGTCGTCTCCGGGGTTCCACGATCTGCGCGGAGGTTCCCCGGTCTCGTATTCCCCGAACATGACCCGGTCCATGCTGGCCGTTACCCGCTCGATCAGATCGGCCGGGAGAATGGGTGGAGACAGGTAGAAACCGTCGCGATCGTATTGACCGGGCGCGTTCGGGGGGATGGACTGTTTCGAAATGGGATTGGTCATTTGTTCCTCATCAATCCGGTTCCCGCCAGTGCGTCTCTTACTCGCCAGTGCGTCTCTCGCTCGACCGGCAGTGCGCTCCTGCAGGTCACGCACTCATCGGTCCTTCGGTTGACTGTTTTTCACTCGTCCGGCAGCGCGCTTTTATACGTCACGCCGCCACGCGCCTCGTCGAATTCCTCGTTGGCCCGTTTGAGCAACTCCGGGTCCCTCAGCAGGTCGAGGCCCGTCAGCGCCAGGGCCTTGGCCGCGAAGAGCATGCCCCTGGTGCCGATGCTCGAACCAGAGGAGGCCACCATCTGCCAGCTGTGGGCGGGTGTGCCCAGGGGCCAGCAGCAGGTGGTGAGTTGTCCCGTGGGCGCGATCCAACTCACGTCGCCGACGTCGGTCGAACCCTCCACGTGCGGCGGCGTGTCGGAATGGGGCAGCACCTGGGTCCAGAGGGGATTCTCGATACTCTCGGCAATTGAATCCTTTTGGGTCGATTTCTCCATCCGTTCGTAGGCCGACCGGACCGCGTTGTCGGGAAAAGTCGCCTGGAGCTGTCGCGCGAAGCGGCGCTCCTCGGCGGTGAAGGCGAGATCGTTCACGGCCTGCATGTTCCGCAGCATCAGGTCGGAGATCGTACTGTTCGGCAGGACCTCGTAAGCGCCTCCGATGAATTCGATATCGTGGGTAGTGCCGCTCATCAGCGCGGCGCCCCGGGCGATGTCGAGCACCCGTTCGTACATCTCGTCCACCTCGGCACGTTTCGGCGAACGGATGTAGTACCACACCTGGGCAAAGGCGGGCACCACGTTCGGCGCCTCGCCCCCGCTCGTCACCACGCTGTGGATCCGGGCCTCCGGGATCACGTGTTCCCGCAGATAGTTCATGCCCACGTCCATCAGCATCACGCCGTCGAGGGCGCTGCGTCCCTGGTGCGGCATGGCGGAGGCATGGGCGGCCACGCCGTGGAAATTCACCTTGAAAGAGTTGAGCGCGAGCGACGAACCGTTCCAGACCACGTTCGTTGCGCCGGGATGCCAGGTGATGGCGGCGTCGAGATCGTCGAAGACGCCGTCGTTGGCCATGAGCACCTTGCCCACCACCTGCTCTTCCGCGGGACAGCCGTAATATCGGATCGTGCCGCCGATGCCATCCTGCTCCATCGCGCGCTTCAAGGCCATCACGGAGCCCAGGCACGCCGTACCGAAGAGATTGTGCCCGCAGCCGTGGCCGGGACCGCCCGGATCGATGGCTTCCCGTTCCGCCGACACCGTCTGCGACAGGCCCGGCAACGCGTCGTACTCGCCCAGATACCCGATGATGGGATCTCCCGAGCCCCAGGTGGCGACGAAGGCGGTGGACATCCCTCCGGCGCCCCATTCGATGGAGAATCCGTCCGCCTCGAGCTCCTTTGCCTGCAGTGCCGACGCGTAGGTCTCTTGCAGAGCGATCTGGGGATGGTCCCAGATATCCTTTGCCATCCGGGACAAGTTGTCGTCCCGGCCGTTTATGTAGTCGATGATCAGTTTTTCCGAACTCATGGTCCTGCGTCTCCGTCTGGTGTGTGAAAAGGAGGTCGGCGTGGCTGGTATTTCAGCAAACCGGCGTATCGCTACAGGCATGCTAAGCGACGATATGCGACGGGCCGATGTGCCAAGCGACGATATGCGATGGTCCGAAATGTGACGAGCCGATGTGCCAAGCGCCGGTACATTATGTACTGATATGCGATGGTCCGAAATGCGACGAGCCGATATGCAATGGACCGATATGCGATGAGCCGAAGACTCAGTATAAACCCGATTATGAGGGCTGGCAAGTATGCCATGGATCCTCCAGTGCATATGTTCTGT
>CAZZNP010000020.1:31592-42391 GCA_964655785.1 uncultured Gemmatimonadota bacterium
GGCACGCGGGCTGTGCGGCATGCGGGCTGTGCGGGCACGCGGGGCGATTCGCACACCAGGACACGATAGGCACACGCGGTCGCGATTCGCACCGAGCCAGTGCATCTGTTCGCAAGGGTACGCGGGCACACGGGCGCGATCCGCCCACGCGGTCGCGATTTGCGCCAAGCCCTACGCAGATCTTGACTGTAGCGCGCAGGCGGCGTTCCTTGGATTCGAGGGAACTGGCGCGGACTCGAAGTCTTCACCATGCGCGAAAACAGATACGGATTCGAAGTTCTCAACAGGCTTTGAAACGGGTGCGAAGAGACCATGCGCATGTTCGACCGTAAATTCGGTGAGCGTCTCATCGAGGAATTGCCCGTGACGCCGGGGGTTTACCTGTTCAAGGACGGGGAAGGCGCGGTCATTTACGTGGGCAAGGCGGGAAACATCCGGCGCCGCCTGCAACAATACCGGAACGCCACCCGCCGCAAGGTGCACCGCAAGATGCGCACGTTGATACGCGAGGCCAGCACCCTTGAAGTCATTCACCGCGATTCCGAGCGCGAGGCGCTGCTGCTCGAGAACGAGTTGATCCGCAAACTGCGGCCGGCATACAACGAGGACGGCACCTACGATTTCCTGTACCCGGCGATCGGAATCGGCGGCACCGAGAAGCAGGCGCTGCTCTGCTTCACGACCCACGTGTACGCGTGGTCGGACCTGGATCTGCGCTGGTACGGCGTGTTCAAGTCGCGCAGACGGGCGCTGGCCGCCTTCGAATCCCTCGTGTATCTGCTCAGCCTGGTCGGCCACATCGAACGCACCATCCATCTACCCCCGCACGAACGCATTCGCGGTTCCCGTCTCACCGGGTTCCGCCGCCTGGCGTCTGAACTCGTAGTCTCGCTGGACGCCTTCCTGTCCGGTGCCGGCCATGACACGCTCGTTCCCCTGACCCGGCAGCTGCTGGATAAGCCCCTGGCCCGGCGGGACGCGTCCGAGGTGCAACGGAACATCCGGTTGTTGAAATACTTCCACGACCGGGATCTGGATCCCCTGCGCGCGGCCATGCACGCCGACGGCCGTTCAGGCACCTACGTTCCGCAGGACGAACGCGACGCGCTGTTCCTGGCCACGGACAGGTAAGATAAAAAGGAAGAAAGTAAGTAATTTGTTTAATTTCCTTTCTTTTTATCAAAAGTAATCTAAATTTTGAAAAGTAAGTATTTGAAAAGAGAGGATTGCCATGATCGAATCCAGTGTGTCCAGTAAAGGCCAGACCACGCTGCCCAAGGCGGTACGTAAAACGCTCGGCATAAGAAGCGGCGACAGGATCCGCTATGCTATCTACGAAGACGAGGTACGCATTCTGCCCGTACGCCCGATTGGACGGTTGTTCGGCGTCCTCGAACGTGACGGTCCCGCTGTCTCCCTGGAGGACATGGAGCGGGCGGTCGCGGAAGGAGCCTGTGAAGAATGATCGCGCTGGATACCAATGTACTTGTCCGGTTTCTCGTTCGCGATGACATGAAACAGGCCGCGGCGGCCAATGTACTGCTTTCGTCGCTTACCGTTGGGGAGCCTGGTTTTATCTGCCGGGAAGTCGTCGTCGAACTCGTCTGGGTCCTGGAGCGCGCGTACGGTTTTACCCGCGACCGGATCGCCGACGTGCTCGAGGACCTGGTCTCGACGGAGGCCCTGGTGGTGGAGGCCGCGGGCGACGTCGCGACGGCGGCTTTCCGCTACAGGGCCGGTGGCGCCGGGTTTTCCGATCTGATGATCCGAGCCGCCGCCGAACGGGTTGAAGCCCTTCCGTTGTATACTTTCGATCGGAACGCCGCACGGCAGGAGGGCGTGGCGCTGCTCCAGTGATGACTTTGCCTTGCCGGCCGGTACCCTATCAACAAAGAGAGCACCATGTTCAAAAGCGTAATGAACCACGTGTGGGCCTTCGACGCGGAATGGGTCCCGGACCCCGATGCGGGGCGCCTGCTCTACGACCTGCCGGCCGACATGCCCGACCGGGAAGTCGTCCTCGAGATGTGGCGCATGAACGGCGCCACAGCAGAAAAACCGAGACCTTTTCTCAAATACGCCATGTCCCGCCTGGTCTCCATCGCCATGGTGACCCGGAGCGCGGAACCCCAGGGCAAAATATCCCTCGGCCTGCGCGTACAACCCCGGGACCCCGAAAACCCTGATGACTGCGACGAAGCCACGATCCTGTCCCGGTTCCTGGAGAGCGTGGGCCGCCGCCTGCCCCAGCTCGTAGGCTTCAATTCCACGGGATCGGACCTGCCGATCATCATTCAGCGCGGCATCATCAAGGGCGTTACGGCGCCGGGTTTCTGCAAGCGGCCGGACAAGCCCTGGGAAGGCTACGACTACTTCTCCAGGGCGAGCGAGTGGAACGTGGACCTGATGTCGGCCATCGGAGACTGGGGCAAGGCGCGACCTTCCCTGAAGGAGATGGCGGTACTCTCGGGCATACCCGGCAAGATGGACGGCTTCGACGGCGACAACGTGGCCGAGGCCTGGCTCGACGGCGATATCCGGCGGATCGCGCAATACAACCAGCACGACGCGGTGACGACCTACCTCGTATGGCTGCGCATCGCCCATTTCGGCGGGTTCTTCAGCGACGATAAGTACCGGGAAGAACAGGAGCTGGTGCGCACGTTGCTCGCAGAGAAGGCGCAATCACCGGAGAACGGGCATCTGGGGGCTTACCTGGAGGAATGGGACCGGTTGAGGGGGATGGCGGGGGAAGGCTGATCGGAGCGGTTCCACGAAGTCCCCGACCTCGATGTGGCGATTTAGGATCCGCCGCTGATCCGCCGCTGATTCGCCGCTGATCCGCCGCTGATCCGGCGCTGATCCGGCGATAATTTGCCGCTGATTTGCCGCTGACTCGCCGCTGATTCGCTGCTGATTCGCCACACCTGCACGCTGCCTCCTACGGGACCTCGGCCTTAACGGTGGCGGTAGCCGTAACCGGAGTGGACCATGTTCTGGGTGGTGCCGTTGGCTCCGTCAATGACCAGTTCTGCACATCTCGAATGAAACTCATATGTACATCTCCATGCACCACGTCTTGAAACCGTGGCCCCTGTAGAAGCTGAGTACACGGTCCAGGTCCTTTGTGGCCGAGTGTACGCGAAACCGCCGAATGCCGTTCCGGCCGGCGATCTCCTTCATGCGCTCAACCAGCCTGCCGCCGACTCCAGCGCTACGGTAGGGTTCCCTGACATACAGGTCGTATATTTCCAGGTGCGGCTCGCCTTCTTCGAATACGCACAGGTCGCGGCTTTCATGGACTTCGCCGCGGCTGTACCCGATGACCTCGCCATCTACGGCAGCCACCAGTAAATACGGCCCCAGTGCGTCTCTGATTTCCTCGGGCGAACTGGGACCGAAACCGTGTGTGACCCCTTCGGCCGCCCAGTCAAGGTCCAGCCGATGCACTGCCTCCACGTCCTCGGGTCTGCATTCGCGAATAACCAGGTTTTCCATTGATTGCTCCTCAGAAGCATGGTGTATATCCATATCGGCGTATTCACGTCGACATTGTTAGTATTACCATCGACAAAGTTAGTATTACCGTCGACATAAAGAACAGTTGGGTGATACTGTCTGCGCCTGTTCTTTCATCCGCGCTTGTTCTCCGGGCTGGCATTTCCTTTTTATTGATGTCTTGTATATACATTAGTATTATATAATCGGCTTTTACACAGGCATTCGATTTCTTTCAAGGCCGAAAGGGCATGTCGAAATGAACGATGACGCGTTGGCGGGCCGGATTCGTCCCATGCTTTCGCAATGTGAGGGTTACTCAGAAAAAAACATGTTCGGCGGCGTCTGCTTCATGATTCACGGCAACATGTGCGTGGGAACCTGGAAGGGCTCGCTGATCGTACGGCTCGAGCGGGACAAGCACGACGAGACGCTGTCCGAGCCACACACGAAACCCGCCGACATCGCGGGCCGGACCATGAGGGGATGGGCCCTGGTGGAACCGCCAGGTATCTCGAGCGAGGATGATCTGGAGACCTGGGTGGCCCGCGCCGCCGATTACGCCGCTTCTTTACCAGCCAAGTGAAATCCGCTGCGGCGTTTCATGCTTTTCAGCGCGGCGGCTGAGCGCGGCGACTGATTGCGTCGGCCGATTGCAAGTTTTCTTCAGTCCAATTGTAAGTCCTGGTAGCGGCCGATTGTTAGTTTTCAATCGGGTGATTGCAAGATTGAGCCGGTTTCTACCGGATTCTCCCAAAGTAATCTGACAGGCGCAGCTGTCATTCTTTCTCCGAAACTCAAACACTTTTCGCCGTCATAGAGCACCACGCCGCCGGCGAACCGGTCGCCAGCCGCGTCCTTGAGCTTGCGCAATCCGTGGAAATCCGAAGCGCGTACGGTACTTGACGCTTTCACTTCCACACCCGCCACGGACATTGATCCCTTCTCGATCACCAGGTCTACCTCAACCTTGTCCTTGTCCCTGAAGTGATAGAATGTCAACGGGGCATCTGACCAACTGGACTGTCGTCTCAACTCCTGAAACACGAAGGATTCCAGAAACTGTCCGAATAGATCCCGATCTTTCTGCAGCGCCTCGCTGCCGGCACCGATCACGGCGCATCCGATTCCCGTGTCACCGATATGCAGCTTCGGCGCCTTGACCATTCTCTTCAATCGATTGTGCTGCCAGGCGGGTATCCTTTCCAACAGGAAGATCCTTTCGAGGGTCTCTACATATTTGCCAATGGTCGGTCGGCTGAGGCTAAAGGTGGAGGACATGTCCTGAAGATTGTACAGCCTTGCTGTTTGAGTCGCTGCAACAGTGAGGAGGCGATTCATGACTCCATGATCGCTTATTCTGGCTATGTCCCGTACATCCCTTTGAAGTTGGGTCTCCACATAGTTCAGGTACCAGCTGCGTCTTCTACCCTCGGTCGAGCGAGCCAATGCGGCCGGGAATCCTCCGGCTACGATTATATCGGCCAGCCTGTACGGCGCACCGATCAACTCTGGCGCTTTGAGATCGCCAGAAAACAATCGATCAAGAAAGGTTGGATGCTGCCCCGACAGTTCACACTGGGCCAGCGGGTGGAGTCTGATGATCTCCAGCCGCCCGGCGAGCGAATCCGATACCCGGGGCACGAGCAGTACCTGGGACGATCCCGTCAGCAGAAAACGGCCGGGAATCCGGTTTCGGTCAATCGCCATTTTCAAAGCGGTGAATATGGAAGGCGCCCGCTGAACCTCGTCCAGAATGACTCTGTCGGGCAAATCGTTAACGAAGCCTATCGGATCGCTTTCCGCGGCTTCGCGGACCGTTTCATCGTCAAAGGTGATGTAGTTGGCATTATCCCATTCTACTACTTCGCCGCTGTCCCATTGCACTACTTCGCCGCTGTCCCATTGCATGTCATTGGGGGGATATGCCATTCTCGCCAAGGTGGTCTTGCCGCACTGTCTCGGACCGTGGATCAGGACAGCCGGCGAATCGGCAAGCGCCTCTTTCAGCGGGTGTTCAGCGTAACGCGGATAGAGTTTGGTCTCGGATGTCATTTACGCAATGAGCTCCAGGGTGGATTCAGTCCTGATCCTTGCTCGGATCTACATGACTGGATACGTTCAATGACAACTGTCACGGCTTCTTGCATGAAATTTAATCCTCTTTTCGGCCGATTGCAAGTTTTCTTCCGTCCAATTGTAAGTTTGTTGGCGGCTAATTGCAAGTTTTCTTCCGTCCAATTGTAAGTTTATGATCTTTAACATATTGTATTAAATTCATTTAGGAATGTTATTACTGATTGTTCCAGTAAATAGGTTTTGTCCTTTCCATTTGCACGTTAGCGTCCGCACTCCTTCGTCACTCAACGAAAATCCCGGCTCCGCAGCCTGAGCGACCGGTCCTCCAACTTCGGGTCCCAGACCGTCTCGACCACGAGGTGGACCACCCCCTCGCCCACCTGCAGGCTGCCGGTCACGCCCATGCAGTGCAGCGTCCTGGCCAGCAGGGCATTGCGCTCGAACACTTTTTCCCAGATCACCAGATTCACGAAGCCGGTCTCGTCCTCCAGCGTCATGAAGGTGACGCCCTGGGCGGTCCCGGGCCGCTGGCGGCAAATGACCAGGCCCACGTAGCGGACCGAGCGTCCGTCCTGCATGCCGTTGAGCTCCCGCGCGGTGGGCAGTCCCCGGGCGGCGAGTTCGGCGCGCCGTGGCTTGAGGAGGTGGCCCTTGACGCTGTGGCCGGCGGCCTGGTGATCCCAGAGGATGGTCTCCAGGCCGTTCAGGGGCTGGAAGCGTGGCGGGGATTCGCGGGATTTCAGCGGCAAAGAGGGTTGCCGGCGGGGTTCGAAGCCCAGGACCTGCCAAAGTGCGCCGCGGCGGTCCAGGCCAGGCGGACCGAAGCACGCGAAGGCGCCCGCCTCGGCCAGGGACTCGAGCTTGTCCGCGCTCAACCCGCTCCGCCGGGCCACGTCCGGGACGTCGCGGAAAGGGGCCTGCTCCATGGCCGCTTCCAGCCGCGCCCCGTCCCCTTCCCCCAGGCCCCGGACGTAGCGCAGGCCCATGCGGACCGCGAAGGGGAGGCGGGGTTTGCTACCGCTGCCGGAGGTTTCGCTTCCGTGACCGGCAGACGCGCCGCCGTGCCCGTTGCGGCTCGCTTCATCTCCCCGGCCGATGCCGTCAACCTCCTCCAGCGTGCAGTCCCACCGGCTGTGGCGTATGCTCACGGGTCGCACTTCCACCCCGTGTATCCGCGCGTCGTTGACGATGGTGGAGGGCGAGTAGAACCCCATGGGCTGGGCGTTGAGCAGGGCGCAGGTGAACTCCGCCGGGTAGTGGCAGCGCAGGTAGGCGGTGGCGTAGGCGATGTGGGCGAAGCTGGCGGCGTGGCTCTCGGGGAAGCCGTATTCGCCGAAGCCGCGGATCTGCGCGAAGACGTGCTCGGCGAATTCCTGCCGGATGCCCTTTTTGATCATGCGCGAGACCAGCCGTTCGCGGTGGCGCTCGATCCGTCCCGACCGCCGCCAGGCGGCCATGTCCCGCCGGAGCTGGTCGGCCTCGCCGGGGGTGTAGTCCGCCGCCACCATGGCCAGCTGCATCACCTGCTCCTGGAAGAGGGGGACGCCCAGGGTCTTCTCCAGGACGGGCACGAGGGATTCGTGGGGATAGGTGACCTCCTCCTCGCCGTTGCGCCGACGCAGGTAGGGATGGACCATGCCGCCCGTGATGGGTCCGGGGCGGACGATGCTGATCTCGATCACCAGGTCGTAGTAGGTGCGCGGCTTCAGGCGCCCGAGCATGGCCATCTGGGCCCGGCTCTCGATCTGGAAGACGCCCACCGTGTCGCTGCGGCAGATCAGGTCGAAGGTGGCGGCGTCCTCCCGGGGGAGCGTGGCCAGGGAGAGGTCCATCCGGCGGTGCCGCCGCAGGAGGTCGAAGCCCAGGTGCAGCATGTTGAGGGCGCCCAGGCCCAGGAGGTCCACCTTGAAGAGCCCCGCGTCCTCCACGTCCTCCTTGTCCCACTGGATCACCGTCCGCCCCTCCATGGTGGCGTTCTCGATGGGCACCAGGTCGTGGACGGGGTGGTGGCCCAGCAGGAAGCCCCCGGGATGGATGGAGAGGTGGCGGGGGAAATCCTGGATCTCCCGCACCAGGGCGTCCAGGTGGCGCAGGGCCGGGTTCTCCGGGTCGAGGCCGGCCTGGCGGATGAAGTCCGCGTCCCACTGCCCGTGGGACACCTGCCGGGCGAGGCGGTCCAGGCCGGTGGCCGGGATCTCCAGCACCTTGCCCACCTCCCGGATGGCGGACCGGTGGCGGTAGCGGACCACGTTGGCCACCATGGCGGCGTGGGTGCGCCCGTACTTCCGGTACACGTGCTGGATCACCTCTTCCCGGCGGTTGTGCTCGATGTCCAGGTCGATGTCCGGCGGCTCGGCACGCTCCCGGGACAGGAACCGCTCGAAGAGGAGGTTCACCTGGGTGGGGTCCACGCCGGTGATGCCCAGGGCGAAACAGACGGCGGAGTTGGCCGCCGACCCGCGGCCCTGGCAGAGGATGTGTTCGCGGCGGCAGTACTCCACGATCTCGTGCATGGTCAGGAAATACCCCTCGTACTCCAGTTCCCGGATCAGCGCGAGCTCCTTCTTCAGCTGAGAGACCTGCGTCTCGAACTTGTCGCCCAGGCGGCGGGCCGCGCCCGCGAAGGTGCGCTCCTCCAGGTACTGGATGGACGTCTTGCCCTTCGGCAGGCGCTCCAGCGGGTAGCGGTAGCGCAGTTCCGAGAGAGAGAAGGTGCAGCGGCCGGCCACTTCGCGGGTCCGTTCGAGGGACGCCGGGTCGTCGGCGAAGAGCCGCGCCATGTCCTCCGGGCCTTTCAGGGCATGCTGGTCGTTCGGCCGCAGGAGGCGCCCGGCCGCGGGGAGCGTCACGCCCTCCCGGATGCAGGTCAGCACGTCCTGCAGGGGGCGCCGGCCGGGGACGTGGTAGAGGACCTCCACGGCGGCCACGGTGGGCAGGCCGAACCGGTCCGCCAGCTCCCGGAGCCGGATCTCCCGCAGGGTCTCCTCCGCCCGCCGGTGCCGGGCCAGGACCACGTAGAGGCGGTCTCCGAAGGCCGCGCGGAGCTGTTCGAGAGCGGGCGCGGCCGGACCCGAAAGGCCCGGTTCGGAGCCGGCTCCCGCAAGGGTCGACGGGGACGCCCCGCGCGACATCGAATTTCCAGCGCCGGACGCGGCCGGACCGGCGTCTCTTCCGGGCGCGCTGGAACCGGCCATCCCGCTGGCCGCCCCGATCCACAGGGCGATCAGGCCCTCGCTGTGGCGGCACACCTCCTCCCAGCTCACCCGGCAGTTCCCCTTGGCGCCGCGCAGGTGCCCGGCGGTCAGCAGCCGGCATAGCTGGCCGTAGCCTTCCCGGTCCTGGACCAGCAGCAGGATCTCCGAGCCGTCCCGGAGACTGACCTGCGACCCCACGACCAGGCGGACGTCCAGTTCCCGGGCGCGGACGTGGGCCCGCACGATGCCGTACACCCCATTGCGGTCGGTAAGGGCCAGTGACGGGATGCCCAGGTGCCGGCAGGCCTCCACCAGTTCCTCGGGATGGCTGGCGCCTTCGAGAAAGGAGTAGTTGCTCTTGCACCAGAGAGGCGCATAGGTGCTGGCGGCGGCCTGGGGCGACGATCCTGCGCGTTCAAGGGAAGTCCGGTCAGGGGCGTAGGGCGAGCCCGCCATCATTCCATTCGTGGCCGCCGGACGCGGCCCGGTTGCTGTTTTCTCGGTGTTCATGGTGATCTCAGCAGCCGGTAAGGTCGGACAGGGCCGAAAGGACCGGAGGGCGAGTCCGCCATCATTCCACCCGCCCCTGGACGTACCAGCGGTCCCGCCGGTGGTCGTAATAGACCCAGAGGGTTTCACCCCGGGCGGTGTCGACGAAGCGGTAGTCCCTTCTGACCTCCCGGACCCACCATCCTCCGCTGACCAGGTGTTCCGGGGGCGGGCCGGGACCCGAAGGCGCCTGCCAGTTCACGGGCTGGCCTTCCAGGACGCGGGGACGGGCGTGGGCGCGGCGCACCAGGGCGCGCACGGCGACGGGACGGGGACGGGCCGCGGCGAGCTTGCCGAAGGGGCGCCACGCGAAACGGGCCTCCGGGAGGTGCGCCGAGGCCAGCCGGGCCGTGAGCACCGAATCGGGGCCGAACTCGGCGCGGACCCGCGCCAGGGCCCGCATGGCCGACCCCCTGTCGCGATCCGGGTTCTCCTGCAGCAGGTTCAGTTTATCGGCGGTGACGCCCACGCCCTCCACCTCGAGGCGCAGTTCCACCGGGGGAAAGGGGAAGGAGACCGTTTCCAGGTGCAGGCCCACCAGTTCCAGCAGGATCCGTGCGTCCAGCGTCGGCTCGGCCGCCTGGACCCGGCAGCGGTGCCGCGTCCCGTTCTCCTGCCGGAACGCCAGCCGGAGGGCGGCGGCCGCCTGGTATCTTTCGCCCGCGGCCTTCAGCAGGGGCGCCAACAGCTGAGACACCCGGAACAGGAGGCTCCGGGCGTCCGATTCGTTATCGTCCAGTTCCATCCGGGCCTGGAGCGGTTCGGGAAGCGCCCGGGGCTGGAGGGGCAGGGGCCGGTCGCCCGCCGCGAAGCGATAGAGTTCTCTCGCCTGCTCGCCGAGATGCCGGGCGATCCGCTCCCCGGGAAGGGCCAGGAAGTCCCCCACGGTATGCACGGCCAGCTTGTCCAGCCGTTCCCGCAGCTTCGGCGCGAGTCGCAGGTGCACCAGCCCCACCTTGCGGTATTCGGCTTCCTCGGCTTCCACGGAGGGGAGTACGGCCACCCCGCTCCGCACCCTGGCGATGGCATAGGCGCCGAAACGGCCGAACCCGACCACGACGCTCGCCGAAAGTTCCAGCGCGGAGAGGGCGGCGTGCATCTGCCCGGCCCAGTCCTCAAGGGACTCGTAGAGCCAGCCCAGCCCCCCCGCGTCCACCCAGAAGATCCCCGGTTCCTCCGCGCTCGGTTCCACCCGGGGGCTGAAGCGGTCCAGCGCGCCGTGGACCTGCAGGACCGCGGCCTGCGCCTCCTCCTCCGAAACCGTCCCGGCGCACAGGCCCCGGTCCAGAGAGAGGGCCGCGGCGTACTTCATGCCCGGCCGGATCCCGCCCCGGACGGCCGCGGCGTTGAGCCACAGGATGGGGCTCAGGGGCTTTTCTTCCTCCACCACCGCCACCGGTCTCTCCCGCCACTGCGGATGGCTCCGCAGCAGGAGCTGCAGCGGCAGCGCCCGGATGTTAATGCAGGCCGTCCGGCCCG
>CAZZNP010000021.1:0-1814 GCA_964655785.1 uncultured Gemmatimonadota bacterium
CCTATATCCGCACGGAGAAGGAAGCCAGACGGGTCTATCCCTATCGGACCGCCGCCGGCCAGGTACTTGGTTTCAGCGTTGACGGCGCCGGCCGGGCGGGATTCGAAATGGAACACAACCGGCTGCTGTCCGGTATAGAAGGATACAGCGTGGTACAGATCGATGCCCAGAGACGGGCGTATTCCTGGCTGGATGAATACCGGAAGTCGGTACAGAATGGCGCGGACGTCGTTCTGACGATCGACATTGCCGCCCAGGTCGCCGCGGAAGAGGTGCTGCAAGAGGCGATAACATGGCACAAGGCCCTCGGCGGCATGGTCATCATGATGGATCCCGCAAACGGCGACATCCTGGCCATGGCCAGTTCGCCGGACTTCGATCCGAACACACCGGGTAGGTTTCCCTTCGAAGCCCAGAAGATCAGGCCGGTGGTGGACATCTACGAACCCGGTTCAACGTTCAAGATTGTCGCCGCGACCGCGGCCCTGGAGACCGGTGCGTTCTCCCTCGAGGACCGGATCGATACGAGCGGAGGCCGGATCGTGATAGGCACACAGACCATCTCTGACCACAAGGTCTTCGACGAATTGAGCGTGCGGGAAGTCATCGAACATTCCAGCAACGTGGGTACCGTCAAAATCGCCCAAGAACTCGGCGAAACTGTGTTTTACGAATACACCCGAGCATTCGGTTTCGGCATGAAAACGGGCGTGTCCCTCCCGGGCGAAGCGCGGGGTATCCTGCACAAACCGGCCAATTGGTCCAACTCGACGCTACCCACGATGGCCATCGGCTACGGGGTTTCCGTCACCGGGGTACAGCTCGCGGCCGCCTACTGCGCGGTAGCCAACGGGGGGCTGCTCCTTCGGCCTCGTATCATCAAATCCATCGAGCGGAATGACGGTTCCGTGCTGTCCGATCCGAGTACCGTCGTACGCAGGGTGATGAAAGAGAAAACCGCCCGGGTCCTGCTGGACGTATTCACCGGCGTGGTGGACCGGGGTACTGGAACCAAGGCCGCGGTTCCGGGATTCAGGGTCGCCGGCAAGACAGGCACCGCGTGGAAGACGCGCGAGGACGGCAGGGGATACACCAGGAACTACCGGTCGTCCTTCGTCGGGATGTTCCCCGCGGAAGACCCGGAAATCGTCGTGCTCGTCATGATCGACGAACCGAAGATACGCGGTTTCTACGGTGGATCGGTGGCCGCGCCCGTCTTCAACAAATTCGTTCGTCGTCTCGTTCACCTGCCGGACGGACCCGTCGAAACGGCGCCCGAATCCGATGACGGCCTGCCCCTGCACCTGGCCTCCATCAAGCCGAATACGGCATCGGGCCGTGAATTGCGTGTGTCCGGTGCAGATCCCGGCGGACTGATGCCGGGGGACCTGCTGCCGCTAGGCGGCCACTGGGAAATAGAACGTCCCGGTACCGGGATGGAAGTAGCGCGGGTACAGCTTCCATCCGTAATCGGCATGAGCGTGAGAGAAGCCGTGAAGACCCTGGCGGAACAGGGCATTGAAGCAACCATAGTCGGAGAGGGCTACGTCCGACGCCAGATTCCTACACCGGGCCGCATGGTCTATTCCGGTGACCGATGCCTCATAGAATGCGGCCCATACAACTAGCCGTTGAATCTTCGCCATGCGGGGACGACGGTATAGAGGGCCAGGGCATTGATACAGCTATCAAAACTGCTGGACGCACTGCCTCGAAAAACGATCGTCAGCCAGCCGGAAACGGCGGACTGCGCGTCACGGGCTGCCCGGACGTCACAGACCGACCTTTCGTTACGGCCTGACCGGCCTGACCGG
>CAZZNP010000021.1:1914-41870 GCA_964655785.1 uncultured Gemmatimonadota bacterium
ACCGGCCTGACCGGGCTGACCCGGAGATTAATACGATTGTCCATGATTCGAGGGTTGTCGAGCCCGGTGACGTTTTCGTCGCGTTGCGGGAGCCATCGGGCCGCGACGGCGGCAGGTATGCCCGGGACGCGATCGCGCGAGGCGCGTCGGTAGTGGTTCAGGAAAGCGAGGAGCGCCTCGACGGCGCGACCGTGGTATGCGTACCGGACGCCTCCAGCGCACTGGGCCTGATGGCGGCGGCCTACTATGGAAGACCGGCGGACGACCTTCGCCTGATCGGCATTACGGGAACCAACGGAAAGACGACCGTCTCACTGCTGGTCGAGGCCATCCTCCGGGAATGCGGCTGGTCGGTGGGCGGAATCGGCACGCTGGGCAGCCGGTTCACGGGCTCGGTGCTCGATTGGAAACTGGGCCACACCACGCCCTACCCGATGGAACTGCATCGCACCCTGAGGAAGATACGCGATCGAGGCGGTGATTGCGCCGTCATGGAAGTTTCCTCACACAGCCTGGTCTGGGAACGCCTGTCCGGTCTGCGATTCACCACGGGGGTCTTTACGAATCTCTCGAGGGAGCACCTGGACGACCACAAGACCTTCGATGCATACCGGGAAGCGAAGATGCGGCTTTTCTCCAAATACCTCGCGGAGGATGGCAACGCCGTCCTGAACATGGATGATCCGGCCTACGTCCATTTCAAGGACGCCTCCCGCGCACGGGTGCGGTCATTCGGTCTGGACAAGAAGGCGGACGTCCGCCGGACCGGTCCGATCGGATACCATGCGGACCGGACCGTAATGAACGTGCAGGTTCATTCCGGTCCTCCTTTCAACCTGACCCTGCCGCTTTTGGGCCGTTTCAACGCCTACAACGCCCTGGCGGCGGTTTCCGTGGGACTGGGGTTCGATATAGACTGCGAAAGAATGAACCGGGCCCTATCCGGAGTCCGGGTGCCCGGAAGGTTGGAGCGCGTCGATGCCGGACAGCCGTTCAACGTGCTGGTGGACTTTGCCCACACGCCCGATGCCCTCGGCGCCGTGCTGTCCGCCTGCCGGGAATGGACCAAGGGAACGCTGACGGTCGTATTCGGTTGCGGCGGTGACCGGGATCCCGGCAAGCGGCCCCTCATGGCCCGGGCGGCGTCCACTCATGCCGACGAGGTCATCGTGACGACCGACAACCCGAGAACGGAACCGCCCGAACGGATTATAGGGGATATCGAGCCGGGTCTCCTGCCCCACGTGCGGTCCCGAATCGTCGTGGACCGGGGCGAAGCGATCCGGCAGGCCCTGCAAGAGGCCGGCGAAAGTGACACCGTGTTGATTGCAGGAAGAGGCGACACGGCCTATCAGATCGTGGGCGAATCGCAGATCGAGTTCGACGACCGGATCAAGGCCCGGGAATTCCTCGAGGCGCACTATGGCTAACCGCAATGGGGCGACGGCGCCCACCCTTCAGGAAATCGCCGATATCACTGGGGGTAGACTGCACGTACCCGACCCGGCGCTCCGCCACAGCCGGATAACAGGCGTCTGCTCGGACACGCGGCGTATCGAGGCGGGAAACCTCTTCGTCGCGATTTCCGGCGAACGATACGACGGTCATGACTTCGTACCCGATGCCATGCGACTGGGAGCGCGCGCGTCGCTGGTTGCGGCCGATTGGTACGACGGCCAGGCGGACCAGGCGGACCAGGCGGACCAGAGAATCCAGTCTGACCAGTCTGATCAGGCGGGCCAGTCTGATCAGGCGGACCAGAGAATCCAGGCGGGCCAGGCGGACCAGTCTGACCAGTCTGACCTTGAGACTCAGGGTCCCGCGCTTATCGTCGTGCCCGAAGTGCTCCCGGCACTGCAGGCGTTCGCGGGCTGGCACCGGCGTCGATTCAATCTGCCCGTGATCGCGGTTACAGGCTCCAGCGGGAAGACCACCACGAAGGACCTGATCGCCGCCGTGCTGAGTGAGCGATACCGGGTCTTCAAGACCCAGGGGAACCTGAATAGCCAGCTGGGTGTCTCCGAAGCGCTGTTCTCGCTGCGTGAGGACCACGGCGCCGCGGTTCTGGAACTGGGCATGAACCGGGCAGGTGAACTGGACCGGCTGTCCCGGATGACCCGTCCGACCGTCGGCGTTATAACCAACGTGGGACCCGCGCATATCGAGTTTTTCGAGTCGATCGAAGGAATCGCCCGGGCCAAGGGCGAAATCCTCGACCACCTGCCGGAAGGTGGAAACGCGGTATTGAACGCGGACGACCCCCTGGTGATGAAACAGGCCGGTCGCAGCCCGGCGCGGGTCGTTACGTTCGGGCGAGGCGCAGGGGCCGACGTCAGGCTGTCGCGGACCAGGACCGAACTGTCGGGATCGACTTTCACATTGTCGGACGGTGCCTCCTTTCGAATCAACCTGATGGGGGCGCACCAGGTCATGAACGCCGCGGCCGCCGTGGCGGTGGGCAGGCTTTCGGGGATCGACGACCGGGGCATCGCCCGAGCGCTTAAGGCCGTCGAGCCCACGCCCATGCGCATGGCGTACCGGAAGGCAGGCGCCGTGCACCTGATAGACGACACATACAATGCCAATCCGTCTTCCATGAAGGCGGCCCTGGACGCGCTGGCGGTCGTCGACGGCCGAAAGCTGGTCGTCCTCGGCGACATGCTGGAACTGGGCGATCTGGGCAGGGAGGCGCACAGGGAAATCGGAAAACGCGCCGCGGTCGTGGCGGATCGGATCGTCACGGTGGGCGAACTGGCTCGAGGAATCTCCGAAGCCGCGGTGGCGGACGGCATGCCGGTTTCTCGCGTGGTGTCCTGTCTTTCCAACGACGAGGCCGCAGCCGCGGTAATGGCGGAAATCGCAGACTGCGACGTCATACTCGTAAAGGGATCGCGCGGCATGCGAATGGAAACCATCGTGGCATCCCTTGAAAAGGCGCTCGGGCAGACCGAAACGGGGTAACTCCGTGTTACATCAGCGAATCGATCTTCCACTTCTGGTCTCTTCCCTGCTTCTGCTCTGCGTGGGATCAGTCATGGTCTACAGCGCGAGTTCGGCTGTCGCCGAGGAAATGTTTTCCGGGGACAGCGGGTTTTTCGTAAAACGCTACCTGGTGAGACTGATCCTCGGAATCGCCATCCTGATCCTGTTCGCCAGCCTGAATTACCGGCATCTGAGGAAGTGGTCCCCCGTCCTGCTCGCCATCGGCATGGTGTTCCTGGTGCTCTTGTTCGTTCCCGATTTCGGCATGACCATCCGTGGAGCGACGCGCACGTTGAACCTGTTCTCCGTGACGATTCAGCCCGCGGAGGGCGTCAAGATCGCCCTGGTGATATACCTGGCCTACTGGCTGGACAGTCGCCATAACGTCATGGACCGATTCCTTATCGGTTTTTTGCCCGGCCTTGCGGCGGTCGCGATCACCTGTCTTCTCATCGGTCTGCAGCCCGATTACGGCACCGCAATCGTGCTGGTGGCGACCTCGTTCGCCATGCTCTACGTCGGCCGCGCCCAA
This sequence comes from uncultured Gemmatimonadota bacterium, assembly GCA_964655785.1. Classification (GTDB taxonomy): domain Bacteria; phylum JAAXHH01; class JAAXHH01; order JAAXHH01; family JAAXHH01; genus JAAXHH01. Next base: position 5,429 of record CAZZNP010000021.1, read on the forward strand.
TTGCTGCACCTGGCAAGCGCCGTGGGAATCGTGCTTCCGGCGCTCTACTTCAAGCTTCACTCGTCCGCGCACAGCCGGCAGCGTCTCATGGCCTATTTCGATCGGCTTTTCGGCAATTCCGTTGATCAGGCCGTCAATCTGCAAGGCGCGGATTACCAGCTGCAACAAGCGCTGATCGGCCTGGGTACGGGAGGCGTATTGGGGAACGGCCTGGGGCAGAGCCGGCAGAAGTTTCTGTTTCTTCCCGATCCCCATACCGATTTCGTGTTCGCGGTGATCGGCGAGGAATTCGGATTTCTGGGTTCGCTGGCGGTACTGGGCCTCTTTGTCGTGTTCGCCTGGAGGGGGTTTCGCATCGCCCGCACGGCGCCTGACGCCTTCGGGTTTTTCCTGGCGTCGGGACTGACCATCCTCATCTCGATGCACGTGCTTGTGAACATCGGGGTGGTGACGGGCCTGCTGCCGACCACGGGGCTGCCGCTTCCCTTTCTGAGTTATGGGGGGTCCTGGCTGCTCTTCTGCATGATGAGTATCGGGATACTGCTGAATATATCCAGAATAACCTATCGTCGCCAGAGGCTGCAGTATGACTGATCTGACCCACCGGCATGAACCGGCAATCGCATGCCGTCACGCGCATTTCATCGGCATAGGCGGAATCGGAATGAGCGGTCTGGCTGAACTGATGCTCGAACGAGGATACGAAGTAAGCGGGTCCGATCTCAGGAGAACGCGGCTGACGGACCGTCTCAGCGATCTGGGAGCGTCCGTCTTTCACGACCACGACCCGGACAACGCGGCGGGCGCGGACCTGATCGTATACTCATCTGCCATACCGGAGGACAATCCCGAGCTCGAAGCGGCCCGCCGGCTGGACCGGCGTTCCGTCAGCCGCGCCGAACTGCTCGGCATGCTGATGCGCGGCACACAGGGCATCGCCGTGTCGGGTACCCACGGAAAGACTTCCACTTCGGCTATGATCGTAACGGTACTGGCCGCCGCGGGTCTGGATCCGGCGGCTGCCATAGGCGGGGTCATGACCGAGAACGGATCGAACGTCCGGCGCGGCAGCGGTCCCTGGATGGTCGTGGAAGCCGATGAGTACGATCGCTCGTTCCATGCCCTGGACCCGATGACGGCCGTGATTACTTCGGTGGACGCCGATCACCTGGAATACTACGGTTCGCAGGAGGCCATAGATGAAGCCTTCACCGTCTTTGCCCATCTCGTTCCTTCGGACAGGCCGGTGTTCGTGTGTGCCGACGACCCGGGCATCCGGAGGATCAGCCCAACGTTGCGCCGCCGGCTGGTGACTTACGGGTTCTCCGAGCGGGCCTGTATCCGGGCGGATCGTATAGCGTCGAAGGGCTGGAGCATTTCCGCCGACTTGTTCGTGCGGGACGTACCCGCCGGCAGGCTGGTCTTGCCTCAGCCCGGCGAGTGCAATCTGGCCAACGCCTTGGCGGCCGTCGGCGTGGCCGACTATCTCGAAATCCCCGTCGAGCGGACCCTGGCGGCCCTCGCGGAATACCGGGGATTGAGGAGGCGTTTCGAAGTTCTGGACAGGATTGGAGGCATCGCGGTGGTGGACGACTATGCCCATCATCCCGTGGAAATCGAGGCGGCGCTCCGTGCCGTGTCGAATGCTGGAGCCCGGCGCATGTTTGTCGTATTCCAACCGCACCTCTACAGCCGTACCCGGCGTCTGTGCCGCGAATTCGGGCGCGTTCTCGGCCGGTTCCCGGCATACCGCAAGATCGTTACGGATGTGTATCCCGCCAGGGAAACGCCGCGGGACGGGGTTACGGGCGAGGAGATCGTCCGGGCCGCGAGCGCATTCGGAGAAGGGGTCGCGTACATGGCGGACAAGGACCGGGTCGCGGCCGCGCTGGTGGACGATCTCGAAGAAGGGGACCTGGTGCTGACGCTCGGTGCCGGGGATATCGACGATGTAGGACGGCAGGTCTGCGACCTGCTGCGGAAACGGGGAGTCCGGTCCCATGGAGATCGCTGAAATCCTCGGTGGGTCGATACCGGCCGACCGGCTCCGGGTCAACGAAGGCCTCGACCTGCATACCACCTACCGGGCCGGGGGACCGGCAGACCTGTTGTGTCTGCCTGAGACCCGCTCGGAACTCGTGGAAGTGGTCACCGCCGCCAGCGTGCGGGAGATCCCCTGGCTGGTGATGGGAAACGGGAGCAACATACTCTTTGCGGACGAGGGCTTCCGTGGACTGGTGATCAAGGTTCGGGGCGCGGCCCCGGCGGTAGGGACGCTGTGGCACCTGGAACAGGAAGGTGATTGCATCCGGGCGGGCGCCGGCGTCAGCCTGCCTCGTCTCGCCAGGACCGCGGCGGCCGGCGGCCTGAGCGGTCTTGAGTTCTGTACGGGGATACCGGGAGTGGTCGGCGGATCCATCCGGGGCAACGCCGGAGCCCACGGGAGTGATCTGGGCGCGGTGCTCGAGTCCATCGAGCTGATACGGCCTCCCGGCGACATCGTGACGATTGAGGCTTCCGAGGCCGGGTTCTCCTACCGTGGAAGCGATATAGATCCGGACGCCATCGTGACCGGAGCGGTCTTCAGACTGACTCCGGATGAACCGGAAAACGTATACGAACGCATACGGAACTTCACCGAATACCGAAAGCGTACGCAGCCGTCCTCGGACCAGAGCGCCGGTTGCATGTTCAAGAATCCCGATGGCGACAGGGCCGGAAGGCTGATCGACGCGGCCGGCTGCAAGGGACTTCAGGTCGGAGGATCGAAGGTGTCCGATGTCCACGGGAATTTTGTTATCAACCAGGGCGGCGCGACGGCATCGGACGCGCTGCGGCTGATCGACATGGTTCGCGAACGCGTCTTGCAGCGGACCGGTGTAGCCCTCGAACTCGAGGTGCGCGTAATGAAATCGGGCGTGATATGAACACGATCAGGATGCGTAACATATACCGGATGATGCTCGGACTCGCGGTCGTGCTGATCGTCCTGGGCACGACGACGGGTCTGGTCATGGGAAGCCTGGCACTGTCCAGGTGGACGAAGACCTCGCCGGCGTTCGATCTGAACACCATCGACGTGGCGGGGAACGTCACCGTGGATAAAGCGGAGATCATAGCGATATCCGGCCTCGAAAGGGAAAGGAACATCTGGTCGGCCGACCTCGTGGAATCCGAACGGCGGCTGATGCTCGACCGGCGGTTCGAACGCGTCGCGCTGAACAGGAGACTGCCCGGTACCGTCGTCGTACGGGTAGAAGAAAGGCAACCCATTGCGTTCGTGCAGCTGGACCGCCTGTACGGAGTCACCGGACGCAACGAGCTGATCCCGCTATCTCCGGGTAAGGGGTTGCCGGACCTTCCCGTAATCACCGTCGACGGTTCCGGCCGTCGTTCGGCCTGGTCGGACCGGTCGGCACCGGGCGCCGCGGACTCGCGGGACCGGGATTTCGAAACGCTGAGGGAAGAAATGCTGGCCAATCCCGCGATAGGCCGCGCGCTGTACCTGATGCGGGCACTCAGGGCGATGTCTCCGGGAATGTACAACGAATTGTCCGAGATTCACGTGTCCAGCCCCAACGACCCGATCGCCTATATGGTTGAAGGCGGGCTGGCCATTCGGTTCGGGACGGGGCACTACCCCAGAAAGATCGAAATGCTCAAACGAACGGTGGAACGGCTGGAGGCCGACGCCATCAGGACCCGGCTCATCGATCTGCGTTTCAAGGACCAGGTTATCGTCCGTCCGATCGTAACCAGCCGGTCCCCAGGCAACCGTTCGTAGCGGTAAAAGGAGTTTCGCATGACCCGAGATTTTATAGCCGCACTCGACCTGGGCACCACCAAAACGGTCGTATTGATCGGCGAAATGACAGACGCCGGCCTCGAGATCCTGGGCGAGGGCATGAGCGCGTCCCAGGGCATCAGGCGAGGTGTCGTGGTCGATATGGACCAGGCCGCACGCTCGGTCGCGGAAGCGCTGCTTGAGGCGGAACAGGCGGCCGGCGTCAATGTCGAGGAGGTCTATGTCGGGTGTTCCGGCGATCACATCGAAAGCGTCAATAGCCGTGGCGTCGTGGCCGTTGCGTCGGACGGGGACCAGGTCGTGACACGCAAGGACGTCGCCCGCGCCTGCGATTCCGCGACGGCCCTGAGGATTCCCACGGACCGCCAGGTTATCCACGTACTTGCACAGGACTACATCGTGGACGACCAGCAAGGGATCCGTGACCCGTGCGGCATGTCCGGCGTCCGGCTCGAAGTGCTCGTGCACGTTGTGACCGGGGCGATCACCCCGTTGCAGAACGTGCGCAATTGCATCATGCAGTCCGGGGTCCAGGTCAAGGTACCCGTTCTGGATACCATCGCCGCGAGCCATGCGGTGCTCACTGCCGACGAGAAGGAGTTGGGTGTCGTTCTGCTCGACCTGGGCGGGGGCACCACGGACGTCGCGCTGTTCCACGACGGCAGCGTGCGGCATTCGTCGGTCATACCCGCCGGTGGAATCAACCTGACGAACGATATCGCAATCGGTCTCCGCACGCCCCATGAGGATGCCGAGCGAATAAAGCGGCGTTACGCGAGTGCGGTCTATGTCCGCCCGGACCGGGACGACATGATCGAAGTGCCCGGTGTAGGCGGACGCGAGACGCGCCAGGTGACGAGGGAGGAATTGGCATACGTGGCGGGACCGCGGATCAAGGAGTTCCTGGTCCTCGCGCGGGAGGAGATCAGGAACAGCGGTCTCGAACACCTGGTCCGCACCGGTATCGTTATCACAGGCGGGGGAGCGTTGATGCCGGGCGTAGCGAAACTGGCGGAACAGGTCTTCGGCATGTCGGCTAAAATCGGGGTGCCGGAGGTTGATCTCGATCTGGAGAAGGACGGGATCGCCCCCTTGTACGCAACGGGGGTGGGCCTGTTACACTACGCGGCGGAAAACCCGTCCGGCAAGGAGTGGTACCACGATACGGAAGAAGGATGGCTGGATCGCGTGAGAAGCCGGATTGTCGCCATGATGTAGCATGGCCGCGCCACCGATCATGCGTGTTTGTACTGATTATGCGGTTTGTGAGGTTCGCTAGTTCAATCCCAACTAGAAGGAGGCGGTAAATGTCTACATTCGACTTCGATGCGGAACCGGGACTGTTTGCCCGCATGAAGATCGTCGGCGTGGGCGGGGCCGGCAAGAACGCCGTCAACCACATGGTTGAAATCGGCGTGCCGGGCGTTGATTTTCTGGTCGCCAACACCGACGCGCAGGACCTGGCTGGTTCCAATGTAAAGTACAAGATCCAGCTGGGGCATGAAATCACCAGGGGACTCGGCGCCGGCGCCAATCCGGACGTCGGGCGCAAGGCCGCGGAGGAGAGCCGGGACGAAATCGCGGAACACCTTACCGATATCGACATGGTTTTCATCACGGCCGGTATGGGGGGTGGCACGGGAACCGGCGCCGCGCCCGTAATCGCTGAGATTGCGAAGGAACTGGGTGTGCTGGCCGTCGGGGTCGTCACCAAACCGTTTGCCTTCGAGGGACCCAAGCGGGCGGCGAACGCCGAAACCGGGCTCGCCGCGTTGAAGGAACACGTGGATACAGTGGTGATCATACCGAACCAGAAACTGAAAGAAGCCGTGAGCCACAACACTACGTTCAAGGACGCGCTCAAGGTGGCCGACGAGGTCCTGTTGCAGGCCACGCGCGGCATTTCGGACCTCGTTACCATGCCCGGTCTGATCAATGTCGATTTCGCAGACATCAAGACGACCATGGAGAACAAGGGCGAGGCCCTGATGGGAACCGGCGAGGCCGAAGGGGAAAAACGCGCGCTGGAGGCGGCTGAAAAGGCTATGAAGCATCCGCTGCTCGCGGACATGAACATCGACGGGGCCAAGGACATTCTGCTCAATATCTCCGGTGGGCAGGATATGACCCTTTTCGAAGTGGAAGAAGTGATGACTACGGTCCAGGCCGCCGCGGGACATACCAACATCATCTTTGGTACGGTCCTTGACGAAACGATCGACGGCAGGATACGGGTCACGTTGATCGCCACGGGGCTGGACCAGGCGATGTCTTCGCCTGACGAAATGTTGACGCGCAACATCCTGAAGTTTCAGCCGGACCGGCCGGACGAACTGGAGACTCCGGCTTTCCAGCGCGTCAAGCGCAACGGGTTCGAATCGGAAGAAGTGGCCGTCGGCGACCCTTCCGACGACGCGGCGGACAACAACGGGCTGGACGTGCCGACCTACATGCGCCGCAGGCGGGCTTTCGGTTCGTAGCAATCCGCATCATCCCGCGCCCTCACGGGTGATTCGGGTAACTGGGCCGCCGCCCAAATTAGATTGACAGGTCCGCGTCGGGACGGTATTTTGAGGCAGATTGTATTCGCATTGCCGCTTTCGAGATACCATCCCGATGGAGGGCGTAGTCTTACCTGTCCGGTTTCCGGTCTGATTACGGCCATTCCATAACCTGTTTTATTCTGTAACACTCGATACGACAGGGAGAAACGTTCCGATATGGCCGAGGGCTTGCCCCCGCAGTACGATCCCGGTACCGTCGAACGGAAGTGGTTCGCGTTCTGGGAAGAAAACGAGTTCTTCCACGCCGACCCGGCCTCCGGCAAGCCGCCCTATTCCATCGTCATACCCCCTCCGAACATCACCGGCATACTCCACCTCGGACACGTGCTGAACAACACGATCCAGGACGTGCTTGTCCGGTTCAAGCGCATGCAGGGCTTCGAGACCCTTTGGATGCCGGGAACGGATCATGCCGGTATCGCCACGCACGTGGTCGTGGAGCGAACGCTCGCCGAGCAGGGCATCGACCGCGAGGAAATAGGCCGCGAGAGATTCCTCGAAGAAGTATGGAAATGGCGGGAGCAGTACGGCGGTACGATCGTCCGCCAGCTGAAGGAACTGGGATGCTCCTGTGACTGGAAGCGCGAGCGCTTCACCATGGATGAAGGGCTTTCCAGGGCGGTTGCCACGGTATTCATATCGCTGTTCGAAAAGAAGATGATCTACCGGGGCGATCGCATCATCAACTGGTGCCCCCGATGCAATACGGCCTTGTCCAACGAGGAGGCCGTTCCCCGGGACGAGCAGGGATCGTTGTGGCAGATCAGGTATCCCCTGGCGAACCGCGAAGGTGGAATCAGTATCGCCACGACGAGACCGGAGACCATGCTGGGCGACGCGGCGGTGGCCGTCCACCCGGAGGACGATCGCCACGCCCACCTGGTGGGCGAACGGGTGAAGCTGCCATTGACGGACCAGACGATCCCGGTCGTCGCGGACGCGGAGCTGGTAGACATGGCGTTCGGTACGGGCGCCGTGAAAGTGACGCCGGCCCATGATTTCAACGATTTCATGCTCGGGAGCAAACACGACCTGCCCCGGCTCGTGATCATGGACGAGGACGGCCTGATGAATGAAGCCGCGGGCCCCGCCTACAGCGGATTGGACCGGTTCGAATGCAGGCGAAGGGTCGTCAAGGACCTCGAAGAGCTGGGACTGCTCGAACAGATCGACGGGCACGTCCACGCCGTGCGCCACTGCCAGCGATGCGATTCGGTCCTCGAGCCCCGTCTTTCGCGCCAGTGGTTTCTGAAGACCCGGCCGCTCGCCCGTCGTCTCCTGCGCGCCCTGGAAGAAGACGGCATGCCAACTTTTACGCCGGCGCACTGGGAAAAGACGTACCGCCACTGGCTCGAGAACATCGAGGACTGGTGTCTTTCCCGTCAGTTATGGTGGGGACACCGCATCCCGGTCTGGTATTGCGATTCGTGCGAAAACGTGCACGTGGGCGTCGAGGCGCCCGACCGTTGCGGCCGCTGCGGACACGGCGTCCTGCGCCAGGACGAAGACGTGCTCGACACGTGGTTTTCGTCGGCCCTGTGGCCCTTTTCGACCATGGGCTGGCCGGAACGGACCGGGGAACTCGCGACCTTCTATCCCACCTCCACGCTGGTCACCGGTCACGATATCCTGTTCTTCTGGGTCGTCCGCATGATGATGATGGGCTACGAATTCATGGACGACCGGCCCTTCGACGATGTCTATCTCACGAGCCTGGTCCGCGACATCAAGGGACGCAAACTGAGTAAATCGCTGGGCAATTCACCCGATCCTCTCGAGGTGATGGACACCTATGGCACCGACGCGCTGAGATATGCCATGATGCTGATCGCGCCGCACGGACAGGATCTGCTTTATTCCAACGACCAGGTTGAAGTAGGTCGGAATTTCGCGAATAAGATGTGGAATGCCGCGCGGCTGGTCCTCATGCATCAGAAACAGGCCGAACCCGAACCCGACTCCGAACCCGACTCCGGCTTCGCACCCGGCCCTGCCTCCGAACCCTTGATTCCCATAAACCTTTGGGACCGTTGGATTTTGTCACGACTTACGAGAACCGTCGAGCAGGTAACCCGGTCCCTGGAGCAATACGCCTTCCACGAGTCGGCGCTGCTGCTCTACGATTTCTTCCGGCACGACTTCTGCGACTGGTACCTCGAAGCGATCAAGCAGCGGGTATACGACGAAACGGACGCCCGGTCCGGAGACGAAGCGCGGCGAACGGCCCTGTTCGTCCTGGAGCGGACATTGCGCCTGTTTCATCCATTCATGCCGTTCATCACCGAAGAAATCTGGCAGCAATCGAGGCCCTATCTGGCCGATGATGACGCGGAATCGCCCGCCATCGCCGTCGCGCCCTGGCCGGAAGTGGAACCGGACCGGATTCAGGCGGACGTGGAACGGGATGTACGTTTCATCCAGGAACTGATCGGGGCCATAAGGGGCGTGCGCGCCGATTTCAGGGTACATCCCACCCGGGAGATGACGGTGTACTGCCGGGTCGCGGACGCGCGGCTGATCGACGTACTGTCAGACGAGGCCGCGACGGTCCGGTCACTTGCCGGAAGCGTGATAGCGTTTGCCGACGGTGACGAGGCCCGGCCGGCCGGTTGCGCGTCCGGCGTACTGCGAGACATGGAGTTCTACATTCCGCTCGTCGGACTGATTGACCTGGAAATCGAGACGGAACGTCTGTCGAAGGAAAGAAACCGGGTCGAACAGGAGTTGAATAAAGTCCGCAACCGCCTGGCAAACGGGCAGTTCGTGCAAAAAGCGCCTGCAGAAGTCGTCGAGAAGGAAAAGAACAAGCAGCACGACTACGAGGACATGATCGGCAGACTGAATCGTAGTCTCGAAATGATTTGTGCCGAATGAGCGTCGATCGCTATATTGATTTACACGCCCACAGCGACTGTTCGGACGGCGTGGATTCCCCGGAAGAACTCGTTTCGAAAGCACGCGCCGCCGGTTTGTGCGCACTGGCGATTACTGACCATGACGCGGTGGACGGCGTGGAGCGGGCGCGACGCGTATCTGCCCGGGACCTGGAGATCGTGCCCGGCGTGGAACTCAGTGCGCGGGAAGGCGCATCCGATGTACACGTCCTGGGTTATCTCTTCGATCCCGAAAGCAGGGAACTGCTTTCTTACCTGGAGACTTTCAGGTCGCACCGGTTGAGTCGGGCGAAGCGTATCGTGGAGAAGCTAAACGACCTGGGGATGGCCCTCGAACTGGAATCGGTCACCGCCCAGGCAGGGGACGGAAAGGCCAGCATCGGCAGACCGCATATCGCCAGGGCGCTGGTGGAAAGCGGCCAGGCCGAGTCGCTGCAGGACGCCTTCAACCGGTACCTCGGCAACCACGCACCCGCGTATGTGCCCAAGGTGTTTTTCTCCGTAGAGGATGCGATTCAGATCATACACAAGGCCGGCGGCGTGGCGGTGCTTGCCCATCCGGGATCCCTTCGTCGGGACGAACTGATACCTGGATTCGTCGAATCCGGCCTGGACGGCCTGGAGGTTATCCACCCGGACCATACTGAAACGGCCCGACGATACTATGGACAGCTGGCGTCCAGGCACGGGTTGGTCACCACCGGCGGATCGGACTACCACGGTCCTCGGCCGGACCGTTGCGGGCTGGGTGGAATGGGAGTGTCTCATCGCCATCTGGCCGACTTGAAGCGCATATCGGCCTGATTCCGGCCGGTAGCCGCGCCTGGTTCGAAGGTTTCTGAAGGAATCAAGGAGACGTACAATGCGTTTTAACCTGCCGGACTTCTTCTCGAATGATATCGGCATCGATCTGGGTACAGCCAATACGCTCGTATATGTCCGCGGCAGAGGCATAGTTATCAACGAGCCATCCGTGGTGGCCGTCAACACCCGTACCGAGAAAGTCGTTGCCGTGGGCGCCGAGGCGAAAGTCATGCTCGGCAGAGAACCGCCCGATCTCAAGGCGCACCGTCCGTTGCGCGATGGCGTGATCGCCGATTTCGAGTACACGGAAGCCATGATTCGGTACTTCATCCGCAAGGTCCTCAAGAACTCGTTCTTCATTCGGCCCCGTGTCGTGGCATGTATCCCCTCGGGGGTGACCGATGTCGAAATGAGAGCGGTACGGGATTCGGCGGAGCGTGCCGGCGCCAAGGAAGTGATGCTGATATCCGAACCCATGGCGGCCGCCATCGGTTGTTCCCTGCCCGTGGATGAACCGGTGGGCAGCATGATCATCGATATCGGCGGCGGGACGTCGGAGATCGCCGTGATTTCCCTGGGAGGCATCGTGACGGCCAAGTCGGTCCGCATCGGCGGCGATGAAATGGACGAGGCCATCATCAACCACATGAAGAACGACTGCAACCTTCAGATCGGTTTCAATATGGCCGAACAGATCAAGTGGAAACTAGGGTCGGCCTATCCCGTGTTCGACAAGGAACTGGAAATGACGGTAAAGGGGCTCGACCTGATCGACCGAATCCCGCGATCCGTCGTGGTCGACTCCCTGGCGATCCGCAGGGTCCTTTCACAGCCCCTCGACGGGGTGATCATGGCGGTGCGGCAGACCCTGGAATCGACACCGGCGGAACTGGCGGCCGATATCATAGACCGCGGAATCATCATCAGCGGCGGCGGGTCCCGCCTGCCTGGCCTGGACCGGCAGATCACGAAGGAGACCAAGCTGCCGGTAAGGCTCGATGAGGAACCCATGACCTCGGTTGTCCGGGGAGCGGGAAAGATCATAGAGAACTTCGCCGCCTTCGAGACCATGCTGAGCGTCCTGAAGGACTAGCATGTTTCGGTTCTTTTATGTTCTGTACCATCATCGCCAGTACACCGCTTTCGCTCTCGCCATGGTCGTTTCGATCCTGCTTCTGACGGCGTCCCCGCAGAGACAGGTCGGTATCACGCGGATCGTCTGGTTGACGGTGCTGACGCCCGTTCAGGAAGTGTTCGCCTTCATCCCGTCGTATTTCAACCTCAAAAGCGAAAACCATCTGCTACGCCAGAAACTCGTCCAGATGCAACTGCAGGCCGCCGACCTCGAGGAACGCAGATTCGAGAACCAGCGGCTGCGCGGTCTCCTCAGTCTCAAGGATAGAGAGAAATTCACCTATGTGCCCGCCGAAGTCATTGGCTGGAACTCCGACCAGAGGTTGAACACCATTATCATCGATGTGGGCCGCGCCGATCAGATCCGCAAGTACATGGCCGTAGTCATGGAAGACGGCGTCCTCGGGAGAATCATAGAAGTCGGCCTGACCTCGTCCTACGTTCAACTGCTGACCGATAGAAACTGCCGTATCAGCGGTCTGGTCCAGCGAAGCAGGGAACAGGGAATCATCCGTTACCAGAGCGACGCGTTGAACATGCAGTTGCCTTTGCGGGCCGATGTCCGTCTCGGCGACCGCGTGGTGACATCGGGCCTGGGGGAGACCTTCCCTTCGGGATTGCCTATCGGCAGGATCAGCCACATCGCGCTGGGAAGCCGGAACCTCTTCAAACAGGTGTCGATCACTCCCGCGGTTGAATTCAATCGCCTGGAGGAGGTGTTTGTGATCGCGGGTGAAGAAACGCCTGCCGCGGCCGATACGCTCCAGGTCGAATGACTAAGGGTATGTAGAGCCGGATTTTATGAGCCAGCTATTCCATGCATTTAAAACACGCTATCCTATTGTTCCTGGCCTTTGTAATCGACAGTACCTGGGGACAGGAAATCGCCATTCGGAACATCAGGCCCGATTTCGTATTGTTGGTCCTGATCTACGGCGCCATGGGATCGGGCGCTTTCTGGGGGACCATCCTGGGCTTCAGCATAGGGCTGCTGGAGGATTTCAACGGCACGCCTCAGAACCTGGGTCTCAACGCCATGTGCAATACCCTGGTCGCATACGGCGTGGGTATAGCCGGCAACACGCTCTACCGGGACAGCCTCTCCACCCTCCTGCTCACGCTGGTGGTCGCCAACTTGGTCCACGCCGCCGTCTACTGGATGGTATTCACCCGATTCCAACTGGCTGAATCGGTTTACATGCTGGCAACGGTATCATTGCCCACGATGCTCTACACCGTCGCCGTGGCCCTGCTGCTCGTACTCGCATTGACTCTTCGACAGGGACAGATCAATGTCCGGTGGCTCTTTCCAGAATAGCAGCCCCACGCACCGGGGCCAGCTGAAACTTTTCATCGGTATCGTCACCGCGCTGTTTCTGCTGCTGGTCGTTCGCCTGTTCTATTTTCAGGTCATATCGGGCGACGAGTACCGGGCGCATTCTGAACGGAACCGGATTCGGCCCGTCGTGCTCGAGGCGCTGCGAGGACTGATCCTGGACCGAAACGGGGTCGTCCTGGCGGAGAACACGCCATATTATACCATCGCCGCCGCTCCCTTCGAGACTTCCGACGAGACCGTGGACTACCTGGCGGAACTGACCGGGCGGGATCCCCTGGCCATACGCAGGCGCATACGCGATCCGTCCGTGAACCGTTTCAATCCCGTACCCGTCCAGCGGAATGTCTCATTTGAAATCGCTTCCCGGGTCGAAGAACATCTGCTGGACCTGCCCGGCGTACTGGTTCAGATAACCCCCGGCCGGATGTACGGTATGGGAATGCTGGCGAGCCACATGCTCGGCTACGTTGCTGAAATCGACCGGAAGGAACTCGAGGAACGGACCGAGGAGGGATACCGGTCCGGCGACATCATTGGGAAACTGGGGGTCGAGAAATCCTTCGAACATCACCTGCGCGGCCAGAACGGCCTGGAGTTCATGGAAGTAAACGCCCGCGGCGAAGACCTCGGCCCGTTACCCGGCATGCCGGCCCTTCTGCCGGAGACGGGAAACAACGTATACCTGACCCTGGACACCCGCATACAGGCCGTTGCCGAGGAGGCGATTCCCGACAGCCTGGCTGGCGGGCTGGTCGCGCTGGATCCCATGACCGGCGCGGTCATCGCGGTCGTGAGCCGGCCCGGATACGACCCGAACCTGTTCACGGAGTGGATTCCCCAGGACGAGTGGGATACGCTGCGCAACCATCCGCTGAAACCCCTGTTGGACCGGACCCGGGACGGGCTGTATCCACCGGCGTCCACGATGAAGATCGTCACGGCCGGCGCGGCGCTGGAGGAAGCGCTGGTCACGCCGGCCACGGTTTTCCAGGCCTGTAATCACGGTTACCGGTTCGGCAATCGCTGGGCGGGATGCTGGACTTCCGGTCACGGTTCCATGTCTTTCATGACCGCCATGGCCAATTCCTGCGATGTCTACTTCTACCAGGTGGGACACCGGCTGGGGTTGGATCGCTGGGCACAGTACGCGCGGGGCTTCGGCTTCGGAGCCCCTACCGGCTTCGACGCGGGTGACGAACGAGGCGGGCTGGTTCCCGATGCCGATTATTACGATCCGGCGAGGAATCGTGTCTGGACTCCGGGCAAGATACTCAATCTGGCGATCGGCCAGGGCGAGCTTCTCGTCACCCCGCTGCAGATGGCGATGATGGCGGCTGCAGTGGCGAATGGCGGGGTATTGTACAAGCCCTACATACTCGACCGGGTGGAGTCGTCCGAAGGAGAAACGTTGGAAACCGGTGGGCCGAGGATCAGGGGCTGGCTGCCTGTTTCCCTGGAAACGCTGCGCCTGATCCGGGAATCCATGATCGCCGTGGTGAATGAAGGGACTGCGAGGTCGGCGCGGTTGCCCTACGCGCAAGTGGCGGGAAAGACGGGCACGGCAGAGAATCCACACGGCCTGTCTCATTCCTGGTTAATCGCGTACGCTCCGGCTGAAGCGCCCCGCATAGCCGTGGCGGCGATCATGGAGAATGCGCCTTCGGGCTCCGCCGTGCCCGTCGTACGGCGGGTGGTCGACGCCTGGCTTTCCCTCGAGGACCGGCCTGGTGTCGGCCGTGCGTACGAAGAAACCGCCTATTGACCCTTGCCCCGGGAGACTCGCCAGAAGTACCATGGAAATCCACTTAAACCGCACGCTCGTCATCATATCCATCCTTTTGTCCGTGATCGGCATCATCGTGATCTACAGCGCCGCGCGGGATGCAACCGGCCTGGGCTTGTCCCGTTACGTGCTTCAGTCCATGTGGTTCCTGGTCGGCATCGGGGTCATGTACGTGACTTCGTTGTTACCCATCCGGTTCCTTCAGGCCATAACCATACCCGTATTCGTCCTGGTGTTGATCCTGCTGGCCATTGTTCTGGCCTCCGAAACGGTCAAAGGATCCAGTCGCTGGATAAGGCTCGGCTTCATCGGCATACAGCCTTCCGAGCTGGCGAAGATCGCCGTCATCATGGCGCTCGCGCACTATCTCTCCCAGGTGCGGTCCAACATCAGACGGCCCGCGGTCATGGTCACCTGCATGGCGATCGTGGCTTTGCCCGTGTTCTTAATCATGTCGCAGCCGGACCTGGGCACTTCCATCGTTTTCGGAGCTATCCTGTGCGGCGTGCTCCTGTGGGCGGGGTTGAGCGTCCTTGAACTGGTTCTCATGGTTTCTCCCCTGATCGGCGTCGTAATCGGCGTCGTAAGCGGGTTCGACTGGGTCATCTGGTCGGTTTTCATTCTGATCGTGGCCGGGATCATGTATTTGAAGTGGCCTCCCCGGTTTGTCACCGTATTCCTGGTTGTGGCACACCTGGGCGTAGGCCTGGGCGCCGAACCGCTTTGGGATTCTTTGCATGACTATCAGCAGAAGCGCGTAGAGACCTTTCTGAATCCCCAGGCCGATCCAAAGGGAGCGGGTTACCAGATCATCCAGTCCAAAATCGCCATCGGTTCGGGTGGACTGACCGGGCGCGGATTTCTGCAGGGGTCCCAGACCAACCTGGCCTTCCTCCCCGAACAGCATACTGATTTCGTCTTTTCCGTCATCGCCGAAGAATTCGGATTTGCGGGTTCGGTCTTCGTCCTCGGACTGTACTACGCCTTCATACTCATCGGCATCCATATCGCCATGACCGTCAGGAGCCGGTACCAGGCGCTGCTTGCGGCCGGTTGCGTATCCGTTTTTACTTTTCACGTGATTATGAACGTGGGGATGGCCGTCGGTGTGCTGCCAATCGCCGGCTTACCCCTGCCATTTCTCAGCTACGGCGGCTCATTTCTGTTGACCAGCCTGATTCTGTGCGGTCTTCTGTTGAATGTCTGGCGTCATCGATTCGACTACTGACTCCAATCTCCCGCAGCAAACAAGGATAGAAAATGCACCCCATACTTTTTGAGATCGGCCCATTGACTGTGCGTACCTACGGCCTGTTGCTGGCCGTTTCCTTTCTGGTCGGGATTTTCCTGGCCCTCAGGCGGTCCAGGGCCCGTGGCCTGAACCAGAACAAGATGGTCAACATGAGCCTGCTCATCATGCTCGCGGGCATTGTCGGCGCCAGGATCATGTACGTCATTCCCCACTGGAATGAGTTCAGCGCCAACCCCCTCGATATCATCAGTCCCTTTCAAAGCTCCGGCTCGATCGGACTGACCGGACTGACCATGTACGGCGGTTTCATCGCGGCGGTCCTGGTATCCATCCTGTACCTGCGCGTGAACAGGCTGTCCGTATGGAAGGCCTGCGACGCCTTCGCGCCAAGTATCGCTCTCGGCATCGGGATCAGCCGTGTCGGTTGCTTCATGAACGGTTGCTGTTTCGGACTTCCGACGGAGTCCGCCCTGGGCGTCGTCTTCCCGGCGTTCAGCGCGGCAGGCTCATTTTACCCGGACGTACCGCTTCACCCCGCCCAGATTTACAACGCCGTACTCGGGTTCGGACTCTTCGGCCTGTTACTCTGGCTGGATCGCAAGCCGCGATTCGACGGATTCATCTTCGCCGTGCTGCTGATCGTCGAACCCGTCACCCGGTTCTTCGTCGATCTGTTCAGGTACTACGAATCCAGCATGACACTGGGCAGCCTTGGTGGCGCGGGCAGCGCGATCCTGTCCGTGAACCAGGGAATAAGTATCGCCCTGTGCGGTGTGGGATTCCTCCTACTGGGATGGCTGAGAAACCGTGCCCGGCGACGTTCGGAGCGCAACCGGCCTCGCCGCGCATAGCGGATTCGGACGCGTTCGGACGCGTAGCGAACCCGGGCGCGCACGGGCGCGGCGGCTGCACAGGTCTCCAAGGGCGGATGATCCGCCTGCGGGTGCCCGCCGATATCTCGTTTTAGATTCGAAATCATCCTGCCTGTTTCAGACTGAAATATGGTAAGGGATCATGGAACAAAGGACCTGGTCCGCTTCTACGGACGCGAGTGTTTTCAGCGTCTCCGTCTCGCACGAATCGACCGTACAAGACTCGTCATACGTCGGTAAATGAGTGTCATAACCATATATTCAGAAATATGTTACGCGGGATAATCCGAACGGCTGCGGACCTGGTCTACCCTCCGTGCTGCGTACTCTGCAAAGGCCGGATTCTCGATGAACTTCGCGTCATCTGCGATGACTGCGGGTCGGAACTGCTCTCGATCGACGCGCCGTACTGTGAACGGTGCGCCCGTCCGCTGGACACGCCGTTGGCCTCGTGTCCGGCCTGTACGGGCCGTACTTTCCATTTCGACGGCGTGCTTTCCGGGTTCGAATTCAATCGGCCGTTTCAAGATCTCATCCATCAGCTCAAGTACCGGAACCGCCCCGGCATAGGGCGGTTCCTTGGATCCCTGCTGGCGAAAAGGGTTGAACGGGAACCGGGGATGGCGCATATTACGGCCGTTGTTCCCGTGCCCCTGCATCCACTCCGGGAGCGGGAAAGAGGGTATAACCAGAGCGGGCACATAGCGCACGGCATATCGGACGTAACAGGGATACCGGTATTGGAAAACGTGATTGCGCGGAAACGGAACACGCCGACGCAGACTTCGTTGAGCCCCGACGCGCGCATGGCAAACGTCGATGGCGTGTTTGAAGTCTGCGGGGTCGAGGCGGTGCGCGGCGCCTCGGTATCGCTGGTAGACGACATATTCACGACAGGGGCAACGGTGAACAGCTGTGCCCGGGCGTTGCTTCAGGCAGGGACCAGCAGGATATTTGTACTGACCGCCGCGCGCGCCTGAGCCCTTAAGCCGCGCAAGTCGCGCGGTTCGTGCGCGCCTGAGCGCAAATGCCCCAAAGTCTCACATTCAGGCGGGAGAGAAACCCCACAATGCATATCGGCATATTGACGGGCGGCGGCGACTGTCCGGGATTGAACGCCGCGATCAGGGCGGTTACCAGGCGATCGATAAAGACGTACGGTTCGACGGTCGTGGGAATACGTAACGGATGGGCCGGGCTGATCGCCAACGAGACCAGTCCGCTCGATCTGGTCTCCGTGTCCGGCATCCTTCACCGGGGCGGCACCATCCTGGGTACTTCCAGGACCAACCCGATGAAGGACGAAGGCAACCTCGAACGAATCCAGGAAAACGTCGAGAAACTGGGTGTGGACGCCGTCGTAGCCATCGGAGGCGAGGATACCCTCGGCGCGGCGGCCGCCCTGAACGAAGCCGGCATTCCCATGGTGGGCCTGCCGAAGACGATCGATAATGACATCGTCGGAACAGACATGACCTTCGGCTTCGACACGGCGGTGACGATCGCAACCGACGCCATTGACCGCCTTCATACGACCGCGGAGTCCCATCACCGCGTGATGGTCATCGAGGTAATGGGGAGGCATACGGGCTGGATCGCGATCAAGTCGGGTATCGCCGGAGGCGCCGACTGCATCCTGATTCCGGAGGTGCCCATGGACCTGGACGAGGTCTGCGCGCTCGTCAAACAGCGTATCGACGGGGGCAAGACCTTCAGCCTCGTCGTGGTCGCCGAAGGATTCACGATGAAGGACACCCAGGGCCATGTGACCCAGGACGACCAGGTCGATGATTTCGGACACGTGCGTTTGGGCGGCATCGGAGAAGTGATCGGCGCCGAGATCGAACGGCGGGCGCGGATCGAAACCCGCGTGACCACGCTGGGTTACATACAGCGCGGCGGATCGCCGACGCCCTACGACCGCGTCCTGGCTACGAGGTACGGGGTTACCGCGTCCGACCTTTTGCATAGCGGGGACTTCGGCAAGATGGTAGCGCTGCAGGGCTCGAAGATCGCAGCGGTGCCGCTCTCCGAAGTGACCGGCAGGATTCGAACGGTCGACATGGAACTGTATGATATTGCCCAGGTGTTTTTCGGTTAGCATGCCATAGGAGTGCCTTTGAAAACGACGGCCCGTCGGCTGATCATCGCCGGCAACTGGAAAATGCATACCGACGTGGTCGACGGGGCTACGCTGGTAGCCGAGGTGATCGACCGGACGGAAACGCTTTCCCTGTCCGCGGACCTGGTCTTGTGCCCTCCATTCACCCATCTGGCCGTGGCGTCCACGCAGCTGTCGGGCAGTTCCATCTCACTGGGCGCCCAGAACATGCACGAAGCGCCGGAAGGCGCGTACACGGGGGAAGTGTCGGCCAGAATGCTGTTGACTTCGGGGTGCAGGCACGTTATATTGGGACACTCCGAAAGGCGGACTTTTTTCGATGAAACGAATCGCACCGTCAACGGAAAAGTGAGATCGGCGATTTCGGCGGGTCTCACCCCGATCCTCTGCATCGGCGAGACGCTGGAGGACCGTGAAGCCGGCCGCACCGAGCAGGTCGTCGGTGCGCAGATTCGAGAAGGATTGTCGGATACGAGGCCGGAAACGGCCGACGACATCGTCCTGGCATACGAGCCGGTCTGGGCGATCGGGACAGGCAAAGTAGCTACCCCCGATCAGGCGGACCGGGTGCACAGCCACCTGAGGACGGTGATCGCGGAGATGTTTGGCGACGATTTCGCCGAACGGATACGAATTCAATACGGAGGAAGCGTAAAACCGGAGAACGCGGGCGCGCTGATGTCTCGTCCGCACATCGACGGAGCGCTCGTGGGTGGCGCCAGCCTGGACGCCTCGTCTTTCGAGGCCATTATCCGGGCCGGACTGGGAATCGACGGCGGCTGACGTAACCTGACCGTCTGCAGCCGTTCGCCAATCGAAGGATACACACCGTGTTTACCACCGCAGTTACCATACATGTTCTTGTCTGTCTCGTCCTGATCCTTTCTGTCCTGCTGCAGTCGGGAAAGGGCGGCGGCCTGTCCAGCGCTTTCGGCGCAGGCGGCGCATCCAGCGGTATGGCCGGCCAGATGTTCGGCGGCCGGGGCGCCGCGACGTTCCTGGGCAAGGTGACGACCGTGCTGGCGACGCTTTACATGCTGATCGTCATCGGCCTGAACCTGTTGCCCGACGATGCGCAACGCACGCGCAGCATCATCCAGGAAGAAGCCCTCAGAAATCAGCAGGCGTCTCCCGCCCAGGGACTGCCTGAAGCGGAACCGGGCCTGCCCGCCGCTCCCGTGGACCAAGGGACCACACCCTGACCTGTCGACCGTTGCATGGCGATCCATTCGCCGGCAGTTCGACATGACGCCGAAGTGGTGGAATTGGTAGACACGCTGTCTTGAGGGGGCAGTGGGAGAAATCCCGTCGCGGTTCGAATCCGCGCTTCGGCACTTTCCAGCCTCTATATCGTCTTACATGCCTGTCCACGTTATCCGGAAGGCGTCCTATGCGTCCGGTGCGTCTATTCGTTCCCCTGGTCGCTGGCCTGGCGATCCTGGTGTCCTGCTCTTTATCCCCCGGTCTGCATCGCCAGCCCGGCCAGTCCGGCCATAGCCAGTCCTTCCAGTCCGGCCATAGCCAGTCCGTCCAGCCCGGCCATAGCCAGTCCGGCCAGTCCGGCCATAGCCAGTCCGGCCATAGCCAGCCAAACCAGTCCGCCCAGCCCGCCCAGAGACAACCGAACCAGAGCCAGCCCGGCCAGAGCCAGCGTAAGAACTCGGTGGGCAAGATCATGCCTCCGGATGCCGCTCCTCTTTCCCGGCAGATCATCCGCGTGATGAACATGGAGCCGCGCAGCCTCGATTCCGGCATCCATCCCTACGACGATGAGGGGGTGGTGTTAAGACCCTTCGAAATGCTGATGTGGCGCGACGAGTTCATGCAGCCTGTCCCGGGCGCGGCCGAGCGCTATGAACAGTCCGATGACGGCCTGACATGGACTTTCCACCTACGGCCCGGCGCCCGGTGGAGCGACGGACGACCGGTCACTGCCCACGATTTCGTATACACGTTCCGGCGAAACATCGATCCTGCTTCGGCGAACGTCTATGCGAATTTCTACTACGATTTCAAGAACGCCCGTGCGATCAACCAGGGACTGATCGCGGACGTGACGCAGCTGGGCGTCCGGGCGCTGGACGACCTGACCCTGATCATCGAGACCGAACAGCCGACGCCTTACCTGCTGTACATCATTTCCTTTCCGGACACCTTTCCGGCGCCTCGCTGGGCCGTGGAAAAGTATGGCCGCAAGTGGACCGAGCAGGGCAAGATCGTCACCAACAGCGGCTTCAAGATGGCCGAGTGGGTCTCCGGCAGTCATATCAGGTACGTGCCGGATCCCATGTACAACGGTCCGCACAAGCCCTTTCTGGAACAGGTCGTCCAGCTGTTCCGGGAGCCCGCCGCGGCCAACATCCTGCCCTACGAAAACGACGAAGTGGACATGGAAGCGGTCGACCTTGCGGAACTTCGACGCATCGAGAACGATCCCCGGCTCGGCAGGGAGCTCGTGCGTTCGCCGAGCTACCAGACCTGGTACTTTATATTCAAAACCCGTGAACCGCCCTTCAACGACGTCCGAGTCCGGGAGGCCTTCACCCGGGTCATCGACCGGGAGTCGATCTGCCGCGTCATTCTCCAGGGAGCGGGCATCCCCGCCTACTCCATGATACCGCCTGGATTCGACGCCTACGCGGGACCGGAATACGAGCCGATACAGGGTTACGACCCGGGCCGGGCCAGAGAGCTCATGGCGGAGGCGGGCTATCCCGGCGGCCGGGGATTCCCGACGGTAGAGACGTGGCTGAGGGCGCCGAACCCCATTACCCGCCGCATAGCCGAGGCGATACAGGGGATGTCGAAGAATCATATCGGGGTGGACATCACCTTCCGAAGCGCCGACATGGGTTCCTATATGAGCGCGCTCTTCGATTGGAGGATTCCCCTCGGTTTCATCGCCTGGGGAGCAGATTACCTGGACCCGAGGAACATGCTGGACATGACCTGGCATTCCAGACCGCGGGGGGCTCAGCGCCAGGACTGGATCCACCCCGCCTTCGACGATCTCGTGGACCGGGCGATCGGGGAAACCGATCCCGGCCGGCGCACGGAGATGTACAGGCAGGCCGAACGGGTCCTGGTGTCCGACTACGGCGGGGCATTCGTCTACCATCCCATAGGTTACGGCCTGCGCAAACCCTGGTTGAAAGGATATTCCAGGCGGCCCGACGGCACGGTGGGAAGCCTGATGTGGACCGAAGTCTATATCGGCGAACACTAAGGGCGGACAGGAGACGCGAAATGACTGGAGTACAGGCTTCCGTTCCCGCGGAACAGCGTATAAACATGAGTTGCGGGCAGACCCCCCTCTCACCGGCCTGCCTGGCGGCTATCGGAGAGCAACTGGTGGAACCGGTCTACTATTCCCATTACCCGGAGGTCGAGAAAGAGACGCTCCAGATGCTCAAGGAGTTGATGCACACCGGGAACGGTCCCATGCTCATGCCGGGATCCGCCGTGTACGGCCTGGAAGCGGCCATGCTGAGCACCGTGGAGTCAGGGGACCGCGTGCTGACGGTCCAGACCGGCGTCTTCGGCCGGCTGCTTACGGAACTGGCCAGGTTCGCGGGTGGGGACACGACAGAGATCGCCCTAGCCGAAGGACAGTCAGTCGATCCTGAATCAATCCGGCGTCACCTGCTCGGCGACCCGGAAATCAGACAGGTCGCACTGGTGCACTGCGAGACCACGACCGGTACGCTGAATCCCATCGGGGCCATCGGGCGCATGCTGAAGAAAGAGTTTCCCGACGTGATCTACATGGTGGACTGCGTTTCTTCTTTCGGCGGCATCGAGGTGCGTGTCGACGACTGGGGCATCGACCTGCTTGTTACTACGCCCCAGAAATGCCTGAACGCGCCGCAGGGCCTGGCGATCGTGGTAGCCAGCGACAAGGCGTGGGACAGAATTGAAAACCTGCGCACCGCGCCGCGCGCCATGTGCCTCGACCTTCACTCCTGGCGGCGTTACGGCATGGATGGCGGCGCCGCGCTGGGGTACGGCACGCTCGAAAAAGAAGGCGTTCCGCGGGCGCGAAAGCCCCATCCACGAGACTGGCCCGCCCACGGCCCCCATGCGTCATACACCCTGGTCATCGGACTGCACGCGTCGTTAAAGGCCATCATGGACGAGGGGCCGGAGCGCGTTTACCGCCGCCAGCACGTCGCGTCACGGGCCGTGCACGCCGCGCTGGGCGCCCTGGAACTCGGCATCGTTGCCGCAACCGAGGCGTCGGCCTCACCCGTGGCGACCCGGATCGCCTGGTCCGCAATGCCGGATCACTTCGATATGGACGAATTGCACCGGATCCTCTACGAAGACCATGGCATCGCGATCAGCAGCCTAGCCCGGATCGGCACCATGGGATTTATGGCCGTACCCGTGCACGTGCTGCGCA
Organism: uncultured Gemmatimonadota bacterium; assembly: GCA_964655785.1. Lineage (GTDB taxonomy): Bacteria > JAAXHH01 > JAAXHH01 > JAAXHH01 > JAAXHH01 > JAAXHH01. The sequence goes on from CAZZNP010000021.1 coordinate 28,400, forward strand.
CGATATCGGCGCTGGAGCGGACCCTGAACAAAATGGGCCGGGATACGGAAGAAGGTGTGGGCGTTGCGGCGGCCCGGGAGGTTTTCGAGCGCTCAGAGGTGTTTACCGGTGGAAAAGGCGACGGCCGGCACGCGGTCCTGTAACCGCGCCGGACCGATGCGGAGCTAGGTTTATTTCAGCCGTCCGAGCCGAACAGCCGGCCAGTCGACAGCCGGCCGGTCGACAGCCAACACGCGGTCCTGTAACCGCGCCGGACCGATGCGGAGCAGGCTTAGTCTCAGCCGTCCGAGCCGAACAGCCAGTCCCATAATCCCCTGCTTCGATCCGCACCGGTTCCGCCGTTCACCGCCTCGTCTGTGACGTACAGCGTCGTCGACAGGTTGAGATGCTTGTCGACGCGTATGGCGTATCCGCCGCGGTCGTTACGTTCGAGCGCTTCGGTGCGCAGGTAGGGTTTCCAGAGCTCGTTGTACTGCCCGTGCCACAGGAACACGCCGGCCACGTCTTCGACCACGATGCGTTCGGCCTCACGGTAAAGCGCGGTGCGCCGTGCCGGATCGCCGATCAGGTGATTGGCGGTGGACATGATAGACTCGAAGCGTTCGTTGTACCATGCGTGGCGGCCCGATGAAAGCCAAATGCCCAGCAGGTTGCTGGGATCCATGTAATCGTACCCGTAGGGGATCATGGCGAAGGCGATGTCGCCCTGGTACATGGTTTCCATAAACAATCTGGCCTCGGTATTCTGCACGCCGATATCGACGTTCAGGTTGTGTTTCAGCATAGCCTGCACCGCCTGCGGCGCCTGACCCCCCTGCAGGTTGGCTCCCCTGATCCACATCACGGTCCTCGGAAACCCCCTGCCGTCCGGATAGCCGGCTTCCGCCAGGAGCGTCTTTGCCAGGACCGGGTCGTATCGTTGTACAGGCGCGAGTTCCCGGGGATCGGCCGAGGGAAAGCCATCGGGCAGCATCGACACCGCGGCTACGGCTACACCCCGCAGGGCCGATTCGACCAGCGCTTCGGTGTCGATGGCGTGGCTGAAGGCCTGCCGGACCCGCAGGTCGTCGAAGGGCGTTTTGAAGGTGTCCATCATCAGGTAGGTCGTCCCGAAGGCCATGTAGGTATCCAGCTGGTCCCGAAGGCTGGCATCGTTCCTGACGCGGTTGATCTCCGCCTGACTGGTCAGGGTAACGTAATCCACCGCACCGACCTCATAGGACGACAGCAAGGGTGGGGGAACCGCGGCGTTGTATAGCCTGGAGACCACCTTTTCCAGGTAGGGTTTATGAGGTCCCCGATAATGGGGATTCGGCCCAAGCACGATCCGGTCCAGCTTCGACCATTCCACCAGCCTGAACGGACCGCTGCCCAGCAGGGTCTCCGGCCGGGTCGACCAGCCCGGTCCGTGTTTCTCGTACAGGTGGGTGGGCGTTACCCAGCTGAAGGTCAGGATCAGGGGCAGGTAGGGCGTGGGATCGTCGGTCGCAAAGGCGATGGTGTGATCGTCCACCGCCGTGACGCCCAGGGAATCGAGAGGCAGCCTGCCGGCAACGACCTCACCCCAGTTCCTGATTGACCGGTAGTACCATTCGAGATCGAACCCCGTGGCAGGATCCGCCCACCGTTTGAAAGTGTCTTCGAAGTCGCTGGCCGTAAGTGGATGACCGTCGGAAAAAACCAGGTCGGGCTGCAGGTAAAAGGTCCACGTGCGTCCGTCGGCGGACACCTCCCATCGGGTCGCGGCGGCCGGCAGCAGGTTGTAGTTCCGGTCCATGCGCACCAGCGGTTCGTTGACCAGGGCGTAATCGTGGCCGATCACCTGGTAGTGGGAGGTGGCCATGTCCAGGTAGCGGTTCTCGGCCTTGAAGCTGGTGAAGACCTGGTAATCGGGCGCCGCCGCGTCAGGGGGGAGCGGAACGCCGATCGAATTGATGTACGGAGCGGACGGCTCCGTGTCCGGCCAGGCCAACGCCGCCGTGCAGGCCAGGCTAGCCGCGGCAAAGACCGAAATTGCGAATCGGACCTTCACCATATGCCCTTCCTCCACGACTGGCGATTCCAGTTACCCCAGGTACAGAATCACCTTTCCGGCTTCAATCTCCACCCTGTAGGTCTTGACCCGCATGCGGGGATCGTAGAGCGCCCGGCCGGTCTCAAGGTCGAATTCCCACTGGTGCCAGGCGCACTTCAGGACCTGCTTCTCGTGCTGATCGACGGTGTATACTTCGTCCGCCGTTACATGGGGCCTCAGGCGGCCGAGGCAGAGCGGACCGCCCTTGTGCGGACATCGGTTCCTCAGGGCGTAGTACCGCCCGTTGATATTGAACACGCCGATCCCGCCGTCTCCACCGATGGGGACAATTCTGCGTTCACCCGGCGGCAGGTCCTTCACGGCGGAAACCTCGTATCGCTTGTTCATCCGGTGGGGTTTCCCTGTTCATCCAGGCCGTAGAGTTCCCGCGCGGTTTCCACGAAAATCCTGCGTTTCAGTCCCGGGTCGATCCCGGGCAGTACGGCATCCGGAGATTCCCAGTCCCAGTGCGGGTAGTCGCTGGCGTAAACGAGGATCTCGTCCGCGTGCAGCCAGTCCAGAAAGGTCCTGAGATCCTGCCGGGTCGGCGGCTGTTCCATAGGCTGGCATCCGAACCGGATATGCTCGCGTATATACTCGCTCGGAGGCCGTTTAACCCAGGGCGTGTAGTCGCGTACGGCCTTCCAGTCGGCGTCCATGTGCCACATCAGTCCGGGTACCCAGAAAGTATCGTGTTCGATGAATAGGAACCTCAAATCGGGGAATTTCTCGAACGTGCCTTCGCAGATCAGGCTGGATACATGGGCCATGGCGATCTGGGGCCGGGCCATGCGCATTTCCAGGTAGTAGGAGGGGTATCCGGCGGCCGTGGGGGCATTGGCAAAGCCGGCTCCCTCCACGCCGAAGTGCACGCACATGGGAAGCCGGCATTCCTGCGCCGCTTCGTAGATCGGGTCGTAGAAACGGTTCCCGAAAGGCATGCGCCCCCCGGCGGGCATGATGACCTGGAGCACCTCGGCCCGGTCCCCGATCCGCCGGATCTCCGCGGCCGCCTGCTTCGGATCGGACGGCGCGATCGCTATCGATGCGCGGAACCGTCCGTCCGCCTTGATCCAGGTCTCCAGGGTCCAGTCGTTGAAGGCCCGGCACATGGCGGCGCCGTAGTCGGCGTCGGGGTGCACCGCTGCCCCATACACCGTCACCCCCGTCAACAGGGCGATGTCGATGCCGTATTCATCGAGATGGCGCTTGCGGGCCAGTTCGATGTTGCTGCTGGGATGGGTCTCGGTGTGTTCCCAGAGTTCGGCCCGGCAACCGCCCTTGGGGAGATTGGTATATCCGAGGCCGGGCATCATCGACCCGAAGTCCTTCACATATTCCACGTAATGAACGGGCAGATACGGGAACAGATCCTCGGTTTCCACTACCCCATGGTGCAGGTCGCAGTCGATCAGGTTTATCTTCGGCACGGACTTCGGTACGACTTCAGCCATGGTCTCAGACAAACTTCCTGGAACTCCACGATATAAGACGAACAGGCGTTTCTGCCATAAACACGCAATCTAGCCGTACTGTCAAGTTGATTCACGGTTTCCGCGCCTCGGATCGGCACCGCCGATCCGATACGCGGCACCGCCGTGCCCGATACGCGTCTGTCGGCGTGCCCGATACGCGGCACCGCCGTGCCCGATACGCGGCACCGGCGTGTCCGATACGCGGCACCGCCGTGCCCGGCTTTACCAGAGAACTGGACGACCCGGACGAATTTATACTTTTCATTTGACAACGAGACGCTAAATTTGCATTTCTTCTCGTTCTTGTGACTTGAATCGACCGCGCAGCCTGATCCGAATTGTACGACTATGATATCCTGGATATACGATCCCTAAGCGTGAATCGCCCTCGTCACGCTCACGACCCTGGAGATCGTGCTGGGCATCGACAACATCGTCGTGCTGTCGATTCTCGTAGGGCGTCTGCCGGTCCACCGACGGCAACGGGCCCGCATTATTGGACTCGGGCTGGCTATGATCATGCGGCTGGCGTTGTTGCTCACGCTGGCCTGGATCATGACGCTGCAGGCAACGCTGTTCACATTATTCAGCGAAGCATTTTCTGGCCGGGATCTCATTCTGACATTCGGAGGATTGTTCCTTCTCGTCAAGAGTACGACGGAGATACACGGTACGTTCGAGGAACATAGACAAACCGAACATACCCCCAAAGTGAGTTCCTACGCCGGCGTTCTGGTACAGATCTCGCTGGTCGATATCATCTTCTCGCTGGATTCCGTCATCACGGCGGTCGGCATGGCGGAACACGTTCCCGTGATGATGCTGGAGATTATCATCGCCGTACTCTTCATGATGCTGGCCGCTCGATCGATCGGGGAGTTCGTCGACGCCAACCCCACGGTGAAGATGCTGGCGCTGAGTTTTCTCGTGCTGATCGGCGTGGCGCTCATCGCCGACGGATTCGATTTCTACATTCCCAAGGGTTACATCTACTTTGCCATGGCCTTTTCGGTCGGCGTGGAGATCCTGAACATGAAATTGCGGCGCCACCAGGATGATAACGGCAGTTAGCCGTCTCCTGAAGGGGAAGGACTTACATGGAATACCGGCAACTCGGCCGTTTCGGCGTGCGCGTGTCGCCCATTTGTCTCGGCACGGCGTTCCGTGGCTTCTGGGCCGGCCAGACGGACGAGCAAACCTGCATTCGCACGATTGAAACGGCAGTGGATCTCGGGGTCAACTTCATCGACTGCGCCAACTTCTACTTCGGCGGCCGGTGCGAGGAAGTGCTGGGCAAGGCCCTCGCCGGTATGAAAGACAAGCGGGACAACCTGGTGATTACCAGCAAGGTATGGAGCGAGATCGGGTCGGGCCCGAACGACAGGGGCACCTCGCGCTACCATGTCATGCGGGAGATCGACCGTTCGTTGATACGACTGGGCCTGGACCACATCGATCTCTACCTGCTCCACAACTGGGATGCGGACACGCCCCTCGACGAGACGCTGGACGCCATGAACGACGTGGTCAGGCAGGGCAAGGCCCGGTATGTCGGCATGTGCAATTTCACTGCGGCGCAGGTCGTCGAAGCCCTGTGGGTGGCTGACAAGCATGGATTTGCGACGCCGGTCTGCCTGCAGAACCACTACAACCTCATCTATCGTTCCGGCGTGGAAGATGAACTGCTCGACCGGTGCCGCCGGCACGGTTTGGGGATGATGACGTACAGTCCCATCGCCGTCGGCCTGCTTACCGGCCGGTGCAGGCGGGGTGCGGATCCTCCCGCGGGCTCATTCTGGGCGAAGGATGCAGACCGTTACAGGAAGACCATGACTCCGGCCGTCGATGGGCTCATAGCCACGTTGATCGACGCGGCCTCGGAAATGGGCAGAACCCCCGCGCAGGTCGCTTTCGCGTGGATCCTGGACCATCCCGAAGTGACGGCCGCCATGACCGGTCCGGACCGGCCGGAACACGTGGAGAAGGTCTGCGCAGGGGCGGGATGGGAACTGCCTGCGGAGATCCGAAGAAAACTGGACGAGGCTTCCGACCCGGATATCCTCGGGCCGGTTGGATAGGGCGGATCGGGAGACGCGCGTCCTATCCAAGGCGATCGCCTCCTGGCGTCCTTTCTAAGGCGATCGAACTCCAATCACGCCGCGCGGGGCGGGAAACGAAGTACGCTTAAACGCCTCCTTCATCCCCGTCATCCCCTTCATCCGAATCGGCCGTACCGGCCATGCGATCGATCCTGAGCCGCTGGACGCGGGTAGGCTCCACGCGCAGCGCCGTCATCAGGTGTGCGCCGGTGCGGACCTGCTCTCCCTGCCTGGGAATGTGGCCCAGCAGTTCGGTCATGACCCCGCCCGTAGTATCCGAGGTCAATTCGTCTGGAAGCTGCAGCCCGCAGGCGCTGACGACCTGGTCGACGGGACAACTGGCCTCGACCTCGAAGCGGTGGGGTCCCGTGCGCACGATGAGCGGCGCCTCGCTGTCGAATTCGTCCTGAATGGGGCCGACCAGTTCTTCGAGAATGTTCTCCAGCGTTATCATCCCGGAAACCGTTCCAAACTCGTCCACCAGGACGGCGAGCACCGTATTGCGGCGCTGAAATTCAAGGAGCAGCGCGTCCAGCCTGATGGTCTCGGGCAGGAACAGCGGATCCCGCGCGATTTCTTCCAGGCTGGAGGCGCCCTGTTCGTCGAACAGGTGCCGGAACAGGTCCTTGACGTGAACAATCCCGACGACCTGGTCCAGATCTTCGTTGCACAACGGAAAGCGCGTATGCCCCGACTCGGCTACGACACGCAGTTTAGTTTTCTTCTCGTCATTCTGGTTCAGGTATACGATCTGGTTACGGGGAAGCATGTACCTGCGGGCGACCTTTTCTTCCAGGTCGAGCACGTTTTCCATGATCCGCCGTTCCCGCCGGGTGACCTGGCCCCCAGCCACCATGGAGACCAGGGTCATCCTCAATTCGGGTTCCGAGATGGATTCGCCCTGCTCGTTCGTGACACGTATCCCCAGGCATCTCAGCATGAGGTTGGCGCTGACGTTCAGCAACCAGATGAAGGGCCGGAAGATCCTGTAGAAGACGACGAGCGGAATCCCGATGGCCATGGCCACCTGCCGGTGCTTCTGCAGCGCGACGAATTTTGGGACGAGTTCTCCCGCGGTAATCAGCAGGAAGGTCATGATCGCGAAGGCGACCGGCATTGCGATGAGATGGGAGGTCTCCGCGGAGAAACCCACGGAAAGCACGAGCGGTTCGAGCAGCGCGGCCACGGTCCGTTCGCTGAACCAGCCCAGACCCAGGCTTCCGAGCGTTACCCCCAGCTGGCACGAAGAAAGGTAGGTGTCCAGGCTTTGCAGGATGTTGTGAACGATCTGCGCCGTCCGGCTGCCTTCCTTCGCCAGCACCTCGATCTCGGACAGACGCATCTTTACCAGGGCGAATTCAGCGGCCACGAAAAAGCCGTTGAACGCGACCAGCAACAGGACGATGATTAGGTCGGTCATGGTTCAGGGGAAGATGGGGGAGTTCACGTCGTGTATGAAGTCACGGGCCAGGGGCATTCAGCGAACGGGACCACCGAATCTTTCGGACAGCGCTTTACGACGGTAGTCGAAAATCGCGTTCAGTTGGTTCTTGACGATCGCTGCATGTACCATACGGCCCAGGAATCCAAATGGCAAGGCATAATGGATCAGGTCGGTCATTTCCACACCTTGCTCCGTTGACCGCAACCGATGTTCGTGGTGCCAGAACCTGTAAGGCCCTGATCTCTGCTCGTCTATAAAGTACCTAAGTGGTTCCGCCTGCGTGATTTCCGTGACCCAGTTAAAGTAGAGCATCTTGTTAAGCTTGAGCCGGTAGGTGATGATGAGACCCGGGTATACACGGTCCGGCAGTTCGGAAGTGACGGTCAGTCCGACTCCTGGCGGGGTGAGGTCGCGCAAGTGCTCGGGGCGGCACAGGAATTCCCAGGCGGTTTCCAGGGAGACCGGCAGGTTCTGCGTGCGCTGCAACCGGTAGACGTGCATGGGTACTCGGATCTCCTGTCTAAAGTTCCCCGTCACAGTTCCCCGTCACAACCAGTCGCGGCCAACCGGGATGCCGCCCGGTGGGAAACCGGAAACAAAACCGCTCTTTCCGGATACTACGGGAATTCGCCGTTCGAGTCAAACCACATTGCCCCGGCGTGGGATCTCGAGATTTCCTGCCGACCTTGACACCGTGCGGTCCCGGTTTTACCTTTCGCCTCATTATGGTCATACTCGTTTCCGGCGGATCCGGGTTGATCGGCCGCCGGTTGATCCCATACCTCGAAGGGCTGGGCCACCGGGTAATCCGCCTGGTCAGATCCCGTGACCTGGCCGGCGGTCAGGCGGCCTTCTGGTCTACTTCGGAAGGCCGGGTTTACTGGGACGAACCCGATGAGGTCGATGCAGTCGTACATCTGGCCGGCGAGTCTATCCTGGGCCGGTGGACCGCGGCCAAAAAGGCCCGGATACGCGACAGCCGCGTCGGCCCCACACACGGCCTCTCCACGTTTCTCGCGGGGTTGAAGGCGCCGCCCAGGGTCCTGATAGCCGCGTCGGCCACCGGGTTTTATGGCGACCGCGGCGCAGAACCGCTGGGGGAGGAGTCTCCGTCCGGTGACGGCTTTCTGCCCAGGATCTGCAGGCAGTGGGAAGAAGCGACGGGACCGGCCCGCGACGCCGGTATCCGGGTCGTGAACCTGCGCATCGGCATGGTGCTGACTCCGGAAGGGGGCGCGCTGGCCGCCATGCACACCCCGTTCAGGCTGGCGCTGGGCGGAAAGGTCGGAAACGGGCGGCAGTACATGAGCTGGATTACCCGGGACGACCTGGTCTCCGTCATACGTTTCATCCTGGAATCGGACGAACTGGACGGACCCGTAAACGCCGTCGCCCCCCAACCCGTTACCAACGCGGAGTTCACCCGGACCCTGGGTATGGCGCTGAAAAGGCCGACTCCGTTTTCGATACCCGCCTTCATCGTTCGCCTGTTGTTCGGCCAGATGGGAAGCGACCTGCTCCTCGCGAGCGCGAGCGTCAGGCCCGAACGTCTAGAGCAGGCCGGTTTCGAATTCGAGCATCCGGACCTGCAGGCCGCGCTGAACGACCTGCTGCAGACGAGCAGGCCGCGCTGAACGACCTGCTGCAGACGAGCAGGATGAAGTGAGTCCTTCTGAATCAGCAGGAAGGACCTAATCCACACGACTTCGGCGCCCCGCGACGCAAGGACCTTCGTGCACAAGAAAAGCCATGAATAGTACAAAGCCATGAATACCGAAAACAGGCATCAACCCGCACATCAAGGCTCCGCTGCTTCAGGCGGTTTCCTGGACGTCATCGAAAGGCTCGGGAACCGCCTGCCGGATCCCACGACGCTCTTCCTGATCGGCGCGCTGTTCATCATCGTACTCTCCGAACTCGCCGCTCGTGGAGAGTGGACCGTGGTCCAGCGCCTTCCGGAGCAGGTCATGCTGGAAGACGGTTCGACCGGCGTGGAGTGGCGGGAGACGGGGAAGACCTTCACGTCCACAAGCCTGCTCACCGCGGACGGACTCTTCTGGATCGTGGCCAACATGGTGGAGAACTTCATGCGCTTCCCGCCGCTAGGCGTCGTGCTCGTGGGCATGCTGGGCATCGGCGTGGCGGAACGGACCGGCATGATCGGCGCCCTGCTCAAGGCGTTCATGCTGGCGGTCCCGGGCAGGTTGCTGACACCGGCCATGATATTCATCGGCATCATGTCTTCCATGACGCTCGATGCCGGATACGTCATCCTGCCGCCTCTCGCCGCCGCGCTCTACAAGGCTGTCGGCCGGTCTCCTCTGGCCGGGCTGGCCGCCGTGTTCGCTGGCGTATCCGCGGGGTTCAACGCCAATCTGTTCGTTACCGGGCTGGATCCCTTGCTTGCCGGTCTGTCCACGGCCGGTGCCCAGACGATCGACGCGGCCTACCAGGTCGCCGCCACGTGCAATTGGTATTTCATGATCGCGTCGACGGTGGTCATGACCCTGATCGGTTGGCTCGTCACGGCCTGGTTCGTCGAACGGCGCCTGGCGGGCAAGTCCCCCGAAGAAGGCGGTCCGGCGCCCGCGACCTCGGCTGGCCCGGAAGAGCATGCCTTGACGACGGTGGAAAAGCGGAGCATGGCCCGGGCATCCCTGGCGTTCTTCGTGGTGCTCTCGGCCATTGTGTTCATGATTCTTTGGCCCGGCGCGCCTCTGCACGGCCAAGGCGATCTGTTCGACCGGTGGGTGGAAGCCATCGTACCCCTGCTGCTATTCTGCTTCGTCCTGCCGGGCATCGTGTATGGAATCTCGGTGGGCGCCATCAAGAACGACAAGGACGCGGCTCGGTTACTCATCGAGACCATTGCCACCATGGCGCCAATCATCGTCCTGGCATTTTTCGCGGCCCAGTTCATCGCATACTTCCAGTACTCGGGTCTCGGCCAGATGCTGGCGATGGCCGGCGGCCAGGCCCTCGGACAGGCGCAGATGCCCGCATGGATGCTGATCATCGCCTTCATTTTCGTCACCATGACGTTCAACATGCTCATCGGTTCCATGTCCGCCAAGTACGCCCTCTTCGCGCCGATCTTCATACCGATGTTCATGATGGTGGGCATCAGCCCGGAACTGACGCAGGCGGCCTACCGGATCGGCGATTCCGTCAGCAACACGATCACGCCGCTGAATCCCTACCTGGTGATCATCCTGGTCTTCATGCGTCAGTTCGTGCCCAAAGGAGGCATGGGGACGCTGATTTCCACGATGCTTCCCTACACCGTGGTCTTCGCCGTCGTATGGACGCTCGTCCTCGTGATCTGGATGGCGATGGGCATTCCCCTCGGTCCCGCCGGAGGGCTGGTCTACGTTCCCTGAACCGGGCCGATCGTGGGGTTGGTCCCTGCGTACTTTCAAAAGAGACTGCCGCACGAATCCGGATCGACGGGCATGATCTGTCTATACAGTTTGGATGGGAATGATCTGCCTACTCTACCCCCGTCGTCGACGCGGTTGTCGCGCGTCCGCGTGTTGTCGCGCGTCCGCGAAGGTACAGGTAGGCGGGGATGCCCAACGCGGTCAGCGCGAGTCCTGCCACGGATTCGACGGGCGTCTCGAATAGCATGTTGATGAGAATCCCGGCGGAACCGGCGATGAAGAGCAGGGGGACGACAGGGTATCCCCAGGCTTTGTAGGGCCTCGGCAGGCCCGGGCGTTTCCTCCGCAGCGTGAGTACCGCGGCCGCACCGGCGATCCAAAGCATGAGATTGGCGAAGGTGACGAAGGTAATCAGGTCTTCGAAGGTGCCGCTGAGGGTGAGCACGCATGCCCATGCCGTCTGAAAGATCACGGCCTGTCCGGGCGTGCGGTATTCTGGGTGTACGGTGCCCGCCCGCCTGAAGAACAACCCGTCCCTGGCCATGGCGAAATAGACGCGGGGGCCCACCAGGATGCTGGCGTTCAGCGCGCCGACGATGGATACGATGACGGCGGCCGAAAGCAGAACGGCGCCGATCTCGCCGAAGAGGACATTGGCCGCCGCTTCCCCGACCCGTACGACTCCGGCCATTTCCGATACCGGCATGGCCTTCAGGTAGATGTAATTCACCAGCAGGTAGACCAGGGTGACACTCGCGGTGCCCAGGATGAGGGCGCGCGGCAGGTTCCGTGCGGGATCCCTGACCTCTCCGGATACGAAGGTGACCTCCTCCCAGCCTGCAAAGGCCCAGGCAACGGCGATCAGGGCGACACCAAATGCAACGACCAGTTGCCCGAAGTCTATCCCCTGCGCGTTGATACGGTAGTCGATGGGCTGGCCGGACCCGCTCCATAGCCCGAACAGGATGAACAGGCCGAGCGCTGCGATCTTGATCAACGAGGACACGTTGGTGATGTACTTGCTGAAGATGACGCCTCGGTAGTTCACCACCGTGAGCAGGACGACCAGGGCCAGCGCGGTGACGTGTCCGGCGGAAAGCGCATACTGGAAAGTCCAGCCGGGAAAGGCGATTTCGGTTTCGATGAACACGTTGACCATCCCGATGGAGGGGATGAAGTATCCGGCGTATTCGGCGAATCCCACGCCGAGCGCGGCGATGATGCCGGTCAGGTACATCGTGAAGGACACCCAGCCGAACAGGAATCCGCAGAACGGACCGTAAGCTTCGCGGAGGTATACGTACTGGCCGCCCGCCCTGGGCATGGCGGCCCCGAGTTCGGCGTAGGCCAGCGCGCCGGTGAGCGCGTGAAGGCCGCCGAACAGCCAGGCGAGGAGAATGAGCGACGCGGAGGGAATGCCCCTGGCCATCAGTCCGGTCGTGAGGAATATCCCCGATCCGATCACGATGCCGATGATGATCATCGTCGTGTCGAAAAGGCCGAGCTGGCGGACCAGGCCAGTCTTTTCTTTTTGATCGCTCAAAATTGCCATATATTCAGGATAGAGGCCGTTCCGCCGGATGGCCGCGCCTGAAAGCGATCACGGCCGGTGCGGGCTTATGGAAGCGGGAGGCGAACGTCCATGTTACCGGGCCGGTTCGCGAATGTCAAGACGGGATTGCAGCAGGAAGGAAACCCTGGTTGAACAATTCGGCGCTGGACCTCATCGACACGAAAACCTACCCCATTCACAGGCCCGGATCGGCCGCTTACAACGCACTGGTCGCAAGGTGCAGGGAAGACCTGGTGGACCAGAGCGCCTGTCTGTTGGCCGGATTCGTCACGGAAGAGGCCAGGACTCGGATGGTGGCCGAAGTGGACCGCGCCGCGCCGGGTGCCTTTCCGTGTCGGAACGCCCACAATGTCTACCTCGAGGCGCACGACGACGCCTTTCCGCCCGATCACCCGCGGCGGAGGCCCCAGGCCACGGACCTGGATTCGGTCGCCTTCGACCAGATCCGCCCCACCGACGGCCTGCACCGGTTGTATTCCTGGGATCCGCTCCTTTCCTTTATCACCGACGTGCTCGAGAAGGAACACTATTACCGAATGGCCGATCCCTTTGCGGCGCTGACGGTCAACGTCATGCGCGAAGGGCAGAACCACGGCTGGCATTTCGACGAATCCGAAGTTACGACTACCTTGATGGTGCAAGCGCCCGATGCGGGCGGCGCCTTCCAGTACGCCCCGAACGTCCGCCCTGAAGAAGGCGACGGTTACGAGGTCGTGGACCAGGTGCTGCGGGGCCGCTACCCCGACATTCGGACGCTCGCGGTGGAACCCGGCACGCTGATTCTCTTCGTCGGCTATCGTTCCATGCACCAGGTGACCCCGGTCAAGGGGCCGGTTACCCGTTATGTCGCCACGTTCTGTTACAAGGACCGGCCGAACGTCTGCAACAGCCCCGAGGTGCAGAAGCTGTTCTACGGCAGAACGGCATGAAGAAGGCAGGTTAACACCGGTCATTTTTGCAGATAACGCAAGGAGGTGGACCTTTGCACACAGTGATTATTGGGAACGGCGTAACAGGGGTAACGGCCGCGACGCGGCTCAGGCAGCTTCAGCCGGACTGGAAGATCACACTGGTGTCGGGTGAATCGGCCTTCCACTATTCCCGCCCCGCCCTCATGTACATCTTCATGGGGCACATGACCTACGAGGCGACGAAACCCTTTGAGGACCGATTCTGGCGCGACCAGCGTCTGGACCTGGTCCGGGACTGGGTCACCGGCATCGATATCGACGACAGGCAACTGGTGCTGCACCGGAACGGGAGGCTGCCCTATGACCGGTTGCTGATCGCCACCGGCGCCAAATCGAACAAATTCGGCTGGCCGGGGCAGGACCTCGACGGCGTGCAGGGCCTGTACAACCTGAAAGACCTTCGCCAGTTGTACAAGAACGTGGAACGGACCGAGCGCGCGGTCATCGTCGGCGGC
>CAZZNP010000022.1:0-9812 GCA_964655785.1 uncultured Gemmatimonadota bacterium
CGCTGGTCCGCCGCGCTACCTGAGCTACGAGTCAGTCCGCCGCATTCGCTGCCTGGATCGCGGCATGGATATACCCGTAGGCGTAGGCGAATCCCACCTGGCCCGCCTCGGGACCCGAAATGCCGGGCACGTGATCGGGCATGATCATGTACTCGTACCCCACTTCCTTGTAGGTCCGCATCGCCTTGAGCATATCGACGTCGCCCTCGTCGGGGAAGACTTCCACGAAGTTGTTCAGCCGTCCCTTGATGTTCCGGAAGTGGACGTTGAAGATCTTCTTCCTGGTGCCGAAGTACCGGATCACGTCGTGGATCTCCTCCGCGGGGTTCTCCAGGCTTTCGGACATGCAGCCCTGGCAGAAGTTCAGCCCGTTGTAGGGACTGTCGTACAGGTCGATGAACTTCTTGAAACCTTCCGACATACCCAGCACGCGAGCGACGCCGCGGTACGTCCTTCCGTGCCCGATGCCCGGGTCCGACGGGTGGCAGGCCATTTGTACCTTGTACTCTTCGGCCACGGGGATGATGGTCTTCAGCCAGTGATCGATGCGCTCCCACATCTCGTCTTCATCGGCCGGTCCGCCTTCGAATTCGGGCCTGCCCTGGTCGAGTTTGTCGTAATCGAAAGACGACAGCTTCGCTCCGCCCCGGCCATACTTGGGCTCGGTACGCAGGTGGCCCAGCAGGGTGATGTTGTAGTTCACTCCGCGCAGCCCGGCCTCCGAAACCATACGCACGGTCTCGCACATGCGATCCAGCGCACGGTCCCGCTCATCGCTCTTTCCCAGGAATATGGCGCCGGCCTCATTGTCGAAAGCGCTGGCCGACCCCAGGGGGATGTGGATCATCTCGAGATTGATCCCGTACCGATCGAACCGCTCGCGCTGTGCTTTGAGCAGGTCGGCCGTCCACTCGGCCCAGGGCTCAGCCGGCGTCTGGTCCACGTTGAACACGCCAAGCTGGGCCAGGACCTCGATATCCGTGTCGTTTCTGCATCGGGTCTGCGTTCCGATATACATGGGTTTCCTCCAGAAGTGAGATTTGTCGCGTCATCAGGGTGACGCGTTTGCATGGTGACTCCTCAGCCCGCGCCTTCGGCTCAGCCGGTCCCTCCTGCTCAGTCCGCCGTTCGCCACGACGCTGGCCTCAGCCCGTGCCTTCGGCCACCTCCTCCGGTTCCTTGCCAAAGAGCCGGACGCGCTTTCCGGCCAGTAAATCCCGCAGCTTGCTTCGAATAGCCCAGAGACAGATCAGGGAAGGGCCGACCATGCATGTCGTAATGACGAAAAAGGTCCCCCAGTCCCCCTCGAGCCAATCGACCACTGCGCCGGAAGATGCCGCGAAGAGGGTTCTGCCGGCCGTCCCGATCGATGCGAGCAAGGCATACTGCGTGGCCGTGTAGGTCCGGTCGACGAGCATGGAGATGAAGGCGACGAAGATTACGGTCGAGATTGCCGTCGTGAGGTCGTCTGCCACGACGGCGGTGGCGAACAGCAATTCGGATTTACCCGACCAGGCCAGGATGGCGAACAGGAGATTGGTCGCCGCCATGGCGATCCCTGCCCCGAACATGGCCCGTACGAGTCCGATGCGGATCGCAAAGAAACTGCCAAGCAGGGTGAAGGCCACGGTGACGACCCACCCAAGCCCCTTGGAATAGAGCGCGATGTCCGATTTGGTGAATCCGATCTCCCGGTAGAAGATGAGGGACATGCGTCCCAGGAAGGCCTCGCCGATTTTAAACAGGAAGATGAAACCAAGCACGGCGGCGGCGATGGCGAAACCGTTTCGCCGGAAGAAGCTCGTCAACGGGTTGGCCACGGTACCTGCCATCCAGGCGATGGCGCGGCCTGTTTTCCCCGAGACGTGGAGGTGCGAGGTAATCTGTTCATCGTCCTCGGCCTGTGCCGCGATGCGTTCCGTGGCGGCGGTCTCACGGACGAAGAGGAGGCCGATGTTGCAAAGGATGACAAATGCGCCGAGGCAAAGAAAGGTGGCTTGCCAGTAGTCCTCGACGCCTGCGCCTTGAAAGGCTTCCGCGGTTTCCAGGGCGATCACGCCGCCCAGTTTGAATCCCGTCCACCACCCGACGACGGCCGTGGCGGCGCCCGCGGCCATGGACTCGCTCTCCGATTTTCCGATTTGCTCGATACGGAGCGCGTCGATGGCGATGTCCTGGGTGGCGGACGCGATGGCTATGGCGAGGCCGATGGCGACCACACCGCTGAGATCGGCCGTCGGCTGGGCTACGCTCCAGAGAAGAAGGCACACCAGGATGACGGCCTGCAGCGTGAAGATCCAGGCCCGCCTGTGTCCGAGCCAGTTCGTCAGCAGGGGCACCCTGATCCGGTCGATCAGCGGGGCCCAGAGGAAGTTGACGGCGTAAACCGCGAAGATCAGGCTCGCCCAGCCGATGGTCGTGCGGGAAAGCCCTTCTTCCTTCAGCCAGAGATTGAGGCAACTGCCGATGAGCACCCAGGGGAAACCGCTGATGATCCCGAGCAGGAGTATGCGGGCCATGCGGCGCTCGAAGTAGATCGACAGCGATTCAAAAAAGCTACGCATGGGTTGCTCCGGCGGCGGTCTGCAACCACCGCCTTCCGTGGTCCGTGGAGGGTGGTAGAGTGGACGGAAATGTAAGCACGCAGGTAGATACCGTCAATCTAATTGCGGACGTGGGAGCAATGTTCTTCAGGTGCCCGGCTCGATCCGATGGAACGGAGAATCCAGCCGCCGGTTGTCGTTGACAGGGGGCAGAAAGACCGGTAGGATTAATACCATGTTAGCGACCGGAACAACGTGGATGACGTCGTCTCAGACACTTCGGTTCCACATCCTCCTGCTGGTCATGGGGGGGCTGCTGGTCTTCGTCGGCGGATGCGGCTCATCAGATACAGAGGTAGATCCGGACGACAAAGAAGCCGTGGCGCGGGTGTTCATGGCCCAACTGGTCGAAGGCACGATTACGCCGGGAACCATCGGTTTTCACGAAATCCCGGACAAATTCGTCCAGGAAGGAAGGGGATTGTATATCCGGTATGGCTGTACCATTTGCCACGGCATGGAAGGCGGGGGCAATGGACCGGTTTCCTACACGCTGAAACCTCCGCCCCGCGATTTCCGGGATCCCGGGGCCTATCGCATCGGACGGGACGTGGTCACCATCGCCGGCACGCTGAAGGACGGCATGCCCGACAGCCCGTCCATGGTGCCCTTCCCCCATATCAAGGACGAGGAACGCTTCAAGATCGCCATGTACGTGGCGTCGCTTCAGCCGTCGGACGATCTCGAGATCGCCAGTGCCTGGGTCCGGGCCACGCCGCCGAACCGCGACGTCACCGCCGCCTACCTGGTCATAGAAAACCGATCTGACCGGTCCAGGGAGCTGATCGCCGTCGAGACGCCGGTCGCGGAGTATACCGAACTGCATACCATGCGGATGGTCGACGATATGATGGAGATGGAGAAAATCAATCGCCTGGCGGTCCCACCGCGTGGAGAGGCGGCCCTGGAACCCGGCGGGGATCACATCATGTTGTTTGGCGTGAAGCGTTCACTGGCGGAAGGGGATTCGGTCACACTGACACTGCGCTTCGCGGACGGGAAGGCCCATACCGTTACGGCCGAGGTGTCGAAGGACCGGCGGTCGACCGAATGAAACCTGGAGTGTCTGCGGTGGCTCGATCGAGCATCCACGCACAGGGCGTCCTGACTTTCGTTGCCGTGCTGCTATTGGCCTTCCCTGGCTGCCGTGACGAAACCCCGCAGCCACCCCCGATCGATGTCCCCGAACTCCTGGACTATGGCGAACGCTTCGGCGGTGATTTCACACTGACCGACCAGGACGAAGAACCCTTCGATCTGTCACAGCACCGCGGCGACGTTTTTCTGATTTTCTTCGGATATACCTTCTGCCCGGACGCCTGCCCGCTCATGCTCTCCAGGCTGGCGGCCGTGTACGACGTACTCGATCTCGAGGTACTCGATCTCCAGCCGGATCAGAACGTGCGGACGATCTACATCACGGTCGATCCGGCACGGGACACGCCGGAGCAGCTCAGGGAATACCTGGCCTACTTCTCGACGGTGGACGTCCTCGGGTTGACCGGTTCGCGGGAGGAGATCGACGAGGTCGCCGAACAGTACAGCGTATTGTACAAGCTGCAGGAGCCGAACGAAGCCGGGCACTACCTGGTGGCCCACACGACCACGCTGTTCCTGGTGGACCAGGAGGGCAGGCTGCGCTACCGGTTCCATCCGAGCGACACGCCCGAATTCATCGCGGCGGGCGTTAAACTGCTCTTCGAATAGCCTTTCGAATAGCCTATTGATCGCGGCGCAACGAGTCCACCGGGTTCATGGCGGCGGCTCGCAGCGTCTGGGAACTGACCGTGGCCCAGGCGATCAACAGTCCGAGCAGGCCGGCCGCGGGGAACAGCAGCAGCGAGATCTCGGCGTGATATGCGTAGGCCCTGAGCCACTGTTGCATAACGAAATAGGCCGCCGGCCAGGCGATCACATTGGCGATCGTCACGAGGACGGTATACTCCCGGGAGAGCAGCATGACGAGCCCGCGTATCGACGCGCCAAGGACCTTCCGCACGCCGATTTCCCTTGTACGCTGCCGGGACGTGAACACCGCCAGGCCGAAGAGGCCGAGGCAGGCCGTGAGGACCGCCAGTCCGGCGAACATGGTCACGAGCCGGCCCAGCAACTGGTCCGAACGGTAGAGCCGCTCCACGTCTTCATCGAGGAATGAGTAGGTGAAGGGTATGTGCGGTGTGGCGGCCTGCCACATCGTTTCCAGGTCCCGAAGGGTGTTCTGCGGATCGCCGGGAACGAACCGGATGGCGAACACGCCGGCGCCGCCAATTGTAATCATCATCGGTTCAATCCGGTCGTGCAGCGTCCTGAGATGGAAGTCCTCGACCACGCCGACAACGCTCATCCGCTGGTCTGCAACTTGTACGAACCGGTCCAGTGCTTCCTCCGGGTTTGTCCATCCCAGGCGCCCGGCGGCCGCCTCGTTGAGCAGGCATCCCACCGATGTATAGGTCGTGCCGCCGTCCGGCTGCTTTACCTCTTTGAAGTCCCGTTCGAAAGAAACATCGCGTCCAGCAAGCAGCTTCAGGCCGAGCGTACGCACGTATCCGCCGGTCGTGATCAGCACCTGCGCGGTAACGGGAGGCTCGGCGGGCCGATCGACGCTTCGCACCGGAAAGATCGGCAGTGTGCCTCGTCCCGCGGTGCGTCCGGGCACGTAGTTCGCCCCGGCTACGCTTGCGACACCCGCGTGCCCGGGGAATCGTCCCATGATCATTTCCCAGTTCATGCCCTGGAGATGCGGCATGATCACCACGTGTTCCTTTTCGAATCCCAGGTATTTATCCCGCATGAAATCGAGTTGCTGGTAAACGACCGCGGTTCCGATCATCATCGAAATGGCGATAGAGAACTGGGCGACCACCAGCGCCTTGCGCAGGGCGGCCGCGCCGGTGTCGGATGCGGTCCTGAAGATCGCGGCGGGACTGATCCGGGACAGTACCAGGGCCGGATAGCTCCCGGCAACGATGCCCACTCCGATGACAATGCCCGCGCCGCCGAGGATGGACCACGGCTCCAGCGAAGGCACAGCCAGCAGGTGGCCCGTCATCGTACGAAACAGGGGAAGGACGACCGATACGACGCCAAGGGCGGCAAGGAAGGCCAGTAGACTGATGAGCATGGTCTCGCCCATGAACTGACGGACGATCTGCGCCCTGGTGGCGCCGGCGACCTTGCGCATGCCGATTTCCCTGGCCCTGCCCATGGAACGAACCGTGGCGAGGTTCGTGAAGTTCATACAGGCTATCAGGAGGATGAAGACCGCGACCGCGATCATCATCCAGATGAAGGACACGTCTCCATTCGTCTCCATCTCGTATTCCAGGTGAGAATGAAGATGGATGTCGAAAACGGGTTGCAGCGAATAGGTATGGGTGAACGCGATCATGCGGGCGTCGGTTTCCAGGCGTTCCTCCAGGCGTTGCCGCAGCAGGCCGCCCGCTTCCTTCGGAGATGCTCCGGGCGAAAGCAGCAGGTAGGTATAATACTCGCTGCTCGCCCAATTACTCAGTAACCGGAGCGGATCGCCCCTGCCCGTTGTGGTGGCGATGGAAATGTAGAAATCCGGATGATAATGGGCATAGTCCGGAGGATCTTCCATGACGGCGGTGATGGTGAAGGAAAACTGGTGGTCCCCGGTGATCACCTTGCCGATCGGATCGGCGTCCCCGAAATACTTGCGGGCCATGGACGCGCTGATGACCATGGTGTTTGGCGCTGTGAGGGCGGTGGCGGGATTTCCCCGGACGAGAGGCACATCGAAAACGTCGAACAGGTTGCCGTCGGTCCAGTATACCCCCTGCTCGTAGAACTGTTTGTCCTCGGTCGTGAACAGCCAGGTGCCGATCGTTGCCCTCAGGCGCAGCACTTCCTCCGCTTCCGGCAGCTGAGTCCTGATGAATCCGCCCAGTGCGCCGGGCGTACGCGCCGTGCGATCCGTCACGACCCGGTAGATGCGGTCGCCGCGAGAGTTATGGCGGTCGTAACTCAATTCGTCGCGGATGTAGAGCAGGATGACCAGGCAGCAGGCCATGCCGATGGCGAACCCGATGACGTTGATCGCGGCGTGGGACCTGGCCTTGAGGATATTCCGCCAGGCCATGAGGAGGTAGTGTCCGATCATGGTCCGATACTTCCGCGGTGAGGATAGGCCTGTCGGGAAACGGCTCAATGTTCCTAAAGATACGAACCCGGAGCGGAGCGGGTATATCTTTCTGGCTTGTGGATGCAGTCCATGGTCGAAGCGCCGCTGAGGGGCCGGGCAACCCTACGGCGCCAGCCTGGTCCAGTGGACGTCCATGGCGGTTTCAGTGCCTGCGTAGTAGACCACCAGGACCGTGCCGTCGGAAAGGGCTTCCGCGTAGGGCAGGCCGAAGGACCACACCGAGAAGCCCAGGGCGCCCTTGGGGTCTTCCTTGGGCGCCTCGTGGGTGTACAGGGTTACTTCGGAATCGGGGTCGAATACGCCGTCGATAGAGGGTGCCAGGCGGGCCTTGATGGACTGGTCCTGGAAACGGTCCACCCAGGCCAGGACGACGCGTCCGTCCGGCAGCACCGCGGGGTGGGCGGCCTGGTCGGTGACGCCGATGTCCTCCGGGTCCGACCAGGTCCGGCCGCCGTCGGAGCTGATGCGCCGGTGAATGTTCAGGTAGGATTCCGTCTCGGTGTTGTACGTCCACGCGAAAGCGCCGATGCTGCCGTCCGGCGCCACGGCCGACCGCAGGTCCCAGTTGAAGATCAGGCCCGTCGGGTCGAAACCGATGTTCACCGGTTCACCCCAGGTCCTTCCCCGGTCCGTGGAATGGAAGGCGACGACCCGCTGGTACCATTTCGAGGTGTCGAGGTAGTGCTTGTTCGTTTCGATGGTCATGACCAGGGTGCCGTCCGGCAGCTGCATCACCGGATTGGTCAGGCTTGCTGGTCCGATTTCCTCCGGCATGGACACCTCCCGCCACGCCGTCCAGGTATTCCCGCCGTCCTCCGAGTCCGCCAGGAGGATCGACATGGGCACGCATCCCTCGGTCTCCGGGTTGAAGAGTCCCGGGGCGTCGGGATAGGTCTCGCGGTCGATCCACATGGACGCGGCGATGACCCGCCCGGGCGCCAGTTCCGTCATGTAGACGATCTTGACCGTTCCCTGCACGCCGCCGAGAACCGGGGATTCAAAGGGCCGTTCGGGTTCGCTCCAGGTCTTCCCGAAGTCTTGAGAGCGGCTGACTTCCACCACCTCGTCCGCGCAGTCCTTCGTCGTGCCGCTGTGCCAGGCGGCGATCAACTTGCCGTCAGACTTGCATAGGACGGCGGGGAAGGTGAGGTTGGCGCGATCGGTGCCGGGCTCGGCGCGGCTGATAACGCCGGTGTCGGTAATGCGCATGGAGATCGTCCTTTCTGGATGGGTCTGGCTGTCCTGCTTAAGGTTGGGTTCCGGTCCGGTTTGCCGGGTCCAGTCTGCCCGGGTCCAGTCTGCCCGGGTCCGGTCCGGTTTGCCGGGTTCCGGTCCGGTCTGCCGGGATCGAGCCGGCCCTCGCACTCTTTCACATGTTGTAGCACAGTTCGCTAATGGCGGCGAGCATGGATTCCGCAAGGCTGTCTATCGACTCCGGGGTTTCCTCCCTGTCGATCGATGACGCTGAAGCGTAAAACTTGATGGTGGGCTCGGTGCCCGAGGGCCGGACGATGACCCGTGTGTGACCTGCTTCCGAGAACGTGAAGATCAGGATGTTCACGCGGTCGCCCGGGACGTCCGTGGTCGTATTCGTACGAGGATCCAGCGCCTGACCGCGCTGCCGATCGATCACGCGGTAAACGGCACGGCCGCCAATGAATTTCGGAGGCGCCGCCCGCAGGTCACCCATGATACCTTCTATCCTCCGCGATCCTTCCGGACCGGGGAGGGCGACGGACCGCTGGACTTCCCTGAAATATCCGTACGTTCGGTAGATATCGTTCAACTCGTCGCGCAGCGTGCGGTTGTCCTGCTTCGCCAGTGCAGCGTACTCGGCGAGCAGGATGCCGGTGGCGGCTTCCTTGTCCCGGATCCGGGCGTCCGCCAGGTACCCGTGGCTCTCCTCGGTGCCAAACACGAAAGTCATGTCCGGCGGCATCCGCTCTATCGCCGCGCCGATATGCTTGAAACCCACCGGAAGGTCGTCCACGACCTCCAGGCCATGAGACCTGGCGATGAGCGCGGCCAGATCCGACGTGACCGCTGTCTTGCAAAACAGACCCCTGTCGGGTAGCGTTCCCGCCGCGCGTTTCCGGCTGAGGATGTAGTGGCACAGAAGGGCGCCGATCTGGTGGCCGTTGAGCGCCAGATCTTCCGGGAGGGCCTCCCATCCCCGTTCGGGTAGCGGAAGTGCGCATCCCACGCGGTCGGCGTCGGGGTCGCTGGCCAGGACCAGGTCCGCACCTGTTTCCGCGGCCTTCCCTATGCCGAGGATGAACGCCTCCGGCCTTTCCGGGTTCGCGATGCCGCCGGCGAGTGTGGGGAACGCCCCGTCGGGCTTCATTTGCTCATCCACGCAGTGCACGTCCTGGTAGCCAAGCTTTTCCATCGCTGCGGCCATCGAAGTCATGCCCACGCCGTGCAGGGGCGTATACACTATCCGCACGTCTCGGGCGCCGGACAGCGAGAGGTCCGCGAGGACGGCGATGTACCGGGCGTCCAGGCCCTGGTCGACGGTCCGGATCAGGCCTCGTTCTACGGCATCCCCGTAACCGGTCCGTCTGACTTTTGTGACGCGTTGCATTTCCGCGGTGATCCGCGTGTCAAGGGGCGCCACGATCTGGCCGCCGTCGGGACCGTATACCTTGAACCCGTTGTCGCCGGGCGGGTTGTGGCTGGCGCTGATCATCACGCCGGCTGCCGCCCCGAGTTCCCGGACGGCAAAGGACAGGGCGGGGGTGGATCGATAGCCGTCGAAGATCAGGACCGGTACGCCGTTTGCGGCAAGCACCCGGGCCGTCTCCTGTGCGAATGCCTCCGAGTTGTGCCGGGTGTCCCAGGCCAGGACGACCCCGTGCGCGCCGCCTGCTCCGCCGGGGCCCCGCCACTCCGTCGGTTCTCGCCCATCGCTGCCGCCGTCTCGCCCATCGCTGCCGCCGTCTCGCCCATCGCTGCCGCCGTCTCGCCCATCGCTGCCGCCGTCTTGCCCATCGCTGCCGCCGTCTCGCCCATCGTCCTCGTCCTCCGCCCTGGAGAGGTACCGG
>CAZZNP010000022.1:9912-15944 GCA_964655785.1 uncultured Gemmatimonadota bacterium
TTGATTTTATTGACAGTGAGATCGCTCATGTGCACAACAGGGGGCAAGGGCCTGCAATACAGGAGAAAACGGCCAATGCGGACGAATCGCCGCGACCTTCCTGCACGATCCGACTAAAAAAACTGCAGTTCGTGGATGGACCCCGGAAAATAAAGCAAATCCACCACGATCGCAACGGCGGAGCCCAGGACGTATCCTACCATGATGCCGATCATGAGCGGTTGCGCCGACTGGTAAAGGCGCACGCCGCCGATCCGGATCAGAATGGTCTTCAGCAGCCACGCGAGGAAGACGGGGAAAAAGGCGTTACGTGCCGGTCCCCCGGCGGCCACCACGAACCCGATGGGAGAAATGGGCCACCAGCTGAAGAAGTAGCGGGCGCCGGTCATGCCCAGGACCATGGCCATGCCCGACACCAGGAAGAACACTTCCGTACCCGATATGGTGGTGCTGTTCTGCATCCAGGTGATGATCAGGTTATAGAAACCGGGGTCGCCGGCGATATTGTTGTAGTAGTTGGCCGCGCCGCCCAGCCGGTATCCGGAATAGGCCGAGAAACCGATGGCGGTGATCGCGCTGACGGCGAAGGTGACGGCGCACCAGAAGAACAACACCCGCCCCGACACGCCCAGGGTGGTTCGCAGCTGCGCGACGTGGGAAGGGATGATCATCGTGAAGGTCTTCCAGTTGCGCGCGAAGGCGCTACCGAGACCCAGGCCCGTCAGATTCTGGGTCGAGAGCGAAGCGGACCCCAGCATGCCTACCGTGAACTGGTGGGCGTTGATAGGCAGGTCCAGGAAGACGAGTCCCGATTCGGCCATCACGCGGCACAGCGCGAAATAGAAGAGGAAAAGCAGTGTGAGGAAGACGAGGATCACGGGAAAGGACATGCCGATGGCGTGCAGCCACCAAACCACGTAGGCCAGTCCGCATGCGCCCGTGACCAGGGCGGCGCGGTAGGAAATGAACTCGTCTTCGTCCCGCAGGTCCGTCTCGTGCCCCCGCACATGTCGCCAGACCGTTTTAAGGTGGCGCCGGGCGATCCAGAACCCCCAGAGCGCGAAAGCGATCATGCCGCCGATGAACTGGACCGCTACCAGCCCGCCCGGCACGGCGGTCCCCGAATCCGCGGCGATACCGATCCGGGCCAGGATGCCCTGCTCCAGCGTACGGACGATCTGGAAAAACCAGACGCTGAACAGGATATCCACGTTGATGAAGTAGGAAAAGGCCAGAGTCAGCACGTTCATGCGAATGGGGTGGGCTGGAAAGGCGCGCCCGAGCTCGAGATTGAGCACGGTGCTGGCGTCAACAGGAAAGGACGTCCACTGGGTCCAGTAGGAGGCGGTGTTCCAGCACATGACGGAGAAGGTGACGATCAGCCCGGTAATGAACAGACGATTGCGCATGATGGTCGGCAGGACGGCGCCCGTTTCATCTTCAGTATCCGTCATGACGACCGGCACCTGCGAGATGGGATAGGAAAGGCGTTCGTGCTCGACCCATTGCTTGCGCATCAGGATGACGAAGCAGATGCCGACGGCCAGCAATCCGGCGAAAAAGGTCAGCCACCAGAAGGAAGGGATGATCCATGCCGCCCACGGTATCGGCATGTGCTCGGGAAGACCCCAGTAGTAATCCCGGTTCGCGTTCTGCTCGTTCGTGACGATGACCCAGTCCGGGAGATAGGCGAAGAACATCTCGCGCCACTGGTTCTCCGGCGTGGCGTAGTATTCCGCGGTGGTCATGACGTTCACCACATAGTTCGACATCCCCCATGTGGGTACCATGAAACCGATCCAGCCCAGGACGAAGATGAACAGCAGTTCGCCGGTGCGCAGCCCCCATGCCGGCCTGACCGCCTTCACCAGTATATTGGGACCCAGGATGCCCAGGAAAAAGGGGATCAGCAGGGCCAGGTCGATATGGGCGAAGGTAAGATGGACGTACCCCACCAGGAAGTTGCTCGCCACCGAACCCACGTTGACGACGATCGCCAGCGCCAGGCCGAGCAGCACGGCCCGTGGAGTGGCTACGCTTGGGGTGGAGGTATCGTCCGCGGTTCTCATAGGCTGTCCGGCGCGCCGAAGTCTGCGCGTTGGTCGGTACCGTGGCCGGAGCGTTTACCGGACGGCACGCGGCCCGCAACGGGCCTTGTCTTAAAAGAAATGAGGATCATGCACAGCTCCGGGAAAGTACAGCAGATCGGCAAGGATGGCAATGGATGCTCCGAGGACGTAGCCGACGATGACTCCGATGATCAGCGGCTGGGTGGTCCGATACAGCCGAATGCCGCCGATCCTGATCAGGATGGTTTTCAGCAGCCACGCGAGGAACACCGGGAAGAAGGCGTGGCGGACCGGACCCCCGGCAGCCACCACGAAGCCGATGGGCGAGATGGGCCACCAGCTGAATAAATAACGGGCAGCCGTCATGCCAAAGACGATCGCCATCCCAATCATCAGAAAGGATACTTCCCCGCCCGATATGCTGGTGCTGTTCTTCATCCAAGACACAATCTGATCATAGAATCCCGGGTGGCCGCCGATATCGGCGTGAAACCCCGTCGCCCCGCCCAGCCGGTATCCTGAATAGGCAGTGAAGCCAAGAGCCGATACGGCGCTGAGGCCGAAGGCGGTCGCGCACCAGAAGAACAGCGTCGGTCCCCGGACCCCGAGTTCGGATTTCAGCCGGGCGACCTGGGAAGGTATGATCATGGGGAAGGTTTTCCAGTTTCGTGCGAAGGCGTGTCCCAGGCCCAGGGCCGTCAGGTCCCGGTGCGACAGGGAAGCCGAACCGATCATGCCGATGGTGAACACGTGGGCGTTGATGGGGAGGTCCAGGAAGACCAGGCCCGCCTCCGCCATCACGCGGCACAGGGCGAAATAGAAGAGGAACAGCAAGGCGAGAAACGCGGCGATCACCGGGTAGGACATCCCGGCCGAGTGCAGCCACCATGCCACGTAGAATAACCCGCACACGCCGGTGATCAGGGCGGTCCGATAGGAAAAGAACTCGTCCTGGTCGCTCAGGTTCGTAGGCCGGCCCAGGGCGTGGCGCCAGACCGTTGCCAGATGCCTTCTCGCGGTCCAGACTCCCCACAGTGAGAAGGCGATCATCCCGCCGATGAACTGCACCGCCACCAGTCCGCCGGGGATGACAGTCCCCGATGCCGCCGTGACGCCGACGCGGGCAAGAACACCCTGCTCGAGCGTGTTGATGATCTGGAAAAGCCAGACGCTGAAAAGTATGTCCGCGTTGATGAAGAAGGAGAAGGCGAAAGACAGGACGTTCATGCGGATGACGTGCATGGGGAAGGCACGGCCGATCTCAAGATTGACCAGGAAGTTCGCGTCGATGGGAAAGGACGTCCATTGCGTCCAGTACGACACGGTGTTCCAGAGCATCACGGAGAAGGTGATTACGGCGCCGGTGACGAAAAGCCGGTTGCGCATGATCGAAGGCAGAAGGCTCTCGGAGTCGTCGGGCGTTTCCGTCATGACGACCGCCGTCTGCGCGAGGGGATAGGAGAGTCGTTCGTGTTCGGCCCACTGTTTCCGCATCAGGATGACGTAGCTGATGCCTACGGCGAGGAGCCCCGCGAACAGGGACAGCCACCAGAAGGCGGGGATGATCCACGCCGCCCAGGGGATAGGTGCGCCCTGAGGAAGCCCCCAGTAGTAATCCTGGTTCGCGTTCTGTTCGTTGGTGATGATGAGCCAGTCTGGCAGATGCGGGAATATCAGTTCGCGCCATTGGTTCTCGGGCGTGGCGTAGTACTCCGCCGTCGCCATCATGCCGACGAGGTAGTTCGACATGGCGTAGGTCGGCACCATGAATCCGATCCAGCCCAGGACGAAGACGAGGAGCAGTTCCCGGTGGCTCAGGGACCACGAAGGACGGACGGCCCGGACCAGCATATTGGGACCCAGGACGCCCAGGTAGTATGGTAGCAGCAGTCCGAGGTCGATATGGGCGAAGGTGAGATGGGTGTAACCCGCGAGGTAGCTGGTCGCCACCGAGAAGATATTGACGGAGACCGCCAGGACCAGACCGATCAGGACGGCCCGGGGGGTCGCCGCGTTCGATGTCGAAGGGGTACCCGTACCGCTCATAGGCTGTACAGGGATCCGTACTTGGCGGAAACGTAGGAAAGGAAATGGTCCGCCGTGAGCGGCTCGCTGGAGACGTGTTGAACGAGGTCCCCGGCGCGGTGGGTCATACCGGGCCGGTGGATCTTCTCTTTGAGCCAGTCCCTTAGCGGAAGCAGCTCTCCGCGGCCGATCCGGTCCGTCAGGTCGGGCATGTCCCGCTCGGCGGCGCGGTAGAACTGGGCGGCATAGAGGTTGCCAAGGGTATAGGTGGGGAAATACCCGAAACTCCCGTGGGACCAGTGGATGTCCTGCAGCACGCCGTCCCTGTCGTCCGGCGGCTCGATGCCGAGAGAGGATATCATCTTCTCGTTCCAGACCGCGGAAAGGTCGCTAGCGGTGAATTCGTCCGTGAAAAGTCCGCGTTCGATTTCGAACCGGAGCAGGATATGGAGGTTGTAGGTGAGCTCGTCCGCCTCGACCCGGATGAGCGAAGGCTTGACCTCGTTCACCGCGGCGTAGATTTCTTCTTCCGTCACATCCGAGGCCTGGTCGGGGAAGACGGCGCGGAACTCCGGGTAGAAGTACCGCCAGAACGCCCTGCTCCGGCCCACCATGTTCTCCCAGAGGCGCGATTGCGATTCATGGATGCCCAGGGACACGGACGAACCACGGGGCGTGCCCTCGTGTTTCGGGTCCTGCCCCTGTTCGTACAGACCGTGCCCCGCCTCGTGGATCACGCCGTAGAAGGACTGCATGGGCAGGGTCTCCGAGTACCGGGTAGTCAGTCGAACGTCGTTCACGCCCATGTGCGTACAGAATGGATGAGGCGCGATGTCCAGTCGCCCGGCCTCGAAGTCGAAGCCCATGCGCTCGGCGGCCATGACGCCCACGCGCCGCTGGTCATCGATGGGATAGTTCCGTGTCAGGAAATCGGTGCGGGGCGTGACATCCGACTGCCCGATGCGCCGCACGAGGTCTACGAGCGGGCCGCGGATGGATTCGAGGACCGCCGCGGTCTCTTTCGCCGTGGCGCCCGGTTCGTATTCATCGAGCAGCGCGTCGTACGGTTCGCCCTCGTATCCAACCGCCTCCGCGGTCTGGCGCTGGAGAGCGACCAGTTTGTCGACCCAGGGAGCGAAACCCGGGAAATCATCCTCCTGACGGGCCTTGATCCACACCCCGATGGCCGCGGAGGTCGTTTCCGCCAGTTCCTTGACCAGTTCGACGGGGATCTTGACCGCCCGGTCGCTGGAACGGGAAATCTCGCGTACGTTGACCTCTTCGTCGGCCGTCAGTGATTCGGAACGGGCCCCGTCCAGGGCGGTGCGCATTTCGTCGGACGTGATCCGTTCGTGGGCCATGCCGGTAAGGGTGGCGAGCTGCCGTCCCCGGCTGGCCGCGCCCTTGGGCGGCATGTAGGTTTCCTGGTCCCATCCCATCAGGGTCAGTGCGGCGTACAGGTCGCTTACCTCCCGATAGATCTCCATTACCCTTTCGCAGTGCTTTGGCACAATGCAATTCTCCCTTGTTCTCAATCGCTCCCTCTAGGTGGCCAGGACCGCTTTGACCCGCATTCGAAGCCTTCCGTGGGCTCTTCGCAGGATCTTCGTCACCCGGCCGGGGTCGTCCCCGCTCGCGAATATGAAGCCTGGGTAGCCGGCGCCTTCCGGAAGCGGGGTCAGCACGTCGCCTTCCTTCGCGGTGATGATCACGTCCTCCACGCCCGGGATTCCTTTCGCCGCTTCTACGCCGTCGAACCCCTCGAACAGTCCGCCTTCCGGTACAGGCAGCATCATCACGCCCGCGGCCCTGGATTTGCCTTCCTGCGGGCCGCGGACCATCGTCCCGTCTTCCGCCCCATCTTCCTGTGAGCCGCCCCGCGAGCCACCGCCGGGGCCGGCGTCCCGCTCCTTCGACGCCACAATTGTCTGGCCGACG
>CAZZNP010000022.1:16044-17762 GCA_964655785.1 uncultured Gemmatimonadota bacterium
TTGTCTGGCCGACGCCCTGCAGGCCGTCGCCAGGGCCTGCGTCTTGTCCCAGGGCATGGCGCAGAATGAGTTCCTCCAGTGGCATCCCGAGCCCGAATTCCAGGACGCGCGAGCACAGTCCCCCGATGGACCGGCCGGCGATTTCTATGATCCGGGCTTCTCCATGGTGTATACGCAGTTCGGCGTGGACCGGCCCCTCCGATAGTCCCACGGCCGTGGAAGCCCGCTGGACGGCGTCGGCCACGGCCTGCTGCGTTTTTTCGGGCAGGCGCGAAGGCGTCACGTAAATCGTCTCCTCGAAATAGGGCCCTTCCAGCGGATCGGGTTTGTCAAACAAGGCGAGCACGCGCAGGCGTCCGCCGTCCAACAGCCCCTCCAGGGCCACCTCCATACCCGGAATGTAGGATTCCACCATGATGCGGCGGGCGTCGGGATCGAGACTGGGCGGCCGGTCCGTCGCGCTGGTGAGTATGCGGCCGATCCTTCGGAATGCTTCGATGAAACCATCTGGCGAGTCGGCCCGGATCACGCCCCGGCTGCTCGAGAGCAGGACGGGTTTGAGCACGCATGGGTAGGGCTGTTCCAGCGCGACTTCTTCGACGGGGATCGAAAGGTCGAACAGGGCGAAATACGGACACCATTCCCCTGCGGCCGAGAGCATTTCACGCATGCGGTGCTTGTTACGCGCGGCGACGGCCGCTTCGGGCGTGTTGTGGGGCAGGCCGAGGGACTTACACGCCCTGGCGGCGATCTCGGTGGTGTAATCGTCGACGGGTACGATGGCGTCGAGGGCGTGATCGCGGGCGTAGGCCACGATATCCTCCACGGCCTGCGACACGTATCTGAGTCTGAGGGACAGCGGGATGTCCCATTCATCCGCCAGCACTCTGCAGAAGTCCGAACCCAGGACGACTTCAAGGTCCATGCGCCGCGCCGCTTCCAGAAACGGGTCCGCGCGATAGGTTGTCGTCGGCATCAGGAGAAGCAGTCTTTTGGACGGAGTCTGAGCTGGCATGATTAGACAGAAAAATAAAAATTCCGGCGGTCAAAATCAATGAAATCGCCCGGCCCGTCGCAGTGCCATACAGATGTACAGTGAAAAAAAACTTGCATACGCGAACGCGTTCAAAATATATTGCACGTATAATTCGCGCAAATCACCCGCTGGCACAGGGCCTTAGCACGGTCTGTCGCGGGAATTCTCGCACTCTATCGGGTGCATTACTCCCATTATTTCATCTGGAGGGTAATCAATGAATCGCACAGAATTGGCCGGTAAGGTTGCTGATGCTACCGGGTTGTCCAAAGCGCAAGCCGATAGCGCAGTCGCCGCAGCACTCGACGCCATAAAGAACAGTCTCAGTGACGGCGATTCCGTCACCCTGATCGGATTCGGTACGTTCAGCGTATCGCAACGTGCTGCTCGCCAGGGGCGAAATCCCGGTACGGGCGAGTCCATCACGATAGCTGCGAGAAACGTAGCCAAGTTTACGGCGGGCAAAGCCTTAAAAGACGCCATAGGATAAGGACTGATCCGGGGCCTGTCCGGCCGCACCGGCCGGCCGGGCCCTGTTCAACGATACACGGACGCTCGGAACGGTGGCCAGCCGGAGCGATTGAAAGCGACTTTCGCCAGGCGTGTTCCCGATCTGTCCTCCGGCTTGAGGCCGGACTCCTGGATCGTTTTTTTTACCCCAATACGCACACGTGTGCATATC
>CAZZNP010000022.1:17862-25943 GCA_964655785.1 uncultured Gemmatimonadota bacterium
GCAGGCTCGATGGCCGTCCGTCCATTCTACACCGCGAAGACCGATGGAGGAACCCCTTGCCGCTCTACGAATTCACTCTCACGGATTTCCTGTTTCCCGCGGAGCTCCCGAACAACAAGGCCAATTTCCGTTTTGTCGTCGATCTGCGCTTCATCAATCACCGCAGTCAGTTTACCACCGAACATGCCGTGATGCCCAGTCTCGACACCTTCTGGGAATGCGACACCGAACGGGAGAACAAGCCGAATTACGTTAGAGACGCCGGTGAGGAAGCGCTGCGGATAGGCGAAGGTCCCGCCGTCCGGTGCGGTCGTTTCGAAATGGCGGCGATAGACGATTGGGATAAACTCATCCTGCTTGTGCGGGGGAAGAAAATCCATTCCATACAGTTCAAAGTGTTCGACGTGGACCGCAGAGACGCCTGGGACAAGATCAAGGACTTCCTGGGCGGGATCGTCGAGGCCGTCATCGGAAGAATAAGGGGAACGATCCCGGAGAACCTGCCCCTGAATCTGCCGGAGTCCCTGGGCGGCGCGGCAGACGACCTGCAGTCCTTCCTGCTGAAGAAGATCGCGGGCGGAGACGCGGTCCTGTTCCGGGGATCGACCCTGCTTGAGGAACTCGCGGACGGTGAATCCACGCGACATGCGGTCCATGGCCGGGGAACCAGGGGAATGTACATGATCGGTTTCAGCCTGACCCAGCAAGACGGGTGAGTTTCTAAATCCATGCTTGTGATCGTCAGCGACCTGCATCTGACAGACGGCACCTCCGGACAGACCATCAAGGAGAATGCTTTCCGGTTGTTTGCGGACCGGGTACGGGACATGGCCTTCGACGCATCCTGGCGGTGCGGAGGAACCTATCGGCCGGTTGAGCGCGTCGACATCCTCCTGCTCGGAGATATCCTGGACGTCATCAGATCCACCGCCTGGCTGGAGAGCGATAAGGGGCCCCGTCCCTGGACCGATCCCTCGGACATCGATTACATCGGGAAAGTGAACGACATTAGCGACGCTATCCTGGCATACAACGAACCATCGCTCACATTCCTGAGGAACCTGGCTGAGCCGGGCGGTCTCATGCTGCCTCCTCCCGGCGGACAGAAGAGCGAGCCGAGGTTGACCGAGCCGGGACATGCAGTCGAAGTCGGCATTCATTACATGGTCGGCAACCACGACTGGTTCTACCACCTGCCCAGCGCCGCCTTCCATCGCATCCGAAGGAAGGTCGTGCAAGCCCTGGGGCTGGTAAACGAACCGGAGGAGCGTTTCCCCCACGTACCCGAAGAATCGAACCATCTGGCCCGTGTTATGGACGTACACGGAGTCCGGGCGTGCCACGGCGATGTCTTCGATCCCTTCAACTTCTCAGGATCCCGGTCCGAATCCTCGCTGGGCGACGTAATCGTCGTCGAGCTGTTGAATCGTTTCCCCCTGGAAGTACGCGAGCAACTCGGGTCGCTCCTTCCCCGGTCCTTTATCCACGGCCTGCGCGAACTGGACAATGTCCGTCCCCTGACCGCCGTCCCCGTCTGGATCGACGCCCTGCTGCGGGAACACAGCGTGTCCCGAATGCAGGCCAGGAGGATAAAGAACACGTGGAACGATCTGGTGGACGAGTTCCTCAAACAGGACGTAATTCGGGAGCGGGATGCGTTCTACAATCCCTTTGACAGCGTGGACAGGCTGGAATACGCGCTACGGTTCACGCGAGGTATCCCGCTGGACATGGCGGGTGCGCTGGGCGCGTGGTGGAACGACCGGACCAGCGGCCTTGAAGAATCCTACCTGCGCCATGCCGTCCGGGAGAGCATGACCTATGATCCGGGGACCCGCTTCGTGGTTTACGGTCATACCCACCGTCATGAAATGGTGCCGATGGATGCTTACACCAGGAACGGCCGCCGCTTCGAACGGATCTACTTCAACGCGGGTACGTGGCGGCGTATGCATAGTCTGACCCAGGCGTCGCGGGCAGGTCGCTCATTCGTATCCTTCGACGTCATGACCTACCTGGCCTTTTTCAAGGAGGACGAACGGGTGGGCAGACCCTACGCCAGCTGGTCCGGGGTGCTGGCCGATAATCGCGAAAGCCGGATCTGAGTACCAGGCACGCGGTACGGATGGAAGTCGGTTGGGAAGGAACGGTGTGAACTCGAGACGGTCAGTAAAGAAAAGTTTACCACATTTGCTTATTTTCGTACATTTGCCAATGAGCGTTAAGCATCTGCTTTTTTACTTCGCCAGTGAGGGGAGTGCTAAAGCCCGATACGTGTCAGAAGTGTGATATTGGGTAGAAATCCGTGGAATCGAATGGGGAATTTAAAAACCCCTAATAGAACTAGTCGAAAAAGGAGACTGTTATGTCTGAGGAAAGGCACACTTCCAGAGATCAGAACGATATAGAAATCAAGAGCGTAAACGAGGATTCGCCAGGAATCGAGACCATGCCTGATATTACTCCGGATATGATTTCGCCAGACCCTCCCCAAAATAACAATGAGAACAACCAGAACGATCAAGCAGGGTCATCGAATATAGAAAGTGACTAAGATGTCGAGTTCAGTACTGGCGATCCAGGTATTGATCGTACTACTACCCGGTTTTTTTGCAATAGCTCTCGTTGAGCTTCTTACTGGTATAAGAGAATGAGCAGCCGCGAAACGAGACATAGCCTGTCGCTTCAGGATGCTCATTGGATTCGGGGAGACGGAAGCCTTACGAAAATCGGTGCTGATGAGTTTCTGATTACAAGTGGGATTGAGTGGGTTCAATTACACAAGAGAAAATGAACAGTGTACGTATACTGGCTGGCCTGATTTGTACCTGAACTGGGCAATGAGTAAACCATTTAACTTGACTTGCAGGGGGTCTCGCCATACCATAATGCCGTTGTGTTGTTAGATATCGGGACGGGTATGCCGGGGTGGTGGAATTGGTAGACACAGGAGACTTAAAATCTCCCGGACCTCAATAGTCCGTGCCGGTTCGAGTCCGGCCCTCGGCATTCGGGGTCGTGAACACACGGATGAATACTGGTTTGCAGGGCGCTTAGCTCAGATGGTTAGAGTGCCACGTTGACATCGTGGAGGTCAGTGGTTCGATCCCACTAGCGCCCATTCGATTTCAAAGCGCGTCTATGCCCGGCCTGGGTCCCTCCGGCCGGGTTTCGCATACCCACCCGATCGGTTACCCTGCGTACAGGCATGAAAATCACGGATATACGGGCCGTCTATCCGGCACGGAGCAAGAAGGGGACGGGCGCCTGGCAGGAATACTACTGGCAGATCGTGGTCCGGGTGGACACGGACGCGGGTGTGACCGGATACGGTTACGGCGGCGGCGGCGAGCCCGGCAGGCTGATCGTCAACGGACACCTTCGCGACGCGCTGATCGGCCGGTCCATCGGCAGCGTGGATGATATACGCGATACCTGGGACCATCTTTACTTCAAATCATTGCCCTATGGCCGCAACGGCATCGCGATCATGGCCCTGAGCGGTATCGACCTGGCGCTGTGGGATCTGCTCGGAAAGGCCGAAGGCAGACCGGTTTACGACCTGATCGGGGGATTGAAGAAGAAGACGGTGCGCGCCTACGCGACCGGGGGCGACCCGGCCCGTGTGCGCGACCTGGGCTATACCGCCGTCAAGCGCTCGCACCAGTGGCGGTCGGACGCCGACTACGACAAGGCCGCGGACCAGGCGGCCCGGTGCAGGGCGACGCTCGGCCGGGATGCGCTGCTCATGTTCGACTGCTACATGTCCTGGGACGCCGCGGTAGCCATCCGGATGCGCGAAATCCTGGCCGAATTCGAACCCTACTGGTTCGAGGATCTCATCACCCCCGACCATCTGGGCGAACTGGCCGCACTCAGGCCCCGGCTGGCGCCTGTTCTACTGGCCGGCGGCGAACACGATTTCTCCCACCACGCCTTCGCAGCCATCGCCCGCGCCGGCGCCCTGGACCTGTGGCAGCCCGATATCACCTGGTGCGGCGGCATAACGGCGGGTCTGCGCATCCTCGACCTGGCCAGATCGCATGGCGCGGACGTATGTCCCCATCGCGGCGGGGAGATCTGGGGATTGCACCTGATCGCCGCGACGGAGTGCATGGATCTGGCGGAAACCCACCCGGACCGGTGGAATGATACAAAGGATTCGGTCCTGCTCGACGAGCCCGTGGTGTCAGACGGCCGGATCGCACCGACCGGCCGGCCGGGGTTCGGCGTTTCGCTGAAACCGGCGTACATATAGTCCTTATGAATTCGTAGTCCTCGTGAATTCGTAGCCTTTATGTTTTCGTTGATTGAGCTGAAGGGCGTAGTGACCGCATGGGGAAAGGGTACTCGCGGGTGTTGAAACAGGGTAATGGAATGAGTCAGATTCAATGTGCATCCGCTCCCGTGGAGTTTCAGGAGGCATTTCGCATCCTTATCTCGATGAAACGATGAAACTTGTAGTTTGTTCCCCGGCTCGAACGGGGAATTGACGCCGGATCACTTCCGGCATGTTGATGCATCGGCAGGAACCGCGCCTCGTACTGCAGCACGGCGGCGCAAAAAGGAAAGGAGGAGTTATGATATCTAAACAACGGAGGTGTGGCGGCTGATCTGATCAGCTGACATACCTCCAGACGCAAGCCGGGCGTTTCGCAGTCCTGGAGACGCCCGGTTTTTTGTGCTTGCGCCTCGAACCGGCCGGGTATAATCGTGCATAGACGCGGTAAAACTGGCGGACAGGCCTGGCGACCCCGGCCGCTTCACGGAACGAGCCTGCGTGCCTTCGGGCCACCCCGTTCGGTCCGCCCGGCCGCTTCACGGGCCCGGTCCGCAGTTCATCCACGTGGTTTTTCCAACGAGTCAGCACCATGCCGCTCTACCGCCTCCTGCGACCGCTGTTCTTCCGCTTCGACCCGGAGTGTATACACCGCACAACGCTTTCCGCGGTCGGCGCGGCGGGACGCATCCCGCCCGTGCGCGGCTTGCTCCGCGGCCTCCTGACCGTGCAAGATCCGCGGCTCAAGGTGGAAGCCGGGGGACTTGCCTTCCCCAACCCTGTCGGCCTGGCGGCCGGGTTCGACAAGAACGGCGTCGCCATGGAGGGACTCGCGGCGGCGGGATTCGGATTCGTGGAGGTGGGTTCGGTCTCGGCGCATCCTTCGGCGGGTAATCCCGAACGGCCGAGGCTGTTCCGCGTGCCGGAGGATGAAGCGATCGTAGTCTATTACGGGGTGCCCAACGACGGTGCGGAGGCCGTGGCGCGGCGGTTCGCGTCCATCGGTCAGCCTGGTCAGTCCGGGTTGCCCGTCCCCCTGGGCATCAACCTGGTGGAAACGAATTCCGGAAAGCCCTCTGGCGCGGATGAAGTGGTGGAGGAAATGATCGCGGCAATGGGGCCCTTTCTGGGACTCGCCGACTACGCGACGCTCAATCTCAACTGCCCTAATACGACTTCCGGCTGTAGTCCCTTCGACGACCCGGACACGCTACGGTCGTTGCTCGCGGGATACGCCCATTACGAGGCTATGCCGCCCACCTTCCTGAAGGTGGTGCCGACCACCGACCCGGCGACGATCGAGGGGACGCTCGCCGCCATGGATTCCTTCCCGTACGTGAAGGGCGTCGTATTCGGCCTGCCCTCGGGAAAGCCCTACGAGAACCTCAGGACTTCGGCGCAGGTCCTCGACCGCATGCCCGGTACGCTCTGCGGCCGGCCTACCAGGGAATTGATCGACGCGTCCATCCAGGCCTGGTATCGCCGGATGGACCGCGACCGGCACGTGATCGTGGGCACCGGGGGCATTTTCACCGCCGAAGACGCGTATAAGAAAATCCGGCTGGGTGCCACGCTGGTCCAGGTATACACTGCGCTCGTCTATCACGGACCGGGACTGGTGAAGCGCATCAACCGGGGCCTGTGCCGCCTGATGGCGCGGGATGGCCTGGACCGGATTTCCGACGCCGTGGGCGTGGATAATCTGCCCTAGAAAGTGCCTTCCACACTTAGCGTCGTGCCGCCGGTCTCCTTCTTGCGCGCCGTCGACGACTTGATCCGCTCCTGCAGCTTTTCATAGTAAAGCGCTTCGTCCACCGGGATATCGACCCAGTCGTCCACCCAGGCTGAAAGCAGCATGGCGTTGGCGAGTTCCACGCCCCGGATGCCCTCGACACCCGGCGCGAGGAGCGGCGTTCCATCCAGGATCGCGCGCACCCAGTCCCTGGTGATGCCCCGATGTTCTTCGCCCCCGGCCTGGAAGGGTATATCGCATTTCCAGGTCTCCGGGCTGCCGAACCCGCCCTTCCATTCGCGGTTGAAGATGTTTGCCGGCGTCCGGTTGCGCCAGAAAGTGATCCGGCCCTCCTCCATGACCACCTTGCCGTTGTCACCCGTGATTTCCATGCGGTTGGTGCCCGGTGCTTCGCCCGTGGTCGTGATGAATACGCCCGTGGCGCCGTTTTCGTACTCGGCGTAGGCCGTCACGTCGTCCTCCACCTCGATGTCGTGGTATTTCCCGAACCCGCAGAAAGCCCGGATGCGCACCGGCATGCCGCAGATCCACTGCCAGAGATCGAGGTTGTGGGGGCACTGGTTGGCGAGCACGCCGCCGCCTTCGCCGGCCCAGGTGGCCCGCCAGCCGCCCGAGTCGTAGTAGCTTTGTGCACGGAACCAGTTCGTTATGATGTAGTTCGTGCGGCGCAGTTCGCCCAACTCGCCGGACTCCACGAGTTCCTTGAGCTTTCGGTGTTCGCCAAGGGTCCGCTGGTTGAACATGAGTCCGAATACGAGACCGTTGCTTTCGGCTGCCGCGTTCATTTCACGCACCTGGCCGGTATATACGCCGGCCGGTTTCTCACAGAGGACGTGGAGGCCCCGGTCAAAGGCCTTGATCGCCAGCGGCGGATGATCGTAATGGGGCGTCGCGATAATCACGGCGTCGATACCGGCCGACTGCAGCAGTTCGTCGGCGCTTCCGTACGTTTCGACGCCGCCGCCGGCCATCGTCTTCGCGCGGTCCAGTTGACCCGGGTCGACGTCGCAGACGGCCCTTAATTCCGCACCCGGCACTTCATTCCCGACGAGGTATTCGACGTGGAAACCGCCCATGTTCCCGAGGCCAATGACACCGATGCGTACGACGTCCATTGCATGCTCCTTCCTGTTCCGCCTGTATTCCGCGCTGCTCCTGCCGCGGGGTCCGGTTACCCGGCGAGAGCGGCCAACCCGCCGCTTCGCATCACGAAGGGAAAATGCTCGCCCGCCTGGTTCATGGGCGCTCCGTCAGGCAGATCGACAAAGGCTTTCATCACGTGCTGCCCGGACGCGACGAAACGGGACTCGCCGGTCATGTAATGCATGGCGATGGCGCGCCTCGGCGACCGGGAGCGGTTGAAAGGCGAGCCGTGCCAGGTCAGCGAATGGTGGAATGACACCTCCCCGGCCTTCACCGGCCAGGGCCGGGGTTTAACCGCGGCCGTCCCGTTGTCGCCCGGCGGACTGAAGCCCTCGATGCGCCCGAATTCCTCGGCCTGTTTCAAGTGGTTCTGGGTCCGTAGGAACTCAATCTGGTTCCCCCACCGGTGACTGCCCGGCGTCATCCACATGCACCCGTTTTCAACCGTCGCGTCGTCCAGTGCGACCCAGGCGGATACCGGGGTCATGGGGCGGATGATGGGCCACAGCGGCGCGTCCTGGTGCCAGCTGGTGACGCCCCCGTGTCCCGGCGGCTTGTACTGGATCTGGTCGTGCCATACCATGAGCTCGTCGGCTTCCGTGAGTTGGCTGATGGCTTCGACGATGAAGGGATGATGGATCAGACGGCGGTAGGCGCCGGACACTTCCCATATGTTCACGATCTGCCAGACGCAGCGCTCCGGTTCGCGTTCGCGGACCATGTTGTGGAACAGCACCGGCCTCGGCCCTTCCTCCGGGAATCCTTCCGGTCCGATATCGAGCACCCGCTGCAGTTCGTCCCGCAGTTCCCGGATCCCGTCGTCGTCGAGGATGCGGCCTCCGTTGAGGAACCCGTTACGGTGGAATTCGGCTGCCTGGTCAGGGGTGAGCATGGTTTGATCCTCTT
>CAZZNP010000022.1:26043-31332 GCA_964655785.1 uncultured Gemmatimonadota bacterium
TTCAAGCTGCCGGTCGATATCGGCAAGCTGCTGATCCTGCGATCCCAGTCTGTTCCTGACCTGCGAGAGTTCCCACTCGATCTGGTTGAGCTTGACCATGATCTGGCTCAGCCGGAAATCCACGGTCTGATCCTTGGCTGAAGTCCGATGCAAGCCTGAAAGAACCACGACAAGGACGATTATCAGGATTGCCAGGAACCATACATGCAGTCGCCGCACTTTCGGTCTCCTTGGATATGGGTGTGGACAGCTAACAATTTACCCCCTGCCGCGTCGCCGCCAAAGCCTTTTTTGGAGGAAGCCTACATGTTGACAATCCGGTCGAAAGCCCCTATAATACGCATGTTGTCCGGCCCGGTGCGAACGAACGGGATTCCGGAACACGGCAGCGTTCTTTCATTCGGCAATCCGTCGAACCAGCGTGTATCCAGGTGTCAGTTTGCGACCCTGGACGGCGTGTCAATCAGGGAGTAGCCTGCTCCCCGCTCACGAGGAAGGGCAAAAAGATGTCCGAAGCACCAACCGCATCCACGGAAACGATGGAATTCAAGAGTGAATTACGGCAGATCCTGCATCTGATTACCCATTCGCTATATTCGAACAAGGAGATCTTCCTCCGCGAGTTGATCAGCAACGCAAGCGATGCGATCAACAAGATCCGTTTCAATTCCATCAACAACAGCGAACTGCTGGACGGAGACACCGAGTGGAAGATCAAGCTGATCGCCGACAAGGACAAAAACACGCTGACGGTATCGGATAACGGCACCGGGATGTCCAGGGAAACCATCATCGACCAACTGGGCACCATCGCCAAGTCGGGCACGAAAGCGTTTCTCGAGACCCTGCGCCAGGCCGACGAAGCCAGCAAGCCCGATCTGATCGGCCAGTTCGGCGTGGGGTTCTACTCGGCGTTCATGGTGGCGGACCGGGTCACGGTGGTGTCCCGCCTGGCCGGCGACCCGGAGGACCAGGGTGTGCGCTGGGTCTCGGCGGGAGAGGGTGAGTTCACCATCAAGATCGTGGAAAAGGAAACGCACGGGACCGACGTCACGCTCCATCTCAAGGAGGACGAGAAAGAGTTCCTGGAGGAATGGCGCCTGCGGCAGATCGTCAAGGAGTTCTCCGATTTCATTGAATACCCGGTCGTCATGGACGTGGAGCGTAACGAACCGGTGGAGGGGGAGGACGACAAGACGGAGGCGGTGGTCCGGGAAGAGACGCTCAACTCCATGAAAGCGCTCTGGCTGCGGTCGAAGGACGAGATCGAAGAGGACGAGTACAACGCCTTCTACCGTCAGATCTCCCACGACTACGGCGATCCGGCGAAGGTCATCCACTACACGGCCGAGGGACTGACCGAATTCAGGGTATTGCTCTTCATCCCGGCCAAGCGACCCTTCGACATGATGTTCGGCGATCCCAAGGTCGGGCCCAGACTGTACGTGCAGCGGGTCCAGATCATGGAAAACTGCGAGGAGTTGCTGCCGTCCTACCTGCGCTTCATCAAAGGCGTGGCGAGATCCTGCAGCAGAACCCCATACTCGACCGCATCCGCAAGAATATCGTGAAGCGGGTATTCACCACGCTGGAAGAGATGAAGAAGGATGAATTCGACAAGTACGTGGGTTTCTTCAACGAGTTGGGTCTGATCCTCAAAGAAGGGATGGCGCAGGACTTCGAGAACCGGGATACCCTCACTTCACTCGCCATTTACGAATCCATGAATACCGAAGCGGGGAAGTACATTTCCATGGATGAATACGTCGAGCAGATGCCGCCCGACCAGGAGGAGATCTACTACCTGATCGGCGAGCACCGCGGCATGCTCGAACGGACCCCGTACCTCGAAGTCTTTCGGGACCGCGGCTGGAACGTCCTCTTCATGACGGATCCCATCGACGAATTCGTCATGTCGTCGGTGACCGAGTACCGCGAGAAGAAGTACAAGGCGGCCGACAAGGGCGACATCGCGGCCGACGAGTCCGCCAAGGCCAGGGCGGAGGACGACGAGAAGACCTTCCAGGGCCTGATCGATTCGTTGAAAGGCAAGATATCGGAAGTGCAGGACATCCGGCTGTCGACGCGCCTCAAGGACAGCGCGTCCTGCCTGGTGGCCGACGAGGGTGCCATGAGCGCCCACATGGAACGGCTCATGCAGCGCATGGGCGAAGGCGGGGCCCAGCAGGAATCCAAGCGCATCCTGGAGCTCAACGCCGCCCATCCCGTCGTCCAGGGCCTGCAGAAACTGCACGACAACGACAGCGGCGACGCCCGGGTCGAATCCATCGGCCGGCTGCTTTACGAGCAGGCCGTCGTGGCCGAGGGATCCAAGCTCGACGATCCCGTGGGTTTCGCGGGCCGGATCAACGATCTCCTCGTCAAGGAATTGATCCGGATCTAGGGCGTCCGGACAAGGATAGCAGGCGTTTCCTCGTCGGATCTCGCGCGGCACGCTTGAAACTGCGAAACGCCGTATTCCGAGTCGTCATCCTGCCAGCATTTTCATCAGGGAACTGTCCACTATGCGCATCCCCGTATTGCTGGTCTCGGCACTCGTCCTAGTCTCCTGCGGCGAAAGCGAACGCGCCGGGGAACAGGCGCCGACCACGGAAGGCGGCCGCGTAAACTCGATCGGCGTGGTGCTGCCGGACGACGCGGTGGACGCCTCGCGCCAGGTGCTGCGCTCCATGAGTCCCGAGCCCAAGAGCCTGGATCCCAGTATCGAGCCCTACGATACGGAACAGACGATCCTTCCTTTTGAAGCGCTGCTGTTCAAGGACGAGCATTGGAACCCGATCCCGGGCGCCGCCCATAGCTGGGGTTCGGAAGACGGCAGAATCTGGACTTTCCATCTACGGTCGGGGATGCGCTGGAGCGACGGATCGCCCCTGACGGCCCACGATTTCGTCTATTCCTACCGCCGGATGCTCGACCCCGAATCCACCAATATCTACGCCTTTTTCTATTACGACATCAAGAACGCCGAGGCGATCGTCAAGGGGGAGAACAAGGACATCGAGTCTCTGGGGATCCGGGCGGTGGACGATACGACGCTGGTCATCGAAACCGAGAAAAGCGCGCCTTACCTGCCCCATATCGTTTCCTTCGGCGACGCCATGCCGGTGCCGAAGCGGCTGGTGGACAAATTTGGCCGAAAGTGGACCGAACCGGAGAACATCATCACGAATTCCGGTTTCATGGTTACGGAGTGGGTCAACGGCAGCCACATGACCCTCGTCCCGAACCCCTATTACAATGGTCCGCATAAGCCCTTCCTGGAGAAGGTCATACACCCTTTCCGAAACGCGGCCGCGGCGACCATTCTTCCCTACGAGAGCGACGAAGTCGACATGGAGAACGTCGACGTGAACGACCTGGACCGCATCGAGAAGGACCCCGAACTGAAGCGGGATCTGGTGCGGTTCCACGGGCTGAACACCTGGTATCTCTTTTTCAGGACGCAGTTGCCGCCCTTCAACGACATTCGCGTGCGGGAAGCCTTCGCGCGGGTGATGGACCGCGACAATATGTGCAACGTCATCCTGCGCGGCGGAGCCGTGCCGGCCTATTCCATGATCCCGCCTGGTTTCAGGGAATTCGAAGGCGAGCGCCATGCCGCGGCGCAGGGCTTCGATCCCGAAAGGGCACGGCAACTGATGCGCGAAGCGGGTTATCCCGATGGTCAGGGTTTCCCCCGTCAGGAGCTGTGGCTCAGGGCGCCCACCCCTTCCGACCGCCTCATCGGCGTGGCGATACAGAGCATGCTGAAAGAACATCTCGGCGTGGACGTGGATATCCGGACGGCCGACCTGCACACCTACATGGATCACCTGTACGAGTGGAACATGAACCTCGGTCTGATCGCTTTCGGCGCCGATTTCCTGGATCCGCGCAACATACTGGACATGATCTGGCACTCCCAGCCCCGGGGTCATGGCCGCCAGGACTGGCACAGTCCGGCTTTCGACCGCCTCGTGGACTCGGCCGCGGCCGAACTGAATCCTGAAATCCGGGACAGACTGTACCGGGAAGCCGCGGACGTTCAGGTGGCGGACTATCCCGCGGCCTTCCTCTTTCACAGGATGGGCCTGCAACTTCGTAAACCCTGGCTGAAGGGCTATGCCGTAAACGACGACGGTACCGTGGGCTCCTTCCGCTGGCACAAGCTCTACATCGCCGAGGTGGACGATGGGGAGTAGGGATTTTCCCGGGGTCGGGGGGAGTCGCAGGATCGGGGTAAGTCGCGGGGTCGCGCGGAAGCCGGCTGTGCTGAAGCCGGCCGTACTGAAGCCGGATGTGCTGAAGCCGGCCGTACTGAAGCCGGCCGTACTGAAGCCGGCCTTGCTTCGCTCCCTTTTCGCTTTGCTCTCCTTATGTGTCTTGATATTGGCCGCTACCCCCCAGGCCTCCCGCGCGCAGACAGATCCGGTACGGCTCGAAGCCATCAGCGTCCTCCCCGTAGAGGGTCCCGAGTCCAACCAGCCATCGGGGCTGTTCGTCCATAACGACACCCTGTACACCGTTTCCGATAAGCACGACGACACCATCTTTCGCATTGAACTCAGGGAAGACGCGGCGGTTTTCGTACCCCATATCCGGTTCGATCCGCCCAGGCCCTTTGGCGTGTTCCGGCTGGATCTCGAGGGCATCACCCGCGGTGACGACGGACATTTCTATCTCGCCAGCGAAGGGGCCTTCGCCATCCTGAAGGTCGACGCGATCGAGATGCAGGCGTCCTGGGTGACCACGAGCCTTCGGGGCGTGGGCGCTTCCGCGGGCCTCTTCCAGACGCGCGGCGGTTACCTCGAGGGGATCACCCTGATGGGACGCGACCGGTTCCTGGTCTCCGCCGAACGCCAGCCGTGCGGCCTGATCGAAGTAGACATGGCCCCGGAACAGCGGATCGTGGAGATCGCGAATCACGGATCGACGAACAGCTACACGGGCCTGCACCGGGAGGTCGAAAACGTATACATTCTGCAGCGGAGCACGGCGACGATACGCAAGACCATCCGGTACCTGGATATAGACGCTCCATCGACGATCTGGTCCTTCGCCCATATCGTCAACGATCCGGAATACCTCTATCAGCACGAGCAATTCGGCGCGAAGACGGCAGAGGGACTCGCGATGGACCGCGACCTGGTCTACGTCATCCTCGACAACAACAACGACGCCCGCAGGATGTATCCCACCGATCACAGGCCCTTGCTCCTGATCAT
This sequence comes from uncultured Gemmatimonadota bacterium, assembly GCA_964655785.1. GTDB lineage: Bacteria > JAAXHH01 > JAAXHH01 > JAAXHH01 > JAAXHH01 > JAAXHH01. The sequence continues at coordinate 31,269 of CAZZNP010000022.1, forward strand.
GAAGCGGCCCGGATAACTCCTTCGTCGGATTCGTCCATCCGGCCGCGTCGCGACAGGTCATTTA
>CAZZNP010000022.1:31432-33123 GCA_964655785.1 uncultured Gemmatimonadota bacterium
GGTCGTAGCCCGACGCGCAACGCAGGGCGCGGACGGCTCTTCCGCCGCCCCTGGACATGGAATCCAGCATGCCGACAGAAACACGCGACAATCTCGAGCGTCTCTATTGCAGCAGCTTCGGGAAAGCGCCGACCGGAATCGCTCCTTTGGGCGCGGATGGATCGAAACGGCGCTATTTCCGGCTGCAGGGGATCGACCGGACCGTCATCGGTACGTCCAACGACGATCTTCGGGAAAACGTCGCCTTCCTGGCCCTTTCCCGGCACTTCCACCGCCACGGACTGCCGGTTCCGGAGATCTTTGCCGAGGACCTCGAAAAGGGGATCTACCTCCAGCAGGACCTGGGGGACGAGACGCTTTTTGACCAGGTGCGCGCGATTCGCGACGAAGACGGCGGGTTCTCCGGCCGGTTGATTGGGATGTACCGGCAAGTACTCGACGACCTGCCCCGGTTCCAGGTCGAAGCCGGCGGGGACCTGGACTATTCGATCTGTTACCCTCGGAGTCGTTTCGACGCGCAGTCGATCCGTTGGGACCTGAACTATTTCAAGTACCATTTCCTTAAACTCGTCCCCATCGAATTCGACGAGCAGGCCCTCGAAAACGATTTCGAGCGGCTCACGGACTTTCTCCTGGAAGCGGATACGTCATTCTTTCTCTACCGCGACTTCCAGTCCCGTAACATCATGTGGCATGGCGGCCGGCCGCACTACATCGACTACCAGGGCGGGCGACAGGGCGCACTGCAGTACGACGTCGCCTCCCTGCTGCAGGATGCCAGGGCGGAAATCCCCTGGGAAACACGCGATGAGCTCCTGGAACACTACATCGAAGCGGCGAGCGCGTATACACCGGTCAATCGGGAAACGTTCCTCGCGCATTATTACGGTTACGCCCTGGTCCGACTCATGCAGGCGCTGGGCGCCTATGGATACCGGGGTCTCTACGAGGGTAAATCCCACTTCCTGGCCAGCATCTCCCACGGAGTACGGAACCTGGAAGGCCTGATGGCAAGGGCCGATCTACCTGTAGAACTCCCGGCCTTGAAGAGGGCCTGGGATCGTATCATCGAAAACCCGGAACTGCGGCGCATGGGGGAATCCTCTCGCGGCCGCCTGACCGTCCGCCTCTGGAGCTTCTCGTACCACAAGGGCCTGCCCCGCGATCCGAGCGGCAACGGCGGCGGGTTCGTCTTCGATTGTCGGATCGTGAAGAACCCCGGGCGAATTCCGGAATACGCGGCCCTGACGGGAAAGGACGCGCCGGTGGCGGCTTTCCTGGATGAACTCGAGGAGGCGCAATCCTTCCTTGGGGATGCGAAGACGATGGTCGACCGCGCCGTCGCGCACCATCTGCGGCGCGGGTTCAGCGACCTGACCATTGCCTTCGGGTGTACCGGTGGACAGCACCGATCGGTCTACTTCGCAGAGCGGCTCGCCGAGCACCTGGCCGGCAGGCCGGGCGTCGAGGTGGAACTCAGGCACCGGGAACAGGAGGACGCTTGAAGGCCATGATCCTCGCCGCGGGCCTGGGCACGCGGCTCCGGCCCCTCACCGACGACCGGCCCAAGGCGCTGGTGGATGTGGCCGGCAGGCCCATGATTCACTGGGTGATTCGCTGGCTGGCACGCCATGAATTCACCGACATCATCATCAATGCCCACCATTTCGCGGAGCAGATCGAGGCTTTCG
>CAZZNP010000022.1:33223-41538 GCA_964655785.1 uncultured Gemmatimonadota bacterium
CGTCGGGTTGGCTATGCGGCTGGAAGTCGGATGTTACGGGTGAAACCCGCATGGTTCGGCCGCCGCAGGGCGATATCACGCCCGTACCGTTCATGGGCGTGTACGCCATGTCACCGGGTGCACTGGAACGGATGCCACAGGCCGGACCGTTCTCGATGATCGACTTCTTCCTGGACCTGGCGGGAGATGGCGAAGGCATCCGCGCATTCCGAGCCGACGCGGCCCGGTGGGCAGACCTCGGCAGCAGGGAGCGTATAGACGCGGCGGAGGCGCAGTTTGGGGCGGATTGGTTCGAGGGGCTGATTTTGTAGGGCAGGAAATGTCAGAAACCGAGGGTTCCTGAAAAAACGGGTTTCAGAATAACGCCAGCCATCTAAAACCTAACGATCGGACCGGCTGACATGGCCGACCTGGCTGACCTAGCCGGCACGGCTGACCCGGCCGACCGCCTCGGACAGTTTCTCCCTGGCCCACTGATTAATGCTGACGCCGCTTACCTCGGCCGCCTCTGCCACCGCGGCGTGTACTTCCGGATCGATGCGCAAGAGGATCCTGCCCGAATAGGGTCTGTCCGGGGTTTCGTCACGTTCCTTGCAACTGTCCAGGTAGAAATCCACAGCCTCCTCAAACGCCTCGCGAACCCCTCCGACGTTTTCTCCGTGAAACGTGATGATGTCGCGAATTCCAGCCACGCGGCCGACAAAGCACCTGTCCTCGTCACTGTATTCGATGCGTGCCGGATATCCCTTGTATCGCATGGGTTTCATGGTTCAACACCTACATTCAGGTGAGGACCTTACGTTGACGACTATTCATGACATATGATATCACTTAATAATATCACATGCAAGAATTTCCCAGCCACCGCGGCATGTACTTCCGGGTCAATCCCCCAGCCCGGCGTGCCGGCAGACGATCTCCACGGCCTTGACTAGGGTCTTCGCACCGAGCACGGCATATTCCTCGATCAGGTTGCCTTCCTTGTCCAGCGTGCCCATGCCGGGTCCGAGGAACATCTTTCCGCTGTAGATCGTGGCGGGCTCGACGCCCATGTACTCCTGGGCGAGCACGATGGGATTGGTGTTGGCCCACAGGTCTTCGAGGTTGAAGATCGGGATGCCGAAGGCGCCGTCCTTCCATGTGCGTTCGTAGTTGAGTTCGGTGCCGCCCAACTGGTAGGTCTTCGCGAAGATCAGATCGTCCCGGAAGCGCGTGGGCTTCATCCGGGAGAATTCGTCCACGATGATCTCGTGAAACTTGTCGATGGGGTCGGTGACGAGGTGCGGGCGGTCGCGCAGAACCTTCAGGTACGCGGTCAATCCCACCAGGGTATCCCTGCCCGGGTCGCTGAAGGTGTAGACGGCCTTGCCGTGGGAGGACAGCTCGCCGTATCGTTGTCCGCCCAGGCCCATGCCCTTGCGGATCGGGTTTATGATCTCTTCCTTGCCGATCAGCAGTCCCGAGGCGGGTGCGCGGCCGGGCTTGTCCATGCTGTAGGTGATGACGTCGCAGTCGATGTCCCGGGGATCCATGCCGACGATGGGGATCGAGCCTCCCGTGTCTACGATGTAGGGGACATCGTAGTCCCGGGCCACGTCGGCCAGTTTCTTCAGCAGGATCGGCGCACCTTTTTTGTCCTGTTCGCCGAGTCCGTAACTGGGCGTGTCGTATCCCACCGTGGCGACGCCCGTGAGCAGAGCCGCGTTCCGTTCGGCGGCCTTCCGGACGTTTTCGACGGTGCCGTCCACATCCACCTCAGTGAGCAGCGAGGTGGGATTGTACCGGATCCCGTGGGGATCGTATTTCGCACCGGCCATGCGGACGTAGAGCGACTCCAGGTTCGCGAGGCTCTTGTTCTCGATGCCCAGTTCGCCCCCGGCGATGGTCCGGTCCACGAGGAGGTTCTTGTAGCGCGGCGGGAAGGCCCGGCCATAGCCGCCGATCCATTCGTAGTCCTCCCCGTAGGGCATAAGCAGGCGGCCGCGATAGATGTCGCCGTGGCGCATGGAGGGCGGCGCGCACAGGGTCTCCAGCGTCAGGCGCAGCAGCGCTTCGCACGTATTGGCTGCCACCGCGTCGTATTCGTCGCCGTAGACGTCCTTGACGACCTCACGGAGTTCGTCCTCGATTACCCGGACCGGGTAGGTCCGCCCGCCCCGGTTGGTTTCCACGATCGCGTCCAGCACGTAGTCAGGCAGGTTGCCGGGCCGTGCGGAACTGCCGGCGTACAGGCCGATGTCCTGCTTCAGCTTAAGCGTGCCGATCTCCTCGCCATACTTCCGGGCCTCCTCGGCGATTTTACCGAAATTGTCGTAGATCGACTGGTACCACTGGAACTTGTACATGACTGTCCTTTTTGGGTTCAGACCGGCTTCGGACTGGCCGGGGAGGACGTCTGACCGGCACGGCTTCGGACTGGTCGGGGAGGACGTCTGACCGACACGGCTTCGGACTGGTCGGGGAGGACTTCTGACCGACACAGCTTCGGCCAGGCCGGGAAGGCCATCCGCCGGTGCTATCTCGCCGGGCCCGCGGCTGACCGGCACGGCTTCGGCCAGGCCGGGAAGGACGTCTGACCGGCACGGCTTCGGCTAGGCCGGGGCGGACGTCTGACCGGCACGGCTTCGGCCAGGCCGGGGAGGCCATCCAACGGTGCTATCTCGCCGGGCCCGCGGCTGACATCAGGGCATTTCCGATATTACTTCAAGGGCCCGTTCCACTTTGTGCCGGCACGGCAGCGGGTTCAGGGCATTTCCGATATTACTTCAAGGGCCCGTTCCACGTCGGCCATCTGGTTGTACAGGTGGGGCGAGAACCGGATCACGTCGCCGCGCAACGCCACCATGACGCCGGACTGCTTCAGGTACCCTTCCACGTCCGAGACGTCGCGTCCGGGGAAGCGGGCGGTGACGATGGCCGAGCGCTCGGCGGCGTCCCGGGGAGATGTGACCTCGGCGCCGACAGCCGCCAGGCCGTCGATGAGATTGTCAGCCAGGACCTGGTTATAGTCGAAGATGCGGTCGATACCCGTGTCCACGAGAAACTCGATCGATTTGGCGAACCCGCCGGACAACCCGTAAGCCATGGTGCTGAACTCGAACCGGGACGCGTCCTCCGGGTAGTCGGGCGGATCGGTGCGGATGTTCCAGATGTCCACCTGGCTCCGGAAGCCCACCAGGCCGGGCTCGAGACTCGTGGCGAGGTGCGGCGCGAGGTACATGACGGCGATGCCGAAAGGACCGCACAGCCACTTGTAAGCCCCGGCGACCACGGCGTCGACACCCATGGCGGGCGCGTCGATGGGGACGGCGCCCGCTGACTGCGTGGCGTCCACGACGAGCAGGGCCCCGTGGCGGTGCGCGATGTCCGCGAAGGCGGCGAGGTCCCAGCGCTGGCCGCTGCGGAATTCGACATGGGACAGTGCCACTACCGCCGTATCGTTGTCCACCAGGTCCCTGACCCGATTGGGATCGACGGTGTCGCCCCGCGCGTGCGCCAGGCGGATCTCGCAGCCCGTGTGGTTGGCGACGCGTCTCCACGGATATACCGAGGCGGGGAAGGAAACGTCGGTGCTGACGACATTGGTCCCTGCGCCGGGCATGACCGCCCAGGCGAGGGAACTCAGAAGCTCGGTTGTACTGGATCCGACAGCGATGTCGGTCGGGGACGCGTTGAAGAGCCGGGCCGCCTGCCGGTGGAGTTCATCGAATACCGTGGCTTCGGCTTCTTCGTCGAAGTGGTTGCTGCCGTGCTCCGCGACGTCCTGGTACCAGCCGGTGATCGCCGCGGCCGCCGGACGGTACATGGGCGTCACGTTGGCCGCGTTAATGTACGTGCAGGTTTGCGCAACGGGGAACTCTTCGACGGATACCAGCGGTTTGGAGGGATGCGACATGGGAAGTCCTTCCCGTTGTCAGCCGGCGGCCGCGTCGCGCTCGGTTACCGTTCCCGCGGCCTCTTCCTCCGCGACCTGCCGGAGCAGTTCGGAGATCCGGCGCAGTCCCTCGTTCAGGTAGTCCGCCGGCAGCCCGTAGCTGATGCGGAGATGATTAGGCACGCCGAAGTAGTCCCCGGGTCCGATGAGCACCGACTTCTCCCGGATCAGCCGGTTCGCCAGCGTCGCGGAATCCGTTTTCAGGTTGTAACGGACAAAGGAAACGGCGGTCGCCTGGGGCGGCACGAGGCTCAGGATGTCCGCATTGTCGCTGATCCAGCCCTGGTAGTTTTCCCATCCACGGCGGACGTAGCCCCGCGTCCTGTCGAATATCGCCTTCCGAACGTCCGGACGCAGCGCCAGCGGCGCGAGGAAGTGGTTGGAGAGCTTGGCCGTGCTCAGCGTCAGGTATTCGTGGCGCATCCAGAGCTGCCTGATCAGATCTTCGGGACCCACGAGCCATCCGATCCGCAGGCCGGGCATGGCGAAAGACTTGGACATGCTGCCCGCCGAGATCACCCGATCGTAACGGCCGTAGAAAGTAGGCGATACCTCCTCGCGTTCCCGCTCGGACCCGGCGTAGATCTCGTCCGCCAGCAACCAGGCGCCGCTGCGCCCGGCCACGCGGACGACGGCGTCCATTTCGGATTCCGTCAGGATCTGCCCCGTCGGGTTGTTCGGGTTGCAAATGGAGATCAGTTTCGTTTCGTCCGATACCGCGTCTTCCAGGCTGCCGGTGTCGAGCGCCCAGCGGCGATCGGGATCGAGGTTGAACGTCCGGCGGACGGCGCCCAGGTTGTGCGCGAGTCCCCAGCTCTGGAGGTAGCAGGGCACCTGGACCGCCACCTCTCCGCCGCCTTCCAGCAGCGTCTGGAACGTGATGTAGTTGGCCTCAATGCACCCAATGGTCACCAGGACGTTGTCGGCCGTCGCGCCGGGGTAGTACTGGGCGATGGCTTCGCGCAACTCAGGCGAGCCGTTGGCGTAACCGTAGCCCAGTTCGGTATCCAGCATGCGGTCGAGGATGTCCGGATCGTGGTCGATAAGGTCCCTGACTTTTACCGGGTGCGCACCGCTCTCCGACAGGTTGTACTCGACGACCTGTTCCCAGTCCGACATGATGCGTTCCAGTTCGAAAGGCTGGAAGCCCGTTGCCATGATTGTGCTCCTTGTTTTGATGGACCGAACCGGCACGCCCGACCGGCATGCCCGGCCGGCCTGTCCGCGAGGCCGCCAGGTCCGACCTGGCCACACTGGCCAGACTGGCCGACCGAACCGGCATCCGCCCGCGAGGCCGCCAGGCCCGGCCACTCCGTTATGCTACCTTACGGCGTGGTAGACAGCCTTGGATATCTGGATGTCCTGTACGGCGACGCCCGTCGAATCGGCGATCGTGATCTGGTCGTCGGACGTGCGGCCCAGGGAAGGATTCTGGATCACGTTCCCGAGCTCGACCACCTTGTCCTCGGTAATGGCCCCCGCCATCATTGCCTGGGCGATCTCGCCCCGCAGCCTGCACTGGGGGATGCTGTCCGCCACGACCACGTCGGCCTTCACGAGTACGCTGGGATCCAGTTCGATCTTATCCGGCGTATCCGATCCCATGGCGGTGATATGGGTACCGGGGCGTACCTGGTCGGCCGTCAGCAGGGGCGAAAGGGACGGGGTGGACATGATGATCAGGTTGCAAGTCGACGCCACGGCGCCGGCATCGTCGGTAACTTCGACGGAATAGCCATTGGCCTCCATCTCGGCCTTGTACGAAGCCTTGCTCTCGGCCGAACGTCCCCAGGCGATCACGTCCGTACAGTCGACGACACCCTTGAGATATTCGACCTGCATGCGTCCCTGCAGACCCGTACCGAACACGCCGATCCGGCTGACGTTCTTCGGCGCGAGGACCTTGGCCACGACGGGCCCCATGGCGGCCGTACGTACGTTGGTGAGGTAGCCCTGGTCCAGCAGAAAGGCCACGGGCTGTCCCGTCCGCTGGTTGAAGATCAGCATCATGCCCTGGACTCTCGGCAGGCCGAGGGATGGGTTATCGGCGAAACCAGATGCGAGCTTGATGACGTAGTAGTCGTCCCCGTTGATGGCGCCGTACTTGATATGCACGTTTCCGGGAGGATCCTCGAAGTGCATTTCACCGACGGGCGGCACCTGCACGTTTCCCTGCGAATAGGCGACGAAACCGTCCTCGATATCCTGAATGACGTCAATGCCTTCTACGGCTTCCTTTATACGATCCAATTCGACGATGAGCGGCATGGTAAGACTCCTCCCGGCAGTCTGGTTTATTCGAGCTTTTGCCCGATGTGGCGGGCGTGTCGGTCATTTTCAAAATGAGCAATCAAGATAACGGGCGCGTGGGGCAAAGTCAAATAAAACCGCGCGGATATCGAGCCTGGAATATACGGCGCGGACCCCCTGGAAGCACCGCCTCGACGGCTGACGAGGCACACCCGTCTGTCCGGGGCCGGACCGGGATATTGTATTGACAAAGAAGCCGCCATACCTCACAATACGGGAGTCTCCACAGGCATACCGGAAGGATTCAGGAGGAGTACTTTCATGGCCGACGTGGTCCTGAAGAACGTGGACAAGCGGTTCGACAAGAACACCGTGGTCCGCAACGTAAACCTGGACATCAGGGACCGCGAGTTCGTCGTGCTGGTCGGCCCCTCCGGCTGCGGCAAGTCCACCACGCTCCGCATGATCGCCGGCCTCGAAGAGGTGACCTCCGGCGAAATCCACATCGATGGAAAACGCGTCAACGACGTCCCGCCGAAGGACCGGGACATCGCCATGGTATTCCAGAACTACGCGCTCTACCCCCACATGACGGTCGAGGAGAACATGGCCTTCGGGCTCAAGCTGCGCAAGTTTCCCCGCCACGAGATCGAGGAGCGGGTCAACGAGACCGCCGGCATCCTTGGCATCGGCCATCTCCTGGCTCGCAAGCCGAAAGCGCTCTCCGGCGGCGAGCGTCAGCGCGTAGCGGTAGGCCGTGCCATCGTGCGCAAGCCCAAGGTATTCCTCTTCGACGAACCTCTTTCGAACCTCGACGCCAAGCTGCGCGTGCAGATGAGGACGGAGATCAGCAAGCTGCACAACAGCCTTGCGGCGACCATCGTTTACGTCACCCACGACCAGGTCGAAGCCATGACCATGGGCGACCGCATCGCCGTGATGAAAGACGGCGAGGTGCAGCAGGTCGCCGCACCCCTCGAGCTTTACGAGAAACCGGCGAACCGGTTCGTCGCGGGCTTCATCGGCAGCCCGGGCATGAACTTCCTTGAGGGCAGGATCGTATTCGACAACGGTCGCGCGGAGTTCGACGAAGGCAGCCTCCGGCTCCCCATTCCCGACGGCATGCGGGACGTCCTGGCGCCCTGGCGGGACAGGGAGGTCACCTTCGGCATCCGGCCGGAGGACATCACCTCCGTGGATACGAAAAAGGACTGGGAAGATGCCCGCCGGATCACGGCGACCGTCGAGGTCGTGGAACCTATGGGAAGCGAAACGTACCTCTACATGACCACCGGACGGTATCCGTTCATTGCCAGGGTGGACGCCTTCGTGGACCCCGGAATAAACACCGAGCTGCCGCTCCTCGTGAACATGGCCAGGGCGCACTTCTTCGCCCCGGACGATGAGTCGGCGATCGTCTGACCGCAGGGCCCCGCGCTTCAGCCCAGGTGGGCGCTTCAGCCCAGGTAGGCGCGTCAACCCAGGTGGGCGCGTCAGCCCAGGTGGGCACGTTTGGCGAGGAAGGTCAACAGGGCCTGGTCGAAGGGCGTGCCCGTGTCCAGGCTGAGATAGTCCGCCGCGTTCTCCCGGCAGACGCGGGCATACGCATCGTCCTGTTCCTTGAGTTCATCCAGGTACGCTTCGCGGATCGCATGCGGTTGGGTATATACCTCTTCGCCGGTCTCCATATCGCGGAAGCGCGCGGGTTGCCGGAATTTAAAGTCCTTCTCGGCGGGATCGAGCAGGCGGAACACGATCACTTCATGTTTTCGATGGCGGAAATGCCGGATGCTGTCGACGATGTCCGCGGGTTCGTCGAACAGGTCGGAAATGAGGATGATCAGCCCGCGCCGCTTGATCCGTTCCGCCAGCGCGTGGAAGGTCGCCCGGCTTCGCGTTCCGGACCCGGGCGCCGCTGCGTGCAGCCGTTGCAGAATGACGTGCAGATGGCTGCGGATCGATCGCGGCGGTACGTACTGCCTGATGCGCTCGTCGTACAGCACCAGGCCGACAGAGTCCTGCTGACTCAGCATGAGGTAGGTCAGGGCGGCCGCGAGATACCTGCCGTATTCCATCTTGCTTATACCCGAAGACGCGTATTTCATCGACGCGCTGACGTCCAGGAAGATAT
>CAZZNP010000023.1:0-7123 GCA_964655785.1 uncultured Gemmatimonadota bacterium
CGGAAGAGAACGCCGCGTCCGGCGCGGAAGAGAACGCCGCGTCCGGGGCGGAAGAGAACGTAATGTCCGGCGTCGTGCGTCAGACGGTCTACCTCGGCGACCAGGAGCAGTATTCGGTCCAGCTGGACGACGGCACGCTGGTGAAGCTGGTGGACCCTCGACCCGGCCGGCGGCTTGCCGGTCCCGGCGCGCCCATCCGACTGTCGTGCGACCCCTCACAGGTCGTCGTGCTTGGAAAACCGGGATAGCGAGACCGTGGAGCATACGCGCATGAACCGTTCCCGATTCGATCTCTCGGACCTTACCCCCGGCGTCATCGCCGTCCTGGGCGTTCTCGTCCTGTTCTTCGGCCTCTTCCTGTTCTACCCGATCCTGCACGTCCTGTTGAACGCCTTCTACACGGACGATCAGTTCTCCATGGAGTTCTTCGGGCTGATGCTGCAGAGCCCGGTCCAGCAACGCGCCCTGTTGAACAGTTTCGAGCTGGGCATCGTGACCACCGCCCTGACGACGATTATCGCCCTGCCCATGGCCTACGCCCTGGTCCGGTACGATTTCATCGGCAAGGGCCTGCTGGGTGGGCTCGCGCTGGTGCCCATGATCATGCCTCCTTTCGTGGGCGCCATCGGGATGAAGCAGATGTTCGCCCGTTTCGGCTCGATCAACCTGTTTCTGCTCGAGACCGGCCTCATCGACGCGCCCATCGACTGGTTCGGCGGCGGCGGTTTCTGGGGCGTGGTGATCCTCGAGGCGCTGCATCTCTACCCCATCATGTACCTGAACATCGCCGCGGGCCTGGCCAACGTGGACCCCAGCCTGGAGGAGTCGGCGCGCAACGTGGGTGCGGGCGGTTTTCGCCTGTTCCGCACCATCACGTTCCCCCTTATGTTGCCCGGATACTTCGCCGGCGCAATCATCGTCTTCATCTGGGCCTTTACGGATCTGGGCACGCCCCTGATCTTCGAGTTCCGCGAGGTGGTGGCGGTCCAGATCTTCAACATGTCCACGGACGTCCATGCGAATCCCCTGGGATACGCCCTCGTGGTTTTCGTCGTCCTGATCACCCTCGCGCTGTTCTACCTCTCCAAGAAGTTTTTCGGCGGACGCCACTACGAAATGGTCGCCCGCGGCCACGTGATGTCGGCCTCGAAACGCGCGACCTCGCTCGAAACCGTCCTGATCTGGGGCATGCTCCTTTCCATCACGGGCATCGCGCTGATACCCCACCTCAGCGTGGTCCTCACTTCTGTGACCGAGCGCTGGTTCATGACCGTGCTTCCTTCCGATTACACCACGGCCTTCTACGGGCAGATCTTCGAGCACGACCTGACCCTGCTCTCCATCAGGAACAGCCTGTGGCTCAGCGTGATGAGCACCGCCATCGATATCGTCCTCGGCGTCGCCATCGCCTACCTGCTGACGCGCCGCCGCTTTCCGTTCCGGGACACGCTGGACGCCGTCGCCATGTTGCCCCTGGCACTGCCGGGCCTGGTACTCGCGTTCGGCTACATCTCGGGATTCTCGGGGACTTTCCTGGACGTCCGCGTTTCCCCGGTGCCCCTGCTGATCATCGCCTACGCCGTGCGACGCCTTCCCTACATGGTGCGGGCGGCCTACGCCGGCTTCCAGCAGATGAGCGTCACCCTGGAAGAAGCCTCCATGAACATGGGCGCCGGCCCCTTGAGAACGCTTTGGAAAATCACCATGCCGCTCGTTATCGCCAACGTGGCCGCGGGCGCCATTCTTTCCTTTTCCTTTGCCATGCTCGAGGTGAGCGACAGCCTGATCCTGGCCATCAAGGAACAGTACTATCCCATCACCAAGGCCATCTACAGCCTGATGGGGCGCATTACCGACGGGCCGTACATGGCGAGCGCCATGGGCATGCTGGGCATGATCCTGTTGGCATGCAGTTTGCTCTTTACAGGTAAAGTACTCGGCAAGAGAATGGGCCAATTGTTCAAGGTGTAGAACCAACGAACAGGGAGATGCGTCTAAGAGGTAAGTGTGGGAGAGGCCGGGTAATCGTCGCGGGCCGGATGGATTGCCATGCGATTGCTTGTCCAGATTCGGTCTCATGGAGTTAACGAGTTTACCGAAACCAGGTTACGGCGAAATCCATGTCCAGTATCAATCGGGATGACAAGCCAAAGCGTCGGTCCGCGTTTTCCAGACTCCGCCACAGTCTCAAGCGGACGATGGTGTCCGGACTGATTGCGCTCATTCCGCTCACGATCACCGTTGCCGTTCTGAGCTGGCTGCTGACCTGGCTGGATTCCTTCGCAGCTCCGGTCATAGTCGGATTGCTGGGACAGGACACACGAATCCCCGGGCTGGGCATAGTGCTCATGCTGGTTGCGATCTACCTGGCCGGTTTCGTAGCTTCGAACGTGGTGGGGAAGAGGGTGATAACCTGGTTCGAGAACCAGATTATGCGGCTGCCCGTCGCGCGGCGGGTCTACCATACCGTCAAGAAGCTGCTGGATTCTTTCACCACGGTGGGGGAGAACCAGGCCTGGAACACGGTCCTGGTCGAGTACCCGCGCCGCGACGCATGGATGATCGCCTTCATTGCCGGCGAGATCCCGATCAGGGACGACAGCGAGCAAATGGTCAGCGTCTTCATACCCAACACCCCCAATCCGGCGGCGGGGCGCGTAATAATCGTTCCCAGGCGGGACGTGATACCCGTGGATCTGCCGGTCGAAGAAGCCCTGGAGTTCGTTGTTTCCGGAGGCACGGCTTTCAGCAATGTGCTGACGCTGCCTTCGCTGAAGGCGCGCGAAAGATCGGAATCCCGTCACATCGGGCCGGCATTCCTGGACAATCAGGCCGGCGATCCTCGATGATTTAGCAAAAGTCTTGTGTTTTCTTATCTTTAGAGTGATTAATAGAGTATGCATAAGAGTGAATTATAGCGTATGCATACCTTCAACATCCGTATGGTATGACGTAACCTGCGATCAAGGAATCCACTGCGATGTTCGATCTGGTCAACCTGCTTGATATTTTCATCATTGCGGCCCTGATCTACAGCCTCTACATGTGGCTGAAAGGGACGCGGGCGTACCATATCCTGATCGGCCTGGGTATCCTGGGCATCCTGTACAGCATCGCGAATTGGAGCGGGTTGCTCCTGACCAGCCAGATCCTGCAGTACCTCCTCGGCGTTACGCTCCTCCTGATCATTATCGTCTTCCAACCGGAAATCAGGCAGTTGCTGGAGCGGGTCAGTCCCCTGGTCATTTTCAGGATTCGATCCAGTCCCATCTCCCGGCGTATCCTGAAGGAAATCACCGAGGCCTGTTTCGAGCTTTCGGAGAAACGTATCGGAGGCCTGCTGGTTTTTCCCCGGGCGACCGGGATCTCCGGAGTCGTGCAGCACGGCGTAAAACTCGACAGCCTCGTGAGCCAGGAACTGATCGTCAGTATCTTTCATCCATCTTCGCCGATTCACGACGGCGCGATAATCGTGGAGAAGGACCGCGTGGTCGAAGCCGCCACGTATCTGCCGCTTTCGACCCGTGAGCACCTGCCGCCCCGGTACGGTACGCGGCACCGGGCGGCCCTCGGCGTGTCGGAACTCGGAGATACGTTCTGCGTCGTGGTGTCCGAGGAGAGCGGCGAGGTATCCATCGCGTCCGGCGGGGACATCTCGGCCATGGCGGACAGGGAGAAGCTCTGGCAGGCGCTCGAGAAGTCACTGCTGCCGCTCGAGATCCCCCGAAGCAGGCTGTCGTTGCGGGAAGCACTGAAGAAAATCATCGCCCTCCGTCCGGGATTCCGGTTCAGTCGCAGCAACCTTACCGCAAAACTGGCATCCATCGGCGTAGCGTGCTTGCTCTGGCTCACGTTGATCGGGCAGCAGCGGTCCGAAATCGCCATCACCGCCGCGCTCGAATTCCAGAACATCCCGACCAATATCGAGTTGATCAGCAATTCGACCAGCGAGGTGAACGTCCGCGTGCGGGGACTCCAGGGGAGCATTTCGACGCTGACGGGGGACCAGGTCCGCGTAATGGTAGATCTGGACGAAATCGAACCCGGGACCCATACCATGCCGCTCACGGAAGCGAACGTGGAGTTGCCCTTCGGCCTGGAAGCCACCTCGATCGATCCGAGAAGCCTGACCATCAGGTCCGATCGAATTGTGAACAGGCGGATCATGATCGACTATGACGTGACCGGCCAGCTTCCCGCAGGATTGGAACTCGCCCGCGATGTCACGGTAGAGCCGCCTTCGGTGCCGATCACGGGTCGCGAAATGGAGCTTGACCAGATCGAACGGATCGTAACGTCTCCTTCGATCGACCTGGCCGAGCTCACCGCAAGCGGCATATTCGACTGCCGGTTGCAAATCCTTCCGCAAAACCTGACGTATTCCTCTTTCAGCATCGAGGACCGCGAGGTCAGGGTCCATATCGATCTGCGGCCCGTCGGGGATGGTCAATCCGTATCGGGAGAATCCGGTGGACTTACCCGGGTTGCGGCTTCCCTGCGGTCCAGCCGGGTCAACCAGCCGAATTCACCTTGACTTGGCGTTACATCCCGTCCTATTTTTCCATCCTATGAGCTACCCTTCCCCAATCTGGTCGAAGGCGGCATGGGGGATCTGCGCCCTGGTGCTTTCGATCGCTTCCGTATCCGCGGACACGGGGCCGTCCGATGGACGGTCTCCGCTGGATAACCCGCTCATTGCTCCAGCCCCCGCGGTGGACGAAAAGCCTGCGAAAGCGGACGCGGCGCCTGCGAAAGCGGATGCGGCGCCTGCGAAAGCGGATGCGGCGCCTGCGAAAGCGGATGCGGCGCCTGCGAAAGCGGATGCGGCGCCTGCCAGGTCGAGTTGGCGGAGCGCGGGAGTCCAGGTAAGATCCCGGGCCGCGCTCGTAATCGATATCCAGAAGGGCGAGGTGATCTACCAGAAGAATGCCACGTCGCCGTACCCGATCGCGAGTATCACCAAACTGATGACCGCGGTGACCTATATGGGGCTGGATCCCGACCTGGAAAAGCGCGTCCGCATATCACGAAAGGACGTATACCGGGCAAACTGGACCAAGCTCAGGTACGGGGAACATATTTCGGCGAAGGACCTGCTTTACGCGACGCTGGTCGCTTCGGATAATGCGGCGGCCCGCGCGTTGGCGCGCGCTTCGGGCCTGACGACCGAGGCGTTCGTGGAGCAGATGAACGAAACGGCAGTCTCGCTCGGACTGGCGGACACTCGATTCACCGAACCCACCGGACTGGACGCCGGCAATGTCTCGACGGCTGTGGACTGCGTAGCCCTTTTGTGGACCGCGCTGCAGGATGAATTGCTGGCGGAAATCCTGTTGGCGAGGGAGCACCGGTTTGGTACGAACAGGGGCACGCACAACATCCGAACCACCAATCGGCTGGTACGCGACAGTGGGTCTGAGAGCCAGTGGGAGGGCATGGGCGGCAAGACCGGTTACATCCGCCGGGCCGGTTACTGTCTCGTCATGCGGGCGATCGGAGACTCGGGAGATGATATTTACGCCGTCATTCTTGGTGGGCCGACCAGCCGGACGCGGTTCACGGACATGAAGCGTCTGCTCGACTGGAGTTTGAATGTCCGCTTAGACTCGGGACCTCGGGTCGGGTCGGCGGCTGACTGAATGAGTGGGGAATCAGGCAGAAATGCGTCCGACATGACGCATCATGAACAGTGGCGCATCATGAACATTGGCGCATCATGAACAGTAAGGAGATGGTATGCTGGCGACGATTGGTTTCAGCGTGATCGGAACGGTAATCCTGGGTCTTGTCGCGATCGGCCTGGTCTATCTGATGGCCCTTGCAGGAGGCGGACAGCGCGTGCGCGCCTCCGGAGCGCGCGGGGGCGGCAGAAATCGGCCTGCCCGGCCCGGCGGCCGCAGATGAACCGGAGCTTCCCGCGATGATCTCCTTCCGCAGGAGCGTGACCGTCCTGCTGCTTTGCGGCCTCGCCTCCGGATGGACGGTTTCGCTCGGGCGCGCGGCCGGGAGCGAAGACGGCAGGTTGACCATCGCGCGGATGAAGTACGACGGCGGGGGCGACTGGTACAACGACCCCGAGGCGATACCCAACCTGGCCCGGGAACTGCAACTGCGCGCGGGCATAGAGACGAACCTGGATCAGCGCGTCGTCACCCTGACCGACGACCTGTTGTTTTCCTCCCCCT
Source organism: uncultured Gemmatimonadota bacterium (assembly GCA_964655785.1). Classification (GTDB taxonomy): domain Bacteria; phylum JAAXHH01; class JAAXHH01; order JAAXHH01; family JAAXHH01; genus JAAXHH01. The sequence continues at coordinate 6,186 of CAZZNP010000023.1, forward strand.
TCCTCTTCATGACCGGCCACGGCGAAGTGAAGTGGACCGAGCCGGAAGTCCGCAACCTGCGCAAGTACCTGACGCACGGCGGGTTTCTCTATGCCGATGACGACTATGGCATGGACAAGGCATTTCGCCGGGAAATGAAGCGCGTCTTTCCCGACCAGGATTTCGTCGAGTTGCCCTTCGACCATCCGATCTATCACATTATCTACGACTTTCCCACCGGTCCGCCCAAACATCATGAGCATGACGGCAAGCCGCCCATGGGTTTCGGCCTCTTCCACGACGGCCGGCTGGTAGTGTATTACACGTACGAAAGCAATGTCAGCGACGGTTGGGCCGATGAAAAGACCCACAACGATCCGCCGGCAAAACGCGAGACCGCTCTTCGCATGGGGATCAACATAGTCGCCTATGCGCTCTATCGTTGACGCGGATACCCGCTTGCGGTATACTGAAACCTGGACGGCGTAACGAACGTCTAATCTGTAAAGACCATTCGGCCGCCGAACAGGCCGTCGAACCGGAGTTCAAAGACCACGCAGAATCTCAGGAAAAGGAGTATCATCATGAACCTGTGGCAAACGATCAAATCTGAATTGGACGGTCCGTTCGAAACCGTTCGCAAAAGCCTGTCCGGCGCGCTGGACATGGCAGAAGACCTTACGCGGAAAGGACGGATCAAGCTTGAGATCCAGTCGGCTCGCGCCGAAATCCGCAACCAGTTGACCGAACTCGGCGGCCGTGTACATCAGATGGTGGTCGAGGAAGGTATCACCGACGTGTCTGGAGATACGGAGGTGAATGGCATTCTGGAACGCATCAAGACGACGCAGGCGGGTATCGAGGAACAGGAAGAAGAACTGCGTCGTGAGGATGAGGCCCGCACGGACAAGAAAGCCTCCTGACGCGGCCGTTTATCCGGCGCGGCGTTGTGCTTACGG
>CAZZNP010000023.1:7223-9637 GCA_964655785.1 uncultured Gemmatimonadota bacterium
GCGTTGTCCTGGCGCCGCCGCGTTGCGCAGTTCGACCGGAAGTCCACCGACCCCGGCTTGTCGTATAGGCATGCCGGGGTTTTCTGTTTCATCGAACCCGGGATTCGTCCACGTGTCTTTCTTCCAGCCTCCCGAAACGCAAGCGGCCATATCCCCGGCCATTACGTTTTCCTTGATTTAGACTGGTAGTCCCGTACAATTTCAGGACAACCGGTTCTGGTCAACCGGTCCACCAACGGAATCCATACAAAGCCCTGAACGCCGATCCTGTCCATGCTACGAATCCTGCTCGGTTCCCAGCAAACGGGACTGATCCTCGTCATCCTTCTGCTCGGCGCGGTACTCTCTGTCTTCGCGGGGTATCACGTAGACCGTACCACGGGCGAACTCGTAAACAACTTCCTGAATTCCCGTACGCTGATGCAGACGGCTACCGACGCCAGTTTCTTCGTAATCATGGCGGTCGGTGCGACCATGGTGATCATCTCCGGGGGCATCGATCTCTCGGTCGGTTCGATCTATGCCCTGTCCGGCGTGATGACCGCCATGGTGCTCCGGTCCATGGCGCCGGACAGCCCTTTCGCGGTGGTGGCGCTGGCCGTCCTGGTCTGCGTGAGCCTGGGGCTTCTGTGCGGCCTGCTCAACGGGGTTATGGTGGTCGGACTCCGCGTGCATCCCTTTATCGTCACGCTCGGCACGATGTGGGTTTTCCGGGGCATCGCCTTCGTGGCCAGCGAGGCGGAGAGCATACTCGTGCCGCAGTCCCTGACCGACGCGATCAAGCTGTCCTTCGGCTCCGACGCCCTCTATCCCATGCCCATGGTCATCATGCTCCTGATCACGGCCGCCGGCGCCGTTTACCTGTCCAGAACCGTCATGGGCCGCCATATTTTCGCCGTGGGCGGCAACGTGGAAGCCGGCCGCTACGCCGGACTGCGGATAGACCGGATCCTGGTCGGCGTGTACGTGATTTCAGGCTTGACCGCGGGCGTCGCCGCGCTGGTGGGCAGCAGCTATTACGGTTCGGCCTCCTGCGCCGACGCCACGGGTTACGAACTTTACGTGATTGCCTCCGCGGTCGTCGGCGGCGCAAGCCTTCGCGGCGGCCGGGGAAGCGCGGTCAACGCCATGCTCGGCGCCATGCTGATCGTCCTGATCCGCCAGTCCATCCGCACGCTGCACCTGGACCAGAACTACGAGTGGGTCGTGATCGGTTGCGCGATCATCATCGCGGTCGTCCTCGACCAGGTTAACCGCCGGCTCACGGCGCGGAGGCTGGCGGGGACGGGGGCGGATTGAGCACAAAGAAACCTGTAAACAGAGCAACTGGAAGCATGTAAACGGGAAGGGGAAGAGATAGATGACATACCTGACGAGGTGTCTACGGATTTTGCTCATGCCGGCTCTATGCCTGCTTGTATTCGCCATGGGCTGCGGAGGGGCCGCGCCTCCCGGCGACAACCGGCTCGTGATCTCCATGATCGCCAAGAGCACGACCAACCCGGTGTTCCTTTCTTCCAGGACCGGGGCGGAGGCCGCGGCAATGGAGTTGTCGGAGGAGCATGGAGTGGACATCGTGATCGACTGGCGCACGCCGCCTACGGAGGACGGCCAGGTCCAGGCGCAACGTATCGCGCAGGCCGTAAACGAGGGCGCCGACGTGGTCCTGATCTCCTGTTCGGACGCCGCCAAGGTGACGGGCGCCATCAATGACGCCGTGGACCGGGGCGTACCGGTCATGACCTTCGACAGCGATGCCCCCGATTCGAAGCGGTTCGCATTCTTCGGTGTGGACGACATCAAGACCGGCGGACTGATCATGGGAGAACTGGCCAGGGCGATGGACGGCAGGGGGCGCGTGGCCATCCTCGCAGGGAACCAGAACGCGCCGAACCTGCGCAAACGGGTCGAAGGGGTCCTGCAGAAGGCCGAGGAGTATCCCGAAATATCGATCGTGGGAACCTTTTACAACATCGAAACCCCCCAGGACGCCGCCGCCGAAGTGGTGCGCGTCAACAACGCCTACCCGGATATCGACGGATGGGCCATGGTCGGCGGCTGGGCGCTTTTCACGCAGACCCTGCTCACCGACCTGGACCCCGATCGCATGAAGATCATTTCCGTCGATGCGCTGCCGCCCCAGCTGACCTACATCGAACAGGGCATCGTCCCCGTGCTCTGGGGACAGCCCACCTACCTGTGGGGCTATGAGTCCGTCCGCCTGATCGTCGAAAAGATACACCTGAAACGGGACGTGCCCGTGATAAATCCCCTCGAACTGGTCCACGTGTCGCAGGAAAACCTCGGCGAATGGGCGAAAATGCTCCAGGGATGGGGATTCACGGACGTGCCCGAAAGGTATCTTGAGATGGGAAGTCCGGAGGCTCCGCCCGTTTCGGAAGAGTGATCCTGAT
>CAZZNP010000023.1:9737-18800 GCA_964655785.1 uncultured Gemmatimonadota bacterium
TATCTTGAGATGGGAAGTCCGGAGGCTCCGCCCGTTTCGGAAGAGTGATCCTGATACGTGCGCCGGCTCCGCCATCCACGGCCGAATGAGCAGTTGTCGCGGACCTGATGCGTGCGCCGGCTCCGCCATCCGCGGCCGAATGAGCAGTCGTCGCGGATTGATACGTGCGCCGGCTCCGCCATCCACGGCCGAATGAGCAGTTGTCGCGGATTGGCATCCCCTGTCGCTCCCCTGGTGATATCATGGACCGCAAACCGCCGAACCCGTACATCGAATTCGACCGGATCACCAAGCGTTTTCCCGGCGTGACGGCCCTCGACCAGGTGACTTTCGGCATCGAGTCGGGTACCTGCCACGCCATCGTAGGTGAGAACGGCGCCGGCAAGAGCACGCTCGGACGGATCCTGACGGGCATATATGATCTCGACGGCGGAGAAATCCGCATCGACGGTCGGCCCGTAGGCCTCATGGAACCGGGAGACGCCCTGGACCTGGGCATCGGCATGGTCCACCAGGAGCTCGTTTTCTGCGAGAACCTGTCCGTCGCCGAGAATCTCTGCCTGGGGGCGTTGCCGGCCCGCGGCGGGTTTGTCTCCGACCGGAAGATGAAGGACCGCGCACTTCAGTTGCTGTCGGCGATCGAGGCCGACATGGACGTGGAGACGCCCATCGGCAACCTGCCCGTAGCCCAGCAGCAGCTCGTACAGATCGCGGCGGCCCTGGGCAGCGGGGCTCGCGTGATCGTCTTCGACGAGCCGACCAGCAGCCTGTCCCACGTGGAAGCCGAACGGCTGCGGGAGAACATCCGTCATCTCAAGTCGAAGGGGCTGACTTCGATCTACATCTCTCACGACCTGGACGAGATCTTCCGGCTGTGCGACGTCGTTACGGTGCTTCGGGACGGCCGGCACGTGGCTACCCGCCCGGTCGGCGAACTGGACCGGTCCACGCTCATCAACCTGATGATCGGGCGTACTTTCGAAACCTACTTCCCGTCCCACGTGGAGACCGAGCCCGGCGAGGAGATGCTGTCCGTGGAGGGCCTTGCCAGTCCGGGGAAGTTCGAGGACGTATCCTTCTCGGTGCGGTCCGGCGAGATACTCGCCCTGGCGGGACTGGTGGGCGCCGGCCGTACCGAAGTGCTGCAGGCTGTGTTCGGACTGGACCCCATGGCGTCGGGAAGGATAAGCGTTTCCGGAAGGCCGGCGAGGATCCGGCATCCGATCGATGCGATGGGTTCAGGCATCGGTCTCGTGCCGGAAGACCGCAAGCGGTACGGTCTCGTCCTGTCACTTCGAGTGGATCAGAATATCGGTCTTCCCACCCTGGCGCACCGGTCCGGTTTCGGATGGATCCGCGGCAGCCGGGAGGAAGACCTGGCCCGGGAATATGTCAGGCGGTTGTCGGTACGGCCGGCTGATGTCCGGTACGATACGGTGGGTCTGTCCGGCGGAAACCAGCAGAAGGTGGTCCTGGCCAAGTGGCTGGTTGCGAACTGCCCGATCCTCCTGATCGACGAACCCACCCGGGGCGTGGACGTGGGCGCCAAGTCGGAAATACACGCCCTGATCGACCAACTGGCCCAGGACGGCACGGCCATCGTGCTCGTGTCGAGCGAACTGCCCGAGGTGCTCAACCTGTCTACACGGATTCTCGTGCTGCGCTCAGGGCGCGTGGCCGGGGAACTTTCCCGCGAAGAAGCGGATCAAGGCGCGGTGATGCGGTTGATGGCGGGGGTGTAGTAAGTATGAGGAAAAACTGCCAACCGGGACATAACTCAGAATGCCTAAACGTAGGTGCAACTAGTCTTGAGTGACCAGAAGTTGGTAATCTTTACTACTCATTGGTTCATGTTTGTCCCAATATCCCCACATTTCAACTAATACACGTTGTTTCAAAATGACGTTATTCGAGTTCATACGTGCAACTTTTGCTTCGTATTTGCCCCGGGAGTCAGCCATTGCTCTTGTTAAATCATGAACCAAATAACGTGGTGCCCATCCAATCATATGATAGTCAGTTGTTTGAATCTGTACAGCTAATCTGGTTGCTGGATTGGTAAGTTCTAACGTAACATACAACTCTTCATCTTCACTTAGACTACCCAACCGAGTTTTTGCTTCTTCATTGATGTATCGCCAACCGTGTAAGAAAAACCTGCAGGTAAATTTCCCGTCTGCGTGCTTTGTGATTTTTGGAAAAACTTCGTAGGTATCTGTAACCCGGGAGCCACCATTCCTTGCCAGGATCTCGATGGGATTTGCCTTCTCAGGTAAGTCCAGGCTTTGCAGATAATCAGAAAAATCCGGTCTTGCGGGATTCATCACTCTGTTTTTAAAAAGTGGAAACAACTCCGAGGAACGATAGTCTCCTTTTAAATCAGGAAAATCCAGTAAAGGAGTAAATCCTTCTTTCTTTGCTTTTCTGGCACCTTTGATATAGCGAAATCTATACAATGATAGTTCGACATTCGCATCGAGCTGGCCCACCGGAAACCATGCACGGCTAGGATTTCTGTCCTGCCAAGCCAGAAACAGAGTTTTCTCACTCATGCTGATAACTCCTGTAACATACTGATGCTATAGTCCATCTGATCGGTCATAAATTCTCGACCTAAACTAGATATCCAATCGTCGGGTAATTGTTTAGGTAGGTTGAGAATAGATTTCTTGTCCAATTCCTTGATTCGTTGAAGTGCAGGACCAAAAAACTCGGGATATGCATCTACTGACCGTCTGACTAATTCGATAGGACTAATGCCACGTGTGTCAGATTCAGACCAGTATATGGCCCCAGGTGCTCTTTCAACGTACGGACCTATTTGGTTGTTGGCAAATAGCCTTTCACGCTTGGTGTCACTTAGTTCTCGACCTAACGACGAGGCATGGTCATACGTGGGGGCTAAATCCACCAAAACTTTACCCTCAGACAATTGTAATAGCAATCCCCAGTTCTCGTGGTGCCTATCAGTATTGCCGATTATTGCATCAAAAATCAAGTAGTCCGCAATTCGACATTTTATTGATTTCACTTTTTCTGAATCATGTAGTACTGAGTCTAAAGCTTTCCAGATATTCTCCAAAGTATGGCTGGATTGACCGAACTTCTTGTTTGGATCATAATGTTGCACCGCCGACTCAAGTAACTGATTTCCATGAATCAAAACCGTGCCAATGCCGACATCTGCAAACTATCTCGTTGTGGATCCCATACTTCCTTCAAAGACCGCTAACTCTACTATGGCGTGATCAATGCCAAGAATCCCTGCAACTTCGGCTGCTATCTTTTCTGCCCAATGTTCCCCTGAGTCTCCTCTTGGATACTTGAACAACCATTTACCAGAGTCCTGGTTGTTATACCAGAACTTGCGTTTGCTACCCATGTCTTCGGACTCACGCTCCCATTCACTCTTCACTTCCACAATAGTGAGTTTCCCTGACATTGGATTTACCAACTATATTAGCGCTAAGAATAACCTTGAATCTAGGGGTCCATGAAATCAGGTGTTAAAACGTTACGACATTGTCTATTGTATTATACGAATAACAGGACTCTAAGTCCATACCATGTTATAAACTTAGATTCCTTTAAGGCACCAAGAACAGATACATGTATTGTTTTGTATCCTTCATCTAAAACTCACTCCCGCTTCCCCGGCGCGGCCGCCACACCTTCCATGCCGCCGCTCACGCGCAGGACTTCTCCGGTGATCCAGCCCGCCGCGGGGCTGCAGAGGAACGCCACCCCTGTGCGATATCCTCCACCTCGCCCCACCTGCCCAGCGGGATGGCGCTTCGAATCCGCTCGATCAACTCTTCCTCTGTCAACCCCAGCGTCTTGCTGCGCTGGGCCATGTTCGACCGGTTGAACTCGGTGTAGACTGGACCGGGACAGACGGCATTCACCCGGACCCCGTAGGCCGCCAGTTCCAGGGCGAGGGTCCGCGTGAGACTGATGACGCCTTCCTTGGCCGCGTTGTAGGCCGCAACGAGCGCCGCCGGGTTCTGTCCGTTGATGGAGGAGATGTTCACGATGGCGCCCGATTCCTGCCGTTCCATGATCCGGCCCGCGGCCCGGCAGCAGTAGAAGGTCCCGGTCAACGTGACCCCGATGACCCGGTCCCACTCTCCGTCACCCAGTTCGACGACAGGCGTAACCATCTGGCCCACCCCGGCATTGTTGACCAGGATGTCGATCCGGCCGTGCGCTGCGGCGGCTGCACCGATGAACGCGTTGACCGCGGAGCTGTCCGTGACGTCCAGGTATCCGGGGAACACGTCTAAACCCAGCTCGCGGAGTTTCACCGCCTCTTCCTCGACCTTCTCGCGTTGCAGGTCGGCCATGATCACCGTCGCGCCGTCGCGCGCCAGCCGTTCCGCAATACCCAGTCCGAGCCCCTGTGCCGCGCCGGTCACGACCGCGGTTTTTCCGTCTATACGATGTGGATTGTCCATGCCGAAGTTCCTTTCATTCGTCCGGTCTCTCCACGCCGATGTACATCTCAGTGTATACGGTGTTGTTATCCCAGAAGTGATAGAAACCCGCGCGGTCCCGTTTCAGTCCCTTGAGCCAAGGCTTGCGGAGTTGAAACCGGTGGTCGTGCCACAGAAACGCCCCGCCGACCTCGGAAGCCAGTATCCATTCCGCTTCTTCGCAGAGCCCCATCCGCTTGTCGCGGCCGGTTTCCCGCCGGGCCCGGTCGGTCAGGCCATCGTAACGCGCATTGAACCAGTCATGTCGGGTGAACCCACGGGGCTGGGACCGCCAGGGAACGCCGAGCAGGCTCTGGGGATCTGAAAAGCCGGCGCCGTAGCCGACCATGCCGATGGGTTTCTCCCATTCGAACATCAACTGGTTGAAAGCGTTCGCCAGTACGTTGCGGATCTCGAGCCGGATGCCAAGGATCTCGGGCAGTTGTTCCTGGATCATCTGCACGGCCTGGCCGCTAAGCGATGAAGTCGGCGCGTCACGCAGCCAGACCTCGATGGCGGGGAAGCCCTTGCCGCCGGGATGGAGGTGGAACGTCCAGGTCCTGCCGTCCGGCGAATGTTTTTACCGGTCCGCCGCGCCCATGATGAGTTCTTCGTTCTCGTCTATCATGAAACCCGTCCTGCCCTGTGCGATCGATCAGGATTACATCCCGAGCATTTTCCCCGCGACCGCGCGCGCTTCATCCAGCGTTCCCACGACGTGTGCCTGCGGAACGCGCTGCATGATCCCGAGGGCGGTAAGGGTGTCATCGACGGATCCCGAGAGCGACATGACGATGAAATCGGTGCCTTCGCTCGTGGCGACGTCCATAAGCTGTTCGACGACCATGGCCGCGCTGTCGTCAATGTAGGTAGCCTCGGAGAAATCGAAGATGACGACGTCATGGTCCTTGATATCCTCGCTGATCACCCCCACCAGCTTCTTGGACGAAGCGACGGTGAAACTTCCCCTGAGCGCAACCAGCCCGACGCGGGCCGTGAACTCGTCCATGCTGGGGTCGTCTTCCTCCAGGGTGAAGAACTGGCGGTCCAGCATCGGTACAGACACCACGCTGTCCAGTTCCAGGTTCTCCAGCTTCCGGGCGTGGGCCATACCCGCGACGATGAGCCCGATCGCCACCGCGGTGACCAGGTCGACGAATACGGTCAATCCCAGGGTGATCAGCAAGATGATGAGATGTTCCCGGTGCAGACGGTGGATCCGTGTCAGTATACGCCAGTCGACGATGTCCCAACCCACCTTCATGAGTATACCCGCCAGCACGGCGTGGGGGATCGGTTCGACGACCCAGCCCAGGCCCATGAGGAGCACCAGCAGAATGATTGCGCGGATCGCACCGGACAATCGGGTGGTGCCGCCGGCCCTGATATTGGTTACCGTGCCCATGGTGGCGCCGGCCCCGGGGAGTCCGCCTATCAATCCGGCGACCATGTTGCCGATGCCCTGCCCTACCAGTTCCTGGTCCGCCCTGTGGCGCGTACCCGTCAGCGAATCGGCGATCAGAGAGGTGAGCAGGCTGTCCACGGAACCCAGCAGGGCGAGGATGAGCGCGGGTTCGATGGCATGCAGCAGGAAGTCGGCCGTGGGCGGCGCGAGCATGATCTCAGGAAGGCCGGAGGGTATGATCCCGATGACGGGCACGTCGGTCAACCAGAGCACGCTCAGCAGCGTGCCGACGACGAGCGCTACCAGTGTACCGGGCACGATGCGGGACAACGCCCTTGGCCAGAGCACACCGACGCCCAGGGTGACGAAGGCGATCGCGAAAGCGCTGTAGTTGATGTCCCCGATGGCGTCCGCGAGCACCCCGATGGTACCTACGACGCCGCCCGGCGCGGCGGGCGCGCCGATGAAGGGCAGGGCCTGAATCAGCATGACGATCAGTCCGATGCCGGACATGAACCCCGATATTACGACGTGGGGAGTGTAGGCGACGTAACGGCCGATCTTCAACACGCCTAGAAGAATCTGCAGAAACCCTCCCATCATGACCACGATCAGGGCTTCGCTCATCGTACTGGCGTGTTCCGTTATAATGACCGCCATGGCCACGGTCATGGGCGCCGTGGGACCGGATATCTGGGAGCGGGTTCCTCCGAACAACGCGGCGAACAGACCGACGCCGATCGCTCCGTACAGACCGGCCGCCGCCCCCATTCCCGAGGCGACGCCGAAAGCGAGCGCAACCGGCAGGCCTACTACCGCCGCGGTGATGCCGCCGAAAAGATCACCGCGGAAGGCGTCCAGGCTGTAGTTCAACGTAGAGCTCCTGTTCCTTATTGATTGGGCTTGCGTCGATGGGATAGCGACGTATCTTCGCTGTTTAAATGATATGTATCGACAAAGCAAGGTCAAGGATTCCATGGGTGTGTGGTGAACCTGTGCGATCACAACCTGCGAAGTCTTGAAAACGGACGAATGAACCCATGTGCGGCCGCCTCTCACAGAACCTGACCTGGCAGCAGATATACACGCTGTACACCCTGCCGGTTTCAACGCCCCGGCTTGATCCGCAACCCCGGTACAATGGCGCGCCTACCCAGGATTTCGCGCTCTGCCGACTGGACGAGAGCGGAATAAGATCCATGGCCGTGCTTCGCTGGGGGCTGGTCCCGTTCTGGGCCAAAGACGTCAAGATCGGCGCGCGGCTCATCAATGCCCGGGCCGAGACCGTCCGGGAAAAGCCGTCCTTCCGATCGGCTTTTCGGGCGAGGAGATGCCTCATCCCGGCGAACGGATGGTTCGAATGGAAGCGGACAGGAGGGGCCAAACAACCCTATTTCCTGGCGCTTGATAACGGTTCTCCCCTTTCCTTCGCAGCGTTATGGGAGCAGTGGGACCGGGACGGGCAGCATCTCGAAACGTTCACCATCATCACGACCGAAGCTTCTCCGACGCTTGTGGACATACACGATCGCCAGCCCGCGGTGGTCGATCCCGACGACTTTACGGACTGGCTGGATCCCGGAACGCCCCCGGAGACGCTGCAGGAGATCATAGGTCCTCCCCACGACGGACCGTACGAAATCCGCCCGGTAAGCGACCAGGTTAACCGCGTGGCCAACGACAATCCGGATATACTGGCACCCCTGGTGAGGAACACCCTGTTCTGATGTACCCGAGTACGCGAGGCACGTGCCATGGATAAACCGCCCCACTGGACACCGGGAGACGACGCCTCTACGCTGCGACGTCTTGTCCTGATCGTGCTGACGTTCGGTATCGTGGGCGTTGGTCTCGAACTCGTGCTCCTGGATCACATGGAAGACAACTGGCAGTGGGCGCCGATCATTCTCCTGGCGGCGGGCATTCCGGTCTCAATCTGGCTCATCCTCTCTCCCGGCCGCGCGGTCATCCGGGTCTACCAGGTCCTTATGGGGTTATTCGTCCTGTCCGGATTCATCGGGCAGTGGCTCCATTACCAGGGAAACGTGGAGTTCGAACTGGAAATGTATCCATCGCGGGAAGGGTTCGAACTTATCTGGGAGGCGTTGGGAGGCGCCTATCCGTCGCTTGCTCCGGGCACCATGACGTTGCTCGGCCTGCTTGGCCTGGTGGCCTGCCTGCGGCACCCGGCCCTGAATACAAAACCTGCATCCACCAAAACTATGGAGAAATCATGATAACAACGATGCAAACCAGGTATGTTATGTTGCCAGCTTTTCTCGCCTGCCTCTTCGCCTTCGGGATCGTAGGATGCGGCGGTTCCGAATCGGACGACCAGAGCAGTTCCGGCGATCCGGCTGGTCAAGGAATAACGGACGACCAGGGTGGCTCCGGCGATCCGGGTCAGACCGAATCTATGGCCGAAACAACACCGGCGGTCATCAATCCCAACCTGGCCGGAAGCGACGAACTCGCCGGATTGCCCGGGATGACCGCCGAGCTTGCGGACATGGTCGTGGAAGCCCGGCCTTTTTCGGACATGATCGAACTGAACGGGCTTGTTTCGGCGCACATGAGCGAGGACGATTTGGCCGCGTTATACGCCGGGATGTTCATTCCATTGAACCTGAACTCGGCCGCGGACGAGGAAATACGCCTGGTGCCGGGCGTGGGCGATCGCATGGTCCACGAGTTCAAGGAATACCGCCCCTATCTCGCCATAGCCCAGTGGCGCCGGGAGATGGGCAAGTACGTGGACGACGCCGAGGTGGCGCGCATGGAGCAGTACGTGTTCGTGCCCATCGACCTGAATACGGCCACCGACGAGGAGATCCTGGCGGTCCCGGGTGTAGGCGAACGCATGGCCCATGAGTTCAAGGAATACCGCCCCTACACCAGCATGGAGCAGTTTCGTCGCGAGATCGGCAAGTACGTGGACGATGGCGAGGTGGGCCGGCTGGAACGGTACGTGGAAATCAGAAGCCAGGATCCGTAGGAGGGAATCGCGCCGCGCAATGCTGGAGCGTGGTGCGCGATGTTGGAACGTGTGGCGCGATGTTGGAGCGTGGTGCGCGATGCTGGAGCGTGGTGCGCGATGCTGGAGCGTGGTGCGCGATGTTGGAACGTGTGGTGCGATGTTGGAACGTGTGGTGCGATGCTGGAGCGTGCTGCGCGATGTTGGATCGT
>CAZZNP010000023.1:18900-34561 GCA_964655785.1 uncultured Gemmatimonadota bacterium
GCGATGTTGGAACGTGTGGTGCGATGCTGGAGCGTGCTGCGCGATGTTGGATCGTTCCGTGCGTTGCTGGAGTGCGCCGTGCGTGGGGGTCGCGCGGGGGTATGGTAATCGGGGTGGGGGGATTTGAACCCCCGACCCCCTGCTCCCAAAGCAGGTGCGCTGACCGGACTGCGCTACACCCCGTAGACCTCGGGTAATGATACGGTTCGCCGCCGTTCCTGTCAAGGCAAACCCCGGTCGCAGCGGCCTTTGAATGGAAGCTTACGCAGTCGCTGACGGAGATCGAACTATGAAGCTGGCCGTCAACGGAAGGATGGACGCCGAACACCTGGCGTTCGCCCGGCAACTGGGAGTCACGGACGTAGTGAACGGGTTGCCGGACTGCGATCTCGCAAAGGGATATTACGATTTCCACGACCTGTCGCTTCAGAAGGCGCGCATAGAGGATGCCGGGCTGGTCTGGTCGGTACTCGAGGGCGTGCCCCCCGAGTGGTGCGACAAGATCAAGCTGGGCCTGCCGGGCCGGGACGAACAGATCGAGAACTGGTGCCGGACACTCGAGAACATAGGCGCCGTGGGTATCCCCGTGCTCGGTTACTTCTTCAGCCTGCGCAACGTGGGCGGCAACTACGGACTGCGCACGTCCAAATCGACCCGCAGCCGCGGCGGCGCGGTCGTCACCAGTTTCGACTACGAACGGATCAAAGGCGCGCGACAGGATTACTGGTTCCCGCCCATTCCCCATGACCTGGAATTATCCGACGAGGACATGTGGAGCAATATGACCTATTTCCTGAAGTCGGTCATACCGGTGGCCGAAAAGGCCGGGGTGCGCATGAGCCTGCATCCCGATGACCCGCCCGTCTCGCCGATCGGCGGGATCGCCCGCGTCTTCCGCAGCCACGAAGCGCTGAAACGGCTTGTGGACATCGTTCCCAGCGAAAGCAACGGCCTGGGCTTCTGCCAGGGTACCGTATCGGAAATGCCGGGCGACGTGCTCGACGCCATCCGGTATTTCGGGAAGCGTAAAAAGATAAACTACGTCCATTTCCGGTTCGTTTCAAATCCCGTCCCCTCGTTCTCGGAAACGTTCATCGACCAGGGCCGCGCCGATCCCATGGATTCCCTGCTGGCCTACGAGGAAGCCGGGGTGGACTTTCCCATGATCGACGATCACGTGCCGCGGCTGGCCATTGATCCCGATGGCCGTCATAGTACTTCCAGGGCCTACGCGCTGGGCTACATGAAAGCGCTGCTGGACAACGCCGGACGATACCGGAAAGGCGAATCTTGATTCGAGTCGACCGGGACCGGTTCCAGGGCGGCGAAACCCCATACCACTTCGAAGCGGTCCCACAGGCGCTCACTCCTGACAACCGGTACGCCTTCGGGCGCACCGGACGAATCCGTAACGGAAGAACTCACTCATGAAAACTCCATCCCTGCTGTCCTTCGAAGCCGTCGTCGGCCATTCCGATCCAGGTATATACGACATCCAGTCCAGTGCGCCCGGACCGGAAGGCAGCCTGCCGCTGACCGACGACATGTTGCGGGAAAGTCCCAGCGGCGACCTGTTCGCCCTGTCCCAGAACGTGGGCATGGGTTGGAGTCCCGACGCGTTGCACCGCCGCCAATACCTGATCCTGAGTACCCAGGGGGGCATCCGCGCGTCCGATGGTACGCCGGTGGCGCTGGGTTACCACACAGGCCACTGGGAGGTGGGACTGCTCATGCAGGCGGCTGCCGAGGAGCTGACGGCACTTGGCGGCATCCCCTTCGGCGGTTACTGCACCGATCCCTGCGATGGCCGCACGCAGGGCACGCCCGGCATGATGGATAGTCTCCCTTACCGCAACGATGCGGCCATGGTCTTCCGGCGGTTGATCCGGTCGTTGCCGACGCGCCGCGGCGTGATCGGCGTGGCCACGTGCGACAAGGGTCTGCCCGCCATGATGATCGCGCTGGCGGCTACTCATGACCTGCCCTGCGTGCTCGTGCCGGGCGGCGTTACGCTGCCGGCGGAAGAGGGCGAGGACGCGGGCAAGATCCAGTCGATCGGCGCGAGGTACGCCCACGGAGAGATCACCCTTGAATACGCGGCGGACATGGGTTGCCGCACCTGTGCGACGCCGGGCGGCGGCTGCCAGTTCCTGGGCACGGCGGCGACCTCGCAGGTGGTCGGGGAAGCCTTCGGCCTTTCGTTGCCCCACAGCGCGCTGGCACCTTCGGGCCAGGCCGTCTGGACCGACATGGCGCGCCGGTCCGCCCGGGCGCTGATGCGGCTCGACGCCGAGGGACAGAGCGTGAAGCGGATACTGACCGAGGAATCGCTCGAGAATGCCATGACGGTCCACGCGGCCTTCGGGGGTTCCACCAACCTGCTGCTGCATATCCCGGCGATCGCCCACGCCGCAGGACTGCGTCGTCCCTCGGTGGAAGACTGGGTAAGGATCAACCGCCGGACGCCCCGCCTGGTGGACGTGCTGCCGAACGGCCCCGCGGGGTATCCCACGGTGATCGCTTTCCTGGCCGGCGGGGTGCCGGAAGTGATGCTGCACCTGCGGGAAGCGGGCCTGCTGAACGAAGAGGTGCTTACCGCGGCGGGATCTACCCTGGGACAGGTCCTGGACTGGTGGCGGACGTCCGACAGGCGGCGGCTGGTCCGCGAGCGGTTGAAGGAGGTGGACGGGATCGATCCGGATGACGTCATCATGTCTCCCGAAAGAGCGAGGAACCGGGGACTGACCAGCACGGTCACGTTCCCCCGGGGCAATCTGGCGCCGGAAGGATCGGTCATCAAGAGTACGGCGATCGATCCGGACGTCGTCGATCCGGATGGCGTTTACCGGAAAACGGGCCCCGCGCGGGTATTCACGCGTGAACGGGACGCCATCGCCGCCATCAAGAGCCGGGGCGAGGAAGGCATCAAGCCCGGCGATGTGCTGATCCTCATCTGCCGCGGCCCCATGGGCGCAGGGATGGAGGAAACCTACCAGATCACGGCCGCGCTGCGGCACCTGTCCTTCGGCAAGCACGTCTCCGTAGTGACAGATGCCCGTTTCTCCGGGATTTCGACGGGCGCCTGCATCGGCCATGTCGGGCCCGAGGCCCTGGCGGGTGGTCCCATCGGAAAGCTGGTCGACGGCGATCTCGTCGAGATCGTCATAGACCGGAACAACCTGACCGGGTCCATCAACCTCGTCGGCGCCGGGGACCGCAACTTCGGAGCCGGGGAAGGTACCCGCCTGCTCGCCGAACGTCCGCCGCGGCCCGATCTCGCAGTCGACCCGAAACTGCCCGACGACACCCGTCTCTGGGCCGCCCTGCAGCAGGCCGGCGGCGGGGCGTGGGGCGGATGCGTCTACGACGTAAATGAAATCGTTCGTCGCATGTACGGTGAGCAGGAAGAGGCGCATGCACCGCCGCGGAAGACGGCGGCGACACCAGGACAGTCTAAACCGAAGACGAAGGCAGGGAAAAATGGCAGATAGCCCGGCGATACTCGATTTGAAAGTGAGATACTTCCAGGACAGCACGCCCGCCGGCGTGCCCTGCAGGGAAGAGCACTTCATCCGCAGGGAGATCCGGATGAAGCTGCCCATCGAACAGACGGCGCTCGTGCTGGTGGACCTCTGGAGCGCCCATTTCATCGACAGCTGGATCGAACGGGCCGCCCGGGTCACCCGCGAGGCGATCGTGCCGGCCATCGAAATGAGCCGGAAGGCCGGACTGCCCGTTATCCACGCCCCGTCGCCCGAGGTGGCGCGGCAATTTCCCCAGTCGGAACGGAATCCGGCGGCGCCCGCTCCGCCGGGCGGCGGCGCGGACTGGCCGCCCATGGCATTTAGGAGCAGAGAAGGCGATTACCGGGCCTACCAGGGTCCCAGGAGCCAGCCCCCCGGCATCGGTCTTCATTGGGATCCCATCGCCCCCGACCTGACGATCTCACCGGACGTGGAGGTCCGCGACGAGGACGTGGTGATCACCAGTGGTCCCGAACTGCACGAGGTGCTGGCCGAACGGAACGTGCTTCACCTGGTCTACGCCGGGTTCGCCACCAACTGGTGCGTCCTGGGTAGAGACTACGGCATCCGGTCCATGTCCCGGTACGGATACAATATCGTGTTCCTGCGAGACTGTACCGCGGGCGTCGAGTTTCCAGATACGCTGGACGAGTTGTTCGTCACGGAAATCGCGGTCCGGGAAATCGAGCAGCAATTCGGGTTTTCGGCGTCCAACGAAGACTTTTTCGAAAGCTGCCGTCAGGTCTCGGGAGGGTCCGCATCATGATCGTCGACACCCATACCCACTTCTACGACCCCACCCGTCCGCAGGGCGTGCCCTGGCCCAATCCCGGCGACGAGTTCCTGTACCGCCGTATCATGCCCGACGATTTCAAAAGAGAAGCACAGTCCGAAGGGGTCACGGGCACGGTCGTGGTGGAAGCCAGCGCCTGGGTGGAGGACAACCAGTGGATCCTGGACCAGGCCGAGGCTGATCCCTTCCTGCTGGGCCTGGTGGGACACCTGGAACCGCCGAATCCGGATTTCGAATCGGACCTGGCCCGTTTCGCGGACCATGACCTGTTCTGCGGCATCCGCCTGGGCAAGGCGCCGGTCGACGATCCGGCGTACCTCCGGGCGTTGGAGCAACTCGCCGCCCATGACCTGTCCCTGGATCTGCTCGTGGGCAAAGAGTGGCTTTCCGCCGCGGCCGAATGCGCCGCCCGTTTCCCCGGACTGAGGATCGTTCTGAACCACCTGGCCCACGTACCGGTGACCGGCGGTAGGCCGGACGAGGAATGGGTTGTCGGCATTAAGATGGCCGCGGCCTGTCCCAACGTTTTCTGTAAGGTATCGGGCATGGTGGAACTGGCGCAGGACGCTCCGCCGCCGGAAGATCCGGCCTACTACCGGCCGGTCCTCGATGTGTTGTGGAACGCTTTTGGCGCGGACCGGCTGCTCTACGCCAGCAACTGGCCGGTATCCTGGCGATATGCCTCTTACCGGCAGGTACAGGCGCTGGCCGTGGCCTGTTTCGAGTCGAAGGGATCGGAAGCCCTGGCTAAAATCATGGGGGAAAACAGCAGGGAAGCCTACAGGTGGTCGCCGCGAAGTTGACGGTCTTCAGTAGGACGTCGCACGGTTGATGACTGTCCGCGATCGGTGGACGCCGCGCGGATGAAGGACTAACGACGGGCTGCCCGGTCCTCTATCGGTACGTATGTGCAGACGTCGTCTCCGGTATAGATCTGGCGGGGCCGCGCGATTTTCTGATCCGTGTCGTCCAGCATTTCCATCCATTGCGCCAGCCAGCCCACGGTGCGGGGAATGGCGAAGAGCACCGGGAACATTTCGAGCGGGAATCCCATGGCCTGGTAGATGAGGCCCGAGTAGAAGTCGACATTGGGATAGAGTTGCCGGTTGACGAAGTAGTCGTCTTCCAGGGCGATTCGCTCGAGCTCCACCGCGACGTCGAGCAGGGTGTTCCTGCCGGTCACGCCGAGCACCCGGTGGGTCATCTCCTTGAGGATCCTTGCCCGCGGATCGTAGTTCTTGTACACCCGGTGGCCGAACCCCATGAGCCGTATGTCGCCCTGCTTGACCTTCTTCACGTAGGCGGGCACGCGGTTGATGTGCCCGATTTCCTGCAGCATGTGCAGCACTTGCTCGTTGGCGCCGCCGTGCAGGGGGCCGTACAGTCCGGCCGCGGCGGCGGCGACGGACACGTAGGGATCGGGAAGCGAACTGCCCACGCTGCGCATCGCGTTGGCGCTGCAGTTCTGTTCGTGGTCCACGTGCAGGATGAACACCACGTCCAGCGCTTTTTCGAGCACGGGATCGGGCGTGTACTGTTCGGTCATCTTGTACATCATGGACAGGAAGTTGCCACAGTAACCCAGGCCGTTGTCCGGGTAAGTGTAGGGGAAGCCCTGGCTGTGCCTGTACGCGAAAGCGGCGATAGTGGGTATCTTGGCGATGAGCCGGTGGATCTGTTCGTTGCGGATGGCCACGTCGCGTATCTGCTTCGCCTCCGGATAGAAGGTGGACAGCGCGGCGACCGTGCTGATCAGGATCCCCATGGGATGGGCGTCGTACCGGAACCCGTCCATGAACTTCTTGATATTCTCATGGACGATCGCGTGATGGGTGATGTCGTAGGACCATTCGTCCAACTCGGTCCGGGTCGGCAGCACGCCGTGAACGATCAGGAAGGCGACTTCCAGGAAAGAACTCCTCACCGCAAGTTCCTCGATGGGGTAGCCGCGGTACCGCAGGATGCCCTTCTCGCCGTCGATGTGGGTTATGCTGCTCCGGCAGGAGGCGGTATTCGTGAATGCCGGATCGTACCCCAGCAGGCCGAAATCGTCCTCGGACACCTTGATCTGTCGAAAGAGCGTGGTGGGGATTGCGGCGCCATACTTGGCATAGGTCCCGTACATGATCGGGATCTCGTATTCTTTGCCGGTCCGGTTGTCAATAACGGTCAACGTGTCGGGCATTCCTTACAACCTCCTGAAAACTGGCTTGGGTTGGTATCGACACCGGGATTTGCGCGCCGTGAAAGCAACAACTTAATGATTCCCGGCATTTTGGTCAACCCATATTCGTTTCCGAACAGTGCGGGGTTGATCCATGACCATCACCCAAATGCCCGCAGGATACTACCGGCAATTCGTTGCCGATGAAGCTCCGGATAATTCGGCCGGGAATACGAGGCGCCGGCAGCCGGACATGAAGATCGGCACCGTTCACACGGCGTCGGACATGAACACAGACACTGTCCGTCGGCAGCCGGACACGAAAACAGGCACTGCCCACACGGCGTCGGACATGAACACAGACAATGCACGCACTGTGTTAGTTCTCATGGACGCGGGGGATAGGGGAATCCTGGGATAGTACGCGGGATGTCATGGAAGGTGGGGTCGCGACCAGCCACCGGTCAGGGATCTGCCCAGCGGCCATCCGATTTAATCAGATCGACGAGTTCCTCGACACCTCGTTCCTGCGGAACGCTCATCTTGACGCAGTCACGCCCGCGGTAGAGCGAGATTATCCCGTTGGCGCGTCCGACGTAGCCGTAATCGGCATCAGCCATTTCTCCGGGGCCATTGACAATACATCCCATGACGGCGATGTCGAGCCCCGCGAGATGGCCGGTGGCCGCTTTGACCTCCGCAAGCACGTTTTCCAGGTTGAATTTAGTACGCCCGCAGGAAGGGCATGCGATAAACTCCACCTTGGTACGGCGCAGGCCCAGGGACTGGAGGATGTCGTAACAGACCGGGATTTCGTTGGCCGGGTCCTCGGCGAGCGATACCCTGATGGTGTCACCGAGCCCTTCGGCCAGCAAAGTGCCGATTCCCGACGTCGACTTGACCCTGGCGTATTCTCCGTCGCCGGCCTCCGTGACACCCAGGTGCAACGGATAGTCCATCCCCTCTTCGTCCATACGGCTGGCCATGAGCCGGTTGGCCTGAATCATGACAGGTACGCGGGACGCCTTCAGCGAAACGATCAGGTTGCGGTAATCGTGCGCCTCGCAGACCCGAATGAATTCCAGCGCGGATTCCACCATGCCGAGCGGCGTGTCGCCGTACGTCACGGTCATGCGGTCCGACAGGGAACCGTGGTTCACGCCGATGCGCATGGCGATGTCCCGCTCCCGGCAGACCCTGATCACGGGCGCCAGGTCTTCCTCCACCTTTCGCCTCGCTGCTTCGAATTCCTCGGGTGTATACTCGATGGTATCGGCCAGGCGCTGGAAGACGAACAGCCCGGGGTTGATACGTACCTTGTCGACGGACCTGGCGACTTCCTCGGCGATTCGGGTCCCCTGGTGATGAACATCGGCTACCAGGGGCACGTTCACGCCCCTCAGGTCGAGGGTATGCTTGATCTCCCGCAGGCTGTGGGCGTCCGCCAGCGTAGGTGTCGTCACGCGTACGATTTCACATCCCAGTTCATGCAATCGAATGATCGCTTCCACACACGCTTCCACGTCCCGTGTGTTCTCCGTGATCATCGATTGCACGACAATGGGATGCTGGCCGCCGATCGTGATGTTTCCTACGCGGACTTCACGGGTCTTTCGCCGCGGATAAATCATCTCCATTCGGTCGATTCCTTCATGGACGGCACCCTGGCTGGTGCGCCAGTCCAGGCGGTTCAATTAATCGGGTTTCCCCCCTGTTCCGGAAGAACGCGCATCCTGCAGCGCCCTTCCTTCAGATACTTCGTAACGTACCATGCCCTCATCAATTGTCAACCCCTTAATACCGGCGTTCCGGACCGCTTTCAACCCGTCGATCCCGGTTTGCCGTACCGGGAAGGCGCCTGTTTCGCTCAACGCAGCGGAATCAGACCGAGTTCGACCCTGTCCATGTCACCGGGCGTAACGCGGGGAGGATGTTTGATCGGGAATTTAGGTCCCGATATGGTCCGGGACCTGCTCACCAGCAAACGCCGGTCGAACGTCATCGCCCGTATTTGCAGGGCATGCCACTGGAACGGCCTCGGCAGCCGGGTCAGCCGCAAGTACATCTGGCGGTTTCTGTCCTGACGGATTTCACCATGCAACGCGCCATCGCAACTTGCGAAAAACGGTGCCGAAGCCTTGCGGTCCGCGGCCGTTTTCGTTCCGGCCGTTACATCCGTTTTCGTAGCATCCGTAGCATCCGTAGCATCCGTTACATCCGTTACATCCGTTTTCGTTACATCCCGCGGTATGGCCCGCGTGGTAGGCGAGTTGGGTTTGCCCGCACTCCTGACGGACGAACAGGTCCTTGAGGCTTCCTCATCGGATGGATGGCGTACTCCGAGCCTGTACCAGATTACACTTGCGTGGGAATCGGAATAGGACGCAGCCTCGGATTCCCTCAACCATCCAAGTTTGTCCCTGCAGTCGAGACAGATTCCCAGGTGCCCGCCCAGGGTTTCTCTCTCGCGTGCGGAAAGCTGCTTCGGATCTTCGTGGAAGATCAGCAGCAGCTCCGATGCAGGACATGAAGACAGCAGCAGCTCACTGTAATCTCGCAGGAGGTCAGCGATCTTAGTACGATCTGGCAACCTGTCGGTGTGGCCGCGCCCCGCAACTCGCCGTTGCATGACTACTCCTTGTTATTGGGTTTGGGATGTTGAATACCTTCAAAAACGCAGCTTGTAAAATGTTCGTAATCACGAAATCTACTCTGTATCTTGCGTCGGAGACGATACATGCAATCGTAGATCATCTGTCCCATGCGTTTTACCGACACCCCGAGCGTTTCGGCGATGTCCTCCCTGCTCAGCTCTCCTTTCAGCTCTTTGACGTACATGTACAGTACATCCCTGCATCGTTGCCCCGTGAAGTACTTCAGTGCTGTATGCAACAGGTAGACCAGTTCTTCCTCTTCCCTTTTCTTCAAATAACGGTCCGCCCTGCTGTTCGGGTCGGGGTCTTCGATCTGAAGCCCCGACTCGCTGTTCGTTGCGAACCAGTCGATATCGACGAACTTGATGCCTCTGCCCCGGGCGACACCGAGCCGGGAAGGCATGGCGTCGAGGCACTTCATCTTGGCTATGCGGGTGATATAGGTACTCAGCGCACTGCGAAATTCGAACTGGGGAAGGCTCTGAATGACCGCGATGTAGATATCATTCAGTATATCCTCCTTCTCACCCGCTGGTATCCAGTAGGCTTTCTGGTAAACCCAGAAGTGAACAGGCTTGTCCGGCGTGAAATAAAGATCGTAGAGTTTACTCTGCGCATCTGATCGGCCCTCAAGGCAGGCGTGAATCAGATCGGCGTCCCCTGGGCTTTTTGATTGCGTATTCATGGCTTCAAAGTAGCTACCTTTCCAATTAATGCGCCTGAAAGCAACTGGCGATCGGGCGCAACTGGTGTATCCGGCACGGATGGAATCCCTGTATCAAACGGCCCGGGAAACGGAATTCCGCTACCCTTTCCTCGCGGAAGGACATCTCGTCAGTCGCTCCGCTGGTTCAGGGATACGATGGCCGGTGGTCGACACAACTTAACGGGACTGAATGAATCGAACGTTGATTCGTCCGCGGGCGACGCGGACATGAGAGCGTTCAATCCGTACTTTCGGAGGCGGTAGATGGTACACGCCTGAATGCATCGAAGAGCAGCCCGGAATCCCGGGTGCTGCAGTATCTTCGAGGTACAAACCGGTGACGGCCCCGCGGCGCCTGGTCGGGGCGGACCGGCTTCAAGTTTAAATACGGCGTATCCAGGACCTGTGTTGCACATGGTGAAAAAACCACCACGCAGGTCGCTTCGATCATCCGTATATCCGGTTAAATATTGGCCTTGGATGAATCGCCATTGTATAATAACATATAATGATGTACACGTGTGCACCAATTGGGAAAACTCAATGCTGTACGATGCCATAATGTATTAGTCAGTAAAAACACCGTAATCTCGTAAAAAATCTGCAATCTTGACAATTCAGCAGTGTACATTACGTTACTTGGAAGTAAATTAACCGTTGTGATCGGGTCAGAATCAGGTCAGAATTGGTTCAGATCATTGAAATGCGAGGGTATTGTGCTCCAGGTACCATCGTCCTACGTAGAAGGTTATGAGAAAGCCCGCCGCCTGAATCCGGAATTTGCCGAGAATTACATCAGGCACACCATGATCGGCGACGAAGACCTGGATCCGGTGATGGAAGACCTGTCGGGCATGCCCCCCGGCGAGATGCACAAGTATATCCACGCCGGCCTGCACCAGGAGGAAGACGCTTTTAAAAAGGCGCCCGAGTCCCTGCAGCGCTACTTCCGCGAAGTCGATTCGATCATCCCGGAATGGGTCGAGTTCGAGGAATATCGTCCCGCCGTGGTCGGGTTCCACAAGAACATGCCGGAGATTCTCGTGGCCTTCGTGACCGCGGCCCTGCTGGAAGGGTTCACGACGCTCATCAGCAAATCGTTCTACCTGACGGGGCGGGTCCATTCTCCCCAGGCTACCCGGCGATTCAAGCAGAACAACCGTCACCTGCTGGAGATATTCCTGCCCGGCGGCCTCCGGCGGGAAGGGGATGGATACCGGCTCTCCGCCCGAATCCGATTCGTGCACGCCATGGTGCGCCACTTGTTGAAAGACTCCGAAATCTGGGATACCAAGGCATGGGGCACGCCCTTGAGCGCGGCCCATATAGCCCTGGCGGTCAGTATTTTCTCCGCGCAGATCCTGAAGCATTCGATCTCGCTGGGCGCTGTATACACGCCTGAGGAACGAGAGAGCTTCGTAAAGGTCTTCCGCTACACCGGATATATCATGGGCGTACCGGAGAGCATTCTCATGAAGGACGAGGAAGAAGCCCGGACTACCGTTGATATGGGCTTCATGTGCGAACCTCCTCCCGACGAGCATTCGATCGCGAATGCGAACGCCCTGATCAAGGCCGGGCCGTCCCTGTTGAATATCACGGATCCGGGCGAAGTGGCCGCCGCCCTCAAGACCCTGTACAATATCTCCCGTGCGCTGCTGGGGCACGAACTGGCCGACGCGCTGCGCTACCCGAAGAGCAGGACTTTCGGAGTCCTGTTCGCCCATCGCATGAAGAATCGGCTCAGCCGGGTAAAAAACCGGTTGTTGAGAACGCGGGGCCGTCAGACGAAGCTGGACAATTTCTCGCAGATGCTCCAGCTTTCGGCTTACGACGAAATCGGCATGAGCTACCGGATGCCCGATCGTGTCAAGGCTTCCGAATCCAGCAAGTGGTAGCCGGGTCGATCTCCGGCCAGGATTGAAAACACAGGGACTCGGACTCCGTGAAACTGGATCGCTACATCAACGTAATCCTGCGCCATCGCTGGCTGGTTATCTCGCTCACTTCGGCGTTCATGCTCGCCATGGCGGCCGGCGGCCGTTACATCACCGTCTCCAACGAACATCGCGTCATGTTCGGCGAGGGCAATCCGCAACTCGCCGCCTTCGATGCGCTTGAGGACACCTACGCCGCCTCCAATACCGCCCTGGTCGCCATCGCGCCCCGGGAAGGTTCCGTGTTCACCCGCGATGCGCTGGGCGTCGTCGAAGGACTCACCGATGCCGCCTGGCTCGCTCCTTTCTCCACTCGGGTAAATTCCCTCACGAATTACTTCCACAGCGAGGCGATGGAAGACGATCTCATCGTCGGCCCGCTCGTCGAAGAAGCCGCGTCGCTGAGCGATGCCGACCTGGCCCGCATCGAGTCTATCGCGCTGGGTTCCCCGGAAATCGTCGGGCGGCTCATTTCTCCTGACGGACGGGTGGCCGGGCTGGCGATCAACTTCGTGATGGGCGACAATCCGGACCTCGCGGTCAACGAGCTCACCGATTACCTGGACGTCATGCTGAACGACGCGCGGGCGGACAACCCGGACGTGGATTTCTACCTGACGGGTGACGTGGTCATGAACCGGGCCTTCGCCGATGCCACCAGAGACGACCTTGAAACCCTGCTGCCCATCGTTTTCGTCCTAATCGTGATCACCTCGACCCTACTCCTGAGGTCCATTCTGGGAACAGGCATCATCGTCGTCATGATAGGCTTCGTGATCGCGACGACCATGGGGTTCGCAGGCTGGTTCCATACGGTTTTCAGCCCGGTGAATTCGGGGGTGCCCATTATCGTCATGGCGATATCCGTCGCCCAGGCGGTCCACATCATCACCCACGCGATTACGGGGATCAGAGGCGGGGTGGACCGGAACGAGGCGGTGGCGGAATCCTTAAAGACCAATGCCTATCCGGTGTTCCTGGCCTCGATCACCACTGCGATCGGTTTTCTCAGCCTGAACTTTTCCGATTCGCCGCCCTTTCACATTCTCGGCAACTTCGTGGCTTTCGGGGTAATCATCACTTTCTTCTACTCCATGACGCTCTTGCCCGCGCTGCTTTCGGTCCTTCCGCTGCGGGCCCGCGCCGGCGGTTCCCGGCAACCGGTCTTCTTCGATCGCCTGGGTGACTTCGTCGTTTCCCGCAGGAAGCCGCTGCTCTGGGGCATTGGGCTGGCGACGGTCGTCCTGATCACCGGCGTGCCCAGGAACGTACTGACCGACAGCTGGCCGGATTATTTCGATGAACGCTACGAGTTCCGGCGCGATACCGATTACGTCATGGACAACCTGACCGGTTTGCTGTCCCTGGAGTATACGCTGGCCGCGGAGGAAGAGGGCGGAATCACCGATCCGGATTACCTTCGGCAGGTAGAGGCTTTCGCGGAATGGAACCGGAGTCAGCCCGAAGTGGGCTACGTGCAAGCCTTCTCGGACATCATGAAGCGGCTGAACAAGAACATGCACGGCGACGATCCGGCCTTCTTCCGGATCCCCGACGCCCAGGATCTTGCGTCGCAGTACCTGCTGCTCTACGAATTGTCTCTGCCCTTCGGCAGCGACCTGAACGACCGGATCGACGTCTCCAAGTCCGCGACGCGCATGACGGTCGTGATTCGCGGCCGGTCCAGTCAGGATCTGCAGGACCTGGCCGGCCGAGGTGAGACCTGGCTGCTCGAGAACGCCCCGGACCTTGCGACCGAAGCCACGGGACTGAGCGTGGTCTTTGCCCATATCTCCCAGCGCAACATCGAATCGATGCTGCGCGGAACGGTGATCGCCATGGCGCTCATTTCGGTCATCCTGGTCCTGGTCTTCAAGAGTTTTCGCTTCGGCCTCATCAGCCTGCTGCCGAATTTCGTACCCGCGGCCATGAGCTTCGGGCTTTGGGGACACATAGTCGGTGAAGTGGGCATCGCCGCTTCGGTGGTGATCGTCGTCGCATTCGGCATCGTCGTGGACGATACGATCCACTTTCTCAGCAGGTACCTCAGGGCGCGCAAGGAGAACGGGCTTTCGGCGGAGGAAGCGGTGCGCGTTACCTTCCGGTCGGTGGGTAAAGCGTTGTTGACCACGACACTGGTCCTTTCCGCGGGGTTCCTGGCCTTTGCGGGTTCCGGTTTCCAGGTGTCGTGGGCCCTTGGGCTGCTCGTTACCATTACGATCGCCTTCGCCATCATCGCCGATTTCCTGTTGCTTCCTCCCCTGCTTATGGCACTAGACAGGAGAAAATCATGACGATCGACAAACAAGCGAGACCGGTACGTGGGGCAGTCGTCGCATGGCTGTGTCTCATGGCGGCGTTTGCCTTGCAAAGTATGTCGCCCGATGAGGCGCAGGCGGCCAACACGCCGGAAGAAAAGGGGCTGCAGATCGCCCGCGACGCCCGGAAGCAGGACGAGGGGTTCGGTAATTTCGCGGCCGGCATGACCATGGTCCTGCGTAACAAGAAGGGCCAGGAAAGCGTCCGCGAAGTGCGCGTGAAAGTGCTCGAGGCCGTAAACGAAGGCAACAAGAGCCTCTTCGTATTCGACCAGCCGCGCGACGCCCGGGGCACCGCGCTGCTCATACACGGCCACAAGGACCGGCCGGATGACCAGTGGCTCTACCTGCCCGCCCTGAAGCGCGTCAAGCGCATCAGTTCGTCGAACCGGTCGGGCTCCTTCATGGGGAGCGAGTTCACCTACGAGGACATGACGGTCCAGGAAGTGGAGAAGTACACCTACCGGTACCTCCGGGACGAGCCCTGCGGCGACGGCCTCGATTGCGTGGTGACCGAACGCGTTCCGACCGAGAAGGGATCGGTCTACCGCCGTCAGGTGGTCTGGCGCGACAAGTCGGCGCTCCGCGTATGGAAGGTGGAGTACTACGACCGCAAGGACGCGCACCTCAAGACCCTTACCGTGGGAGAATACCGGCAGTATCTCGACCGGTACTGGCGCGCCGGCCAGATGGCGATGGTGAACCATCTTACGGGCAAAAGCACGGACCTGGTGTGGACGGACTACCAGTTCCGGACCGACATCGACGACCGCGACTTCACCCGGACCGGCCTGAGGCGGGTACGGTGATGTCCACGCGGGGCATGTTTCGCTTCCTGTGGTTCGGCGCCTGTGCAATCGTTCTGGCTTACTGCGCGGGTTCCGCGCGCGCACAATCCGGCATCGCCGTGACAGACTTTACGGGCCGTCTGAGCGCGCAGAGCCGGTGGTTTCCCCAATCCGCCCTTTTCTCCGGACAAAGCACCCATGCGAGCGGAATCGTAGCGGAGCCCAACCTCTACGTGGAGGACGAAGCGGGCCGCATCCTCAACGTGACCCCCTTTTTCCGCTACGACAGCGCGGACGGCAGGCGGACCCACTTCGATCTGCGGGAAGCCTACATCCTGCTTTCCGGCGCACTCGGCAACGGCGAATGGGAACTGCGCCTCGGCGTCGACCGCGTGTTCTGGGGCGTGGTCGAGTCCCGCCACCTGGTGGACATCGTCAACCAGATCGACCTGGTCGAACATCCCGATGAAAAGACCCGGATGGGGCAGCCCATGGCCTACGTGACCTGGTCCTCGGACTGGGGCGTGGTGGAACTGCTGGGCATGTCCTGGCACCGCAAACGCACGTTTCCGGGCAGCAAGGGACGATTGCGCGCATCGCTCGTCGTCGACGACGAGCGGGTGGAATACGAAAGTTCGTCCGGGAAATGGCATCCGGACTTCGCCGCCAGGTACAGCCATACGCTCGGACTGATGGACTTCGGCGTTAGTGTCTTCGACGGTACGGCCAGGGAACCCGCCCTGGGCGTGGACCTGCCTGTCGTGTCCGTGCCGCCTG
>CAZZNP010000023.1:34661-40855 GCA_964655785.1 uncultured Gemmatimonadota bacterium
CCGGCCTGACCGGACTGCCGACGCCCTATCCGATTTACAACCAGATCCGCCAATTCGGCCTGGACGCACAGTGGACCACCGGGTCCCTGCTGCTTAAGCTCGAGGCTATTCGAAGGTCCGGCGCACCTGACCTGGCGGGCGAGGTAGAGACCTACAACGCCTTCGTGCTGGGCGGCGAGTACACGTTTTTTTCCTTGTGGAATACGGACGCCGACCTTACCCTTTTCGCCGAATGGGACCGTGACGGCCGCGGCCGCCGCGCGACCAATTTCTATGAAAACGATCTCTTCGCCGCACTCCGGCTCATGCTGAACGATGTCCAGGGGACGGAGGCGACGTTGAGTGTGCTGCACGATCTGGACAAGAATCAGCGTATCTACGGATTCGAACTGGCACGCCGGCTGACGGACACGTTCTCTCTGGACCTGGGTGCGGTCGCGATAACCAACATCGACCGAGACGATCTGTACTATGATCTTCGCCAGGACGGTTTCGTTCAACTCGGCATCGACTACCATTTCTGACACCTGCCACGGTTTCCAGCATGTCTAAACTGGTTCAGGGTATCTGGCCGGCGCTCTGCACGCCTTTCGATGACGGGCTCGCTCTATCACCCGGGCGGGTGGCGCCCCTGGTACGTTACCTGGTGGACGCCGGCAGCGACGGCTTTTTCATCACCGGCGGCACGGGCGAGGGCCGGCAGATGTCGGTCCCGGAACGCCGGCAGATGTGCGAGACCGTGGTCCGCGACGTCGCGGGCCAGATTCCCGTGGTCTTTCACGTGGGGGGCACGACCACGGAGGACGCCGTGGCTCTCGCGGCTGAAGCGGGGTCCCTAGGCGCGGACGCGGTGGCATCCGTCGCGCCCGCCGATCAACCCAACGACCTGGCGGCGGCCGTGCGGCACTACGCCGCCATCGGCGGTGCGTCGAAGGTCCCCTTCTACGTCTACTGGCTCGCGCGCGACGTCGACGGGCAGGTCACGCCGGGGCAGTTCCTGGAGGCCATGGACGCGGTGCCCAACTTCGCGGGCATCAAGTTCACGGACCCGAATTTCTTCGTCTTTCAGCAACTCGTCGACCTGTCAGGGGGCGGGCTAAACGCCATCACCGGTCCGGACGAGATGTGCGTGGCGGGATTCGTGATGGGCAGCGACGGGGCCATCGGTTCCACCTACAACGTCATGCCCCGGATGTTCCGGCGCATGTACGAAGCCTTTCGCGGCGGCCGCATACAGGAAGCCATGGCACTGCAGGTACAGGCCAACCGGGTCATCGCGCTGCTGATTTCGGTGGGTGTCCTGGCCGGGATCAAGAAGATGCTTGAATGGCGCGGCGTTCCCGTTGGCCCTCCGCGTCCGCCGTTGACCCAGCTGTCTGCGGAAGGCGAAGACCGGCTGCGCGCCGGCCTGGCGGCGCTGGATTTTGACGTAGTCTGATTGCTACGCGTTGGCGGGCCCGGGCGATAGGCCGGGTCGCCCGACGGTCTGTCTGCAAAGCCCCTGGTGGGAGCATCGTATACCATGTCCATGACCGAGAAAATGAAACACCTGGACGCGCTGCGGAAGAAGGCGGAGGAAGGCGGCGGTAAAAAGCGCATCGCCCGGCAGCACGAGGCGGGGAAATGGACCGCCAGGGAACGGGTGGTCTTTCTCCTGGACGAGGGTAGCTTCGAGGAAATCGGCGCATTCGTGACCCACGGCTGCCACGATTTCGGCATGGCGGGCAAGGAAATACTCGGCGACGGCGTGATCACGGGCTACGGCACCATCGACGGCCGGAGCGTTTACGTCGTGTCCGAAGACTTCACGGTATTCGGCGGTTCGCTGGGCCAGGCCTACGGGGAGAAGATCTGCAAAGTCATGGACCTGGCCATGAAGAACGGGGCGCCGATCATCAGCCTGAAGGATTCCGGTGGCGCGCGCATCCAGGAAGGCGTGGTCAGCCTCGCGGGATACGCCGACATCTTTTTGCGCAACGTACTGGCTTCCGGCGTGATCCCGCAGATTTCGGTGATCATGGGCCCCTGCGCGGGCGGCGCGGTCTATTCGCCGGCCATGACCGACTTCGTTTTCATGGTAGAGGACACCAGCTACATGTTCATCACCGGCCCGGACGTCATCCGCGCGGTCACCCATGAAGAGGTGACCTTCGACGAGCTGGGCGGGGCCCACGTCCACAATTCGGTGACCGGCGTAGCCCACTTTTCCGCGCCCGACGAACCCGCGTGCCTGTCCATGGTTAAAGAACTCCTGGCGTTTCTTCCCTCGAACAACATGGAGGATCCGCTTCGGCTGGCCCCCACGGACGAACCCGACCGAATGGACGAGGAACTCGCCGGTATCGTGCCGGACGACGCCAACAAGCCTTACGACATCAAGGACGTGATCCACCGGGTGGTGGATCATGGCGACTTTTTCGAAGTGCAGGGCGAATTCGCCGACAATATCGTCGTGGGGTTCGCCCGGTTCAACGGACGGACCGCCGGGATAGTCGCCAATCAGCCCGCTTCGCTCGCCGGCGTGCTGGACATCGACGCGTCGGTGAAAGGCGCGCGGTTCGTGCGCTTCTGCGATGCCTTCAACATCCCCCTGGTGGTGTTTGAGGACGTGCCCGGGTTTCTGCCCGGCGTCGGCCAGGAGCACGGCGGTATCATCAAGGAAGGAGCCAAGCTGCTCTACGCGTTCTGCGAGAGTACGGTGCCGCGGCTGACCGTGGTCACGCGCAAGGCCTACGGCGGCGCCTACTGCGTGATGAACAGCAAGCAGATCCGCGCCGACATCAATTACGCCTGGCCGTCAGGGCAGTTCGCGGTCATGGGCCCGGAAGCCTCGGTGAACGTGCTTTACCGCCGGGAACTGGCCGAGGCGGACGATCCCGACGCCCTGAGGAAGGAACTGACCGCCGGGTTCAGGGAGAAATTCGACAATCCCTACATCGCGGCGAAAATCGGGTATATCGACGAAGTGATCCAGCCGCAGGAAACCCGTCCCCGCATCATATCCGCACTTGAGATGCTGAAGAACAAGCGGGATACGAATCCGCCCAAGAAACACGGGAACATTCCACTGTAAGAGGATACATGATCCGGAAAATTCTGATCGCAAACCGCGGTGAGATCGCCGTCCGGGTAATCCGCACGTGCCGGGAGATGGGCATCGAGTCGACTGCCGTGTTCTCGGAAGCGGACCGTACCGCCCTGCACGTCCAGTTCGCCGACGAGGCATACTGCATCGGCGACGCGCCGTCCTCCGACAGTTACCTGCACATGGACCGGATCATCGAAACGGCACGGAAAGCCGGGGCCGACGCGATACACCCCGGTTACGGTTTTCTGTCCGAAAACGGAGACTTCGCCGATCGATGCGACGAGGCGGAGATCACGTTTATCGGACCGACCGGCGAGGCCATGCGGACCATGGGCAGCAAGACCTCGGCGCGCAAGATCATGAACCAGGCCGGGGTGCCGGTCGTCCCGGGCACGGAAGAAGGGATCGACAGCGACGAGGAAGGCCTCGGCGTGGCGGAATCCATCGGATACCCGGTCCTCGTCAAGGCGGCCATGGGCGGTGGCGGCAAAGGCATGCGCGTCGTGGATTCCCCGGACGAACTGGCCGCCGCGCTCCGTACTGCGCGGTCAGAGGCCCAGTCGGCTTTCGGCGATGCCACGGTCTACCTGGAGAAGTACCTGGTGGAGCCCCGTCACGTCGAGTTCCAGGTGCTCGCCGACCACCACGGGCACGTGGTGCACCTCGGCGAACGGGAATGCTCGATACAGCGCCGTCATCAGAAACTCATAGAAGAATCCCCTTCCTGCATACTCGATGATGCCATGAGAAACGCCATGGGCGATGCGGCCGTCCGGGCCGCCGAGGCCGTTGGGTACACCAACGCCGGTACCGTGGAGTTCATCGTGGACCAGGACCGGCAGTTTTATTTCCTCGAGATGAACACCCGCCTCCAGGTCGAGCACCCGGTCACGGAATTGAGGACGGGCCAGGACCTGGTGCGGAGGCAGATCGAAATCGCCGCGGGCATGCCCCTGCCCTTTGAGCAGGAAGACGTGCGGCTACTCGGCGCGGCACTGGAATGCCGAATCTCCGCCGAAGACCCCAATGCGCAATTCATGCCCTCGGTCGGCGTGGTTACGCGCCTGAGCGAACCCGGGGGACCCGGCGTCCGTCTGGACAGCGGCTTTTGCGCGGGGTACGAGGTACCGATTTACTACGATCCCATGATCGCCAAGCTGATCGTGTGGGCCGAGAAGCGGGAGGAGGCCATCGCCCGCATGAAAAGGGCTCTTGGGGAATACGATATCGGCGGGATCAAAACCACCATACCCTTTCACCTCCGGGCCCTGTCGGACTCCAGGTTCACCTCCGGCGATTATTCGACGTCCTTCGTCGAGACCATGGGGCCGGACGAAGATGCAGGGGCCGATGAGCGTCATATCGCCGCCGCCTTTGCCGCGATCATCAAACACAGGGAAGCGAGAAGAGCGGTGCCGGCCGGGGCCGGCGGGGATGGATCCGACGGGTCCAGCGAGAGTCCGTGGAAACTGACCGGCCGTCGCGACGCCATGCGAAGGGAACGCTGACGGCCCCACCAATGCGGCCGGCCGTCGCATGCCGCACGGTGAAATTTGTCGCGGCCGGTTCTTCGCTAGGGATGGAGAGGAGCGAATTTGAGTTATCTCGTCACGATACAGGACACGACCTACACCGTCAGCCTGGATGACCGTGAAGGCAAGGTCGCGTTACGGATCGACGGCAGGACGCTGGAGATCGACATGGCCTCGATTCACGAAGACCGGTTGTTTTCCCTCCTCGTCGATGGAAGGTCGTACACGGCGGTCGCGGCGAACCGGGGTGAACAACGGGAGGTCAAGGTCAATGGCGTGGCGTCCGAGGTCGTCGTGGAAGACGAGCAACTGGCCAGGCTGCGGGGACAGGTCAAGTCCCGTCGCCGGACCGGAGGGGCGCAGATCAAGGCGCCCATGCCCGGCCGTATCGTGTCCATATCCGCGTCCGTGGGCGATCCTGTGGAGATCGGCCAGGGCGTGGTCGTCATCGAAGCCATGAAGATGGAAAACGAACTGCGCGCGCAGTCAAGCGGAACGGTCAAGGAGATCCGGGTCGGCGAAGGGGATACGGTAGACAAGAACGCCGTACTGGTGGTCATCGGGGACTGAGATGCGGCCGGCTCGGCCGGACGGGTCCCGCAGGGCTGGCATAATAGATCTGGCGCGGAAAAAGCTGTGCGGCCGGCTCGGCCGGACGGGTCCCGCGAGTTGGCATAATAGATCTGGCGCGGAAAAAGCTGTGCGGCCGGCTCGGCCGGACGGGTCCCGCAGGGCTGCCGAAACGGTTCAACGCGCAGCACAGAATCGAAGTCAAAAGGTTACAGAAAGGGAATATACATGCGTCTGGGTGTCGTGGGATACGCGCCGGGAGATCCACGGGCCGTCACGGAGGAGGTATTGCAGAAAGGTCTGAATCTGGGTGTCACTTCCGTCTGCTATCACGGTCCGGGGGAGGTCCTGGACGAGTTGACGCCGGCCGACTGCGACCGGGCCAACAGTCTCTATGATCGCCTGGGCCTGGAACTGGCCCAGTTCGGCGTCGGGTACCGCGAATGCCTCTTCGATCCGGACCGGGCGGTCCGGGACCGGGTGGTAAGGACGATCCACAGGGGCCTGGAGGTGGGACGCGCCCTCAACGCGCACAACGTGTTGATCAGGACCGGCAGCCTGAATCCCGCGGGATCCTACGATCCCTCGCCCGAGAACCACGAACCCGAACGCCTGGACGTGTTGATCGAGACCCTGTCGCGGATCGCGGACAAGGCGGAGCAGGAAGGGATGACCGTCGTGGTCGAGACCCACGTGCTCACGATCATGGGGTCGCCCGAAATCAACCGGCAGGTAGTCGACGCCGTCGGTTCCGACCGCCTGCGCGTGGTCATGGATTTCGTCAACCACTTCCAGTCCTTGGCGCAGGTGTACGACAGCACGCCGCGAATAAACCACATCTACGACGTCATGGGGCCGATCTCCACCATTGCCCATATAAAAGACATCAGTCTCGCTTCCGGACTGGTGCTCCACATCGACGAAGAAGTCCCCGGCGCCGGGGAACTCGACCTCGTCACGGCCGTGCGTCGCTGGGAAGCCCTCCATCCCGACGGCTACATGCT
>CAZZNP010000024.1:0-28569 GCA_964655785.1 uncultured Gemmatimonadota bacterium
GTCAGCGCCGCGCCAACGCCTGCGCCCATGATGCCCGCTTCGGAGATGGGCGTGTCCCGAACCCGGTCTTCGCCGAACTCGTCGAGCAGTCCCACGGTGACCTTGAAGACCCCGCCCGCCGCGGCTACGTCCTCTCCCATGAAGAAGACAGTTTCGTCGCGACGCATTTCTTCCGCGATGGCCTCGCGGACGGCTTCCCCGTAGGTGATCCGGCGTTCAGGCGTAGACATGATCGGTCACCTCTTCGGCATCGGGATAGGGGGATGCGTTCGCGAAGTCCACGGCATCTTCCACCCGCTTGGTGATGGTCGCGTCGATGGATTCCAGCTCGGCCTCGTCCACCATGCCCGCCTTCATCATGCGCCGGGCGAATCGGGGTATGGGGTCCTTTGCGAGCCAGGTGTCTGTCTCCTCCTGGGTCCGGTAGGTCTTCTCCGGATCTCCGTCGCCCACGTGGTGGCCACGGTACCGGTAGGTTTTATTCTCGATCAGGCAGGGACCCTCGCCGGCCCGGGCGCGCTTCACCATCTCCACCGCGGTCTGGTGTACGGCGACCACGTCGTTGCCGTCGACCACCATGGCCGGCATGTCGAATCCTGCCGCCCGTTCCGCCACGTGTTCCCGGACGGCCGTGACGTCTTTGGCAGCGGTGTACTCCCCGTAATGGTTGTTTTCGCAGACGAACAGGACAGGCAGCGACCAGACGGAAGCCAGGTTGGCGGATTCAAGGAAGGCGCCCTGGTTGATGGCGCCGTCGCCGAAGAAGCACACGGCCACCTGTCCGCTGCCCCGCATCCTGCCGCTCAAGGCCGCCCCGGTCGCCATGCCCATGCCGCCTCCCACGATCCCGTTGGCGCCCAGTATCCCGAGGCTCATGTCGGCGATGTGCATGGTGCCGCCCTTCCCCCGGTTGTAGCCGTCGACCTTGCCCATCATCTCGGCCATCATGCGGTCGACCTTGCCGCCCTTGGCGATCAGGTGGCCGTGGCCCCGGTGGGTACTGGTGAGATAATCGTCGTCGTTCAGAGCGGAACAGATACCCACGGCCGAGGCTTCCTGGCCGATGTAAAGATGGGCGAGGCCGCGCATCAGCCCTTGCGTGTAGATTTCCAGCACGGCTTCCTCGAACCGCCGGATAGTCAGCATTTTCTCGTGGATTTCCCGGCACAACGGTTCGGGCAGCGGTAGCGTCCCCTCGTCGCTGGACGTGGTGATCAACTCCAGGGATTCCTGCATGTCTCGAGCACTCCTGGGTAGTAGAGGCGAAGCGATGATTTCATCAGGTAATTCGGTACGGACGAACTGTCACAAAATACGGGAGGGAGGGAAGGCAGGCAAGAGGAAAATAACCGCGTCGACGCCCGTTGATTCCGTTTGAAAATATCCATGTCGGGGCCCGTTGATCTCGTTCGAAAATAACCGTGTCGACGCCCGTTGATCCCGTTCGAAAATAACCGTGTCGAGGCCCGTTGATCTCGTTCGAAAATAACCGTGTCGAGGCCCGTTGATCTCGTTCGGCCGTGCCGGATTCCATGCCTTCCCTCAATCGATTCGGTCCGGCGCGAAACTCCGGTTGAGCCGATGAATAAGCGGTGGGGCGACGAGCACCATGAGGATGGTCTCGGGGACGACCACACTGGCGTTGTACAGGAGGGCGTAGAGCCAGGGGGCGGTCCATTGCTGGAGCAAGGGCGAAAGGGTGATCCCGGCGTAATCCCGGATCAGTTCGTAGACCTGACGGTTCAGTTCCGGAGGCGTGAAGGCCGCGAAATAGACCGCGCCGGACACCACGTGGCTCGCCAGGCGGAGTGTGCAGGCCACCAGGATCCCGATCCGGGGCCAGTTGGGGAAGTAGCCGATGATCCCCAGCAACGCATAGGGCAGCAGGTAGTCCAGCGCGACCTGGATGGGATGCAGGATGACCGGGTCGACGATCAGCGTGACCAGGCCGGTGGCGAGACCGCCGGCCATGCCCGCCCTGGGTCCGTACGTGACTGCCAGATATACCAGGGGCAGGATCTTCAGTGAAAGCGAGCCGCCCCAGGGCAGCCTGTACAGGCGGATGAAACCGAGGAGGACCGCGAGGGCAACGGACACGGCCATGGCGGTCAGCCGGCGCGTGCCGCCCACGCTACCCGTCGTTTGAGGGTTCGCTTTCTTCGGGCTCGTGCTTGCCATGTCCGTTCATTTCTGCCAGGCGCTTCGTCTTTTCCTGCTTGTCCAGCTTTTGCATCGTCTTGAGGAGCGCCGTATCGAGTTTCCTGATCCGTTCGGTGGTCGAAGTCAGTTCCAGCAGAGACTGACGGTCCTTCAGGACCATATCGAGCGTCGACGCGATGATGAAAGAGAAGTGCACCGGGTCGAAGATGCCGCGGACGGCGCCTACGCCCCGGGTCTGGAGACGAATCATCTTCTGGTAGGCGTTCAGGACCTTCTTCAGCAGGTCGGAGGGGATTTCCTCGCTATCGTCGTCGAAGTACTCTACGACCGCTTCCAGGTAGGACTCCCGGTTGAGCACGTCGAGGATCCGAAACCGCTTGCTGCCCTCGGTAAGGATATCCATGGAACCGTTTTCGAACTGTCTCAGGATCTGCGTGATCCTTGCTGTGCATCCGACCTGGCACAACTGGGTCTCATGCAGGAGAAGGATGCCGAATTCCAGTTTCTCGTCGATGCACTTCTGGATCATTTCCTTGTAGCGCGGTTCGAAAATGTGGAGGTGCAGGGGCATACCGGGAAACAGCACGGTATTGAGCGGGAAGAGTGGTATTTCGGGTGAGTTCATTGCGCTCTTCGGGGTGTGCGGTACGAGAAAATGACGGGGAATCCCACTGGATTATAAGGAATGCGAACGTGGCCAGGCGGGTAACGAATCCGGGTATAGCCGTGCAGGAGACAACCTGTGCGCGACATGCGAATCTTAATCGTTCGCCGTCGTAAATGTCAACGGATTTCGGCCCGCCCAACGATGTTTCACGGGGCCAGTTCCTGCTTGACGACCCCCCGGCCGCACCTATATTACGGTGTTGTTCTCGGGTGTAACTGAAATAGTACGGCGCAATTAAGTCTTGCCTGGCGGACGCTATGGACGGAAACGGCAGAGGCGGCGGTTCGAAGGAAGAGAAAACGCAAAGCCATCCCCTTCGGAAGCCATCCTTCACCAATATCTCGGGATGTCCCGTCGAGGAGTTGTACACGGCTGGACAGCGGTCCGGTTCCGGCTATCTGCGCGACGTGGGATATCCGGGTCATTACCCCTACACGCGCGGCATCCATGCTTCCCTGTACCGCGGCAGGCCCTGGACCATCCGGCAGTTCTCCGGCTTCGGTTCCGCGGAGGACACCAACAGCCGTTTCAAGTTCCTCCTGGAACAGGGACAGGACGGCCTGTCGGTGGCCTTCGACGTGCCCACGCTGATGGGTTTCGATTCCGATCACCCGTCCGCCGAAGGGGAGGTGGGGGTCTGCGGGGTCGCCGTCGATACGCTGGATGACATGGAAACCCTTTTTTCCGGTATCCCGCTGGACCGGATCAGCACGTCCATGACCATCAACGCCCCGGCCGTTGTGTTGCTGGCCATGTACCTGGCCGTGGCCGAAAAGAGAGGCATTCCCTGGACCGCGCTGAGAGGCACGCTGCAGAACGATATCCTCAAAGAGTATATCGCGCAGAAGGAGTGGATCTGTCCGCCCGCTTCTGCGATGAAGTTCGTAACCGATTCGGTGGTGTATTGCACGGAGCGGGTTCCCCAGTGGAATCCCGTCAGCATCAGCGGGTACCACATCCGGGAAGCGGGCGCGACGGCCGCCCAGGAACTGGCGTTCACGCTGGCGGACGGGTTTGCCTACGTCGACGCGTGCGTTTCCGCGGGTCTCGATGTCGACCGTTTCGCATCGCGGCTGTCCTTCTTCTTCAACGCCCACATCGATTTCTTCGAAGAGATCGCCAAGTTCCGGGCCGCCAGGCGGATCTGGGCGCGCCACATGCGCGGGAGGTATGGCGCCCGGTCCGAGCGGTCCTGGACGTTGCGGTTCCATACCCAGACGGCGGGGTGCAGCCTGACCGCCCAGCAGCCTGAGAACAACATCGTGCGCACCGCAGTCGAAGCGCTATCCGCGGTGCTGGGAGGCACCCAGTCGCTTCATACCAACGCGCTGGACGAAGCCTATGCGCTGCCTTCGGAAAAGGCGGCCCGGATTGCCGTGCGGACCCAGCAGATCATCGCCCACGAGACCGGCGTGACCGACACGGTCGATCCCCTGGGCGGATCGTATTATATCGAGGCGCTCACCGACCGGCTGGAAGAAGAGGCCGAAGCCTATTTTAGTAAGATCGACGGCATGGGGGGCATGGTCGCGGCGATCGAAGCGGGGTATCCGCAGCGCGAGATCATGGCCGCGGCCAATCGATACCAGGCGGAAATCGAAAACCGGGACCGGATCATTACCGGCGTGAATGAATACGTCGCACCGGAGGACGGTGACATCGAGACGCTGCGCATCGACCCGCGCATCGAAAGTGAACAGCGAAGCCGCCTGGAATCGGCGCGGCGGCGGAGAGACGAAAGGAAGACGGGAGAGGCCCTCGACGCCCTGCGGACCGCGTCTCGAAACGGGGAAAACATCCTTCCGCCCATGCTGGCCGCGGTGAAAGCACGGGCCTCGCTGGGAGAAACCGTTGGGGTGTTGCAGGAAGTGCACGGACTGTACGAGGAACCCGTGGTGTTTTAGGACGCTCCGGTGGTTCGGCCGGGCGACGCATCTTACGCCGTACATCAAAGGAAACTGAAGAAATGCCGCGTTCCAGTAAAGGACTGTCCACCCGCTCCGTGCACGGAGGGGAGCACCGCGACAAGCCGTTCTCCTCGGTGACCAATCCCGTCGTCCAGACCTCCACCTACGTTTTTCAGAATACCCAGGAACTGATCGACTATACGACGGGAGAGGTGGACCGGGAAGAGTACGGGCGCTATGGCAATCCCACCAAGTCTGTGGCTGAGCGCAAGATCGCCGTACTGGAAGGCGGGGAGGACGCCGCCCTGTTCTCATCGGGCATGAGCGCTTTCACTTCGGTATTGCTCGCCATGCTCTCCTCCGGCGCCCACGTGATCGTCATGGACGAATGCTACCGGCGCAGCCGCCAGTTCTGCAGACAGATCCTGCCGAGATACAACATCGACGTGACCTTCGTCAAGACGGGCGACTACGAAGAACTGGCAGCGGCGATAACCGACAGGACCCGGCTCATCGTGTCCGAGTCTCCCACGAATCCGTACCTGAACGTGATCGACCTGGAGCAGGTGGTGGAAATCGCCGCCCGGCACCGGGTCAAGGTGCTGATTGACGGCACCTTCGCCACGCCCTACAACCAGAAACCCCTGGATTACGGGATCGACCTGGTGCTCCACAGCGCCACCAAGTACCTGGGCGGGCACAACGACCTGCTGTCCGGCGCCGTCGTGGGTAGCGCCTCCCTCATCTCCGCCATCCGAGAGTTCCGCGACGTCACGGGCGGTATTGTAGATCCTCACGGTGCGTACCTGCTGATCAGGGGACTGAAGACCTTCGCCCTGCGCATGGAACAGCACAACGCGAACGGCCTGGCCGTGGCCCGGTATCTGGACGGCCATCCGCGCATTCGGAAGACCTACTATCCCGGCCTGGAAAGCCACGCTGGCCATGATACGGCACGTAAGCAGATGAGCGGTTTCGGCGGGGTGGTCAGCTTCGAAGTCGACGGCGATATGGAAACGACCATCCGGTTCATCGATGCTGTGCGCATTCCCTACATTGCGCCGAGTCTGGGCGGCGTGGAGAGCCTGATCGAACAGCCCGCCATCATGTCG
Source organism: uncultured Gemmatimonadota bacterium (assembly GCA_964655785.1). Taxonomy (GTDB): domain Bacteria; phylum JAAXHH01; class JAAXHH01; order JAAXHH01; family JAAXHH01; genus JAAXHH01. The sequence goes on from CAZZNP010000024.1 coordinate 5,847, forward strand.
TTCTACGAGATGGACAAGTCCGAGCGCCTCGAGATCGGCATCAAGGACGAACTCGTCCGTTTTTCGGTGGGTATCGAAAACGCCGACGACCTGATCGCCGACCTGGACCAGGCCCTGGGGAAGATATAGTCAAGGCCCTGGGAAAGACCTGAATCGTGGATGCGGCCGACCCGTCGCGCCGACGACCTGATCGCCGACCTGGACCAGGCCCTGGGGAAGATCTAATCAGGCCCTGGGGAAGACCTGAATCGTCGATGCGGCCGACCCGTCGCGCCGACGACCTGATCGCCGACCTGGACCAGGCCCTGGGGAAGATCTAATCAGGCCCTGGGGAAGACCTGAATCGTCGATGCAGCCGACCCGTCGCGACGATCAGTCCGATGGAAAAGAACTCCGGGGCCAGGACTCGAACCTGGATAGCCAGAACCAAAATCTGGTGTCCTGCCAATTGAACGACCCCGGAATGTGTACGATCCGGATTGTGCCCTCACGAACCGGATAATTTACGGATCTGCTTGTGCCTTCACGGTCCTGTCGGTGTCACGGACCGAAAGACTTCCACCTGGGGACCGATCTCGCACGCCCCCGTCTCCGCGTTTCTTGCGGCTCTATACCGGACGACGGTGTCGGCGGAGACTTCCACCGTGTTACGGAAGACCCCTGCACAGGTGGGCGATTCCACCGACATGATCTGGGATCCCGCTTTCACGGACCGAAACTCCGTAAACGCGCCTACCGGAAGTTCCCTCGTGTCCCCCGCCAGATCGACCCGTATGGTTTCGGTACTCTCCAGCGTATTGTAAACGGTCAGCACGAAGGTGTCTCCGCCCCCGCAGGACGCATGCAGAAACGCCGCGATGAACAGGGCGGATACGCCGCCGGCTCGTCCGCGGGCGGACAGTCTGCCGGCTCGTCCGCGGGCGGGCCCTGTGCCGATGAATCCAACCATTTCATTTCCCGAAACCATTCCGCCTCATAAGCCGCAGGGCTTTGTACAATACCGTAGCGTCTCGCCGCACCGCCGTACGAAACAGCTCCCGTCGGCCGCGGTACCTGCGGTCCGGCGCAAACCAGCAATCTTACGAGACCGATCACCCGTCGGCCGCGGCACCCGCGATCCGGCTAAATCTACCCGGACCGGCGCCTGGTGTCAAACGGAAGTTGACCTGTGCCAGCGCCGCCCACGTTGCCCGTGACGGTCGGACGCCCGGCAGCCCGCGTTGCCCGGCAGCCCGCGACGGTCGGACGCCCGGCAGCCCGCGCCGCCCGCACGATCCGGACTTCAACCCGCGGTCTCCGGTGTCCTGCGGTCGTAAACCGCTTGACAGCGGCTTCTATCTCATATAATAATGTTGTAACTCAAACGATCCCCCCAACACATCAGGATCTTCCGGGCGGTGTTTTCATGCTGAAGGCACGGCATTTTCAGGTCAAGCACCTGTTTGCCTACGCGTTGATTCTGGGATTGTCCCAAATTTCCATGCCGGATGCGGTCCGCGGCCAGCGTCAGGTCCAACCGGTCGGACCGGAACTCACCGACCGACCGGACCGTCCGATCAGCCCGGAACGCACGGGTCCTCAGGTCGGCACGGTCGCGATCGGCAAGGTGGCCGTAGGGGATCTCACCTTCCATCCCCTGTTCAACAGCCTGGGCGTGGAGCGGGAGATCGCCTCGTTGATCTACGGCGAAGGCCTGCTTCGCGTGGATGATTCGGGCATCCCGTCGGACGGGCTGGCCTATCTGCCCATAAAGCTCACCGACGGACGCGATTGGGTATTCCGGCTCAAGCAGGGCGTAGCATTCCACGATGGCGAGCCGTTGACCGCCGCCGACGTGATCTCCACCTATACGAGGTACAAAGCTTCCCGGGTGTACGATCCCGTCTTCCACCGTTATTTCCAGAACATCGAACAGATTACCGCCATCGATCGCCAGACGATCCGTATCACCATGAAGTCGCCGATCGAGACTTTTCCCAACCGGCTTGCGACGCTGCCCATTCTGCCCGGACACCAGTTGGGCCGCGGCCTGTTCGCCGACGTCGGCACGCAACTGGAAACCACACGGCCCATCGGGCTGGGGCCCTACCGGATCGCCTCATGGCCCGTCCGCGATACGGTGACGCTCGCGGCCAACGAGAGCTGGCACCGGGGCCGCGCGAACCTGGACCGGGTGGTCTACCGGTTCTACCCGACATCCGAGGCCCTTCAGGCGGCCTTCATCATGCGGGAAGTCGATCTCATCGAGGTGGAACGCGACGGAACGCTGAAGGATCTGAAGCGGGCCCGAACCGATGCGAAGATACAGGCGATTGTGCCTGGCAACCGCGCATTCTCCGCGGTATTTTACAATAACCGGCATCCGCTGCTATCCGATCCGGACCTGCGGCGCGCGCTGACCCATGCCACGAACCGCCAGCGAATCCTGGACGAGGTGCTCGTACGCGGTGCGGGTGTGCTGGCCCAGGGTCCCATTCATCCGTCATTCGAATTCAAAGGCGGTGAAATGGGATTGGATTACCGTCCGCGCGAGGCCCGTGAGATGCTGCGCCTGCAGGGCTGGAGCGACAGTGACGGCGACGGGTTTCTCGACAGGGACGGTCAGTCGCTTCGGTTCGAGTTGCTGTTTCCCAGGGGACAGACTTCCGCCGAGAAGACCGTGCGGGTCGTCAAGCTGAACCTGAACCATATCGGCATCCAGGTCGTTCCCGTGCCCGTTACCCAGAAGGAACTGGTCCAGCGACTCGGTGTCGGCAGCTACGATGCGGCGTTGTTCGTACAGGACTTCGAACCCACGGCGGACGATCTCTACGCGGTATTCCATTCGGAGAGCATAGGGCTTGGAAACATGCTGGGATACCGGAACCGCCAGGTCGACCGCAACATCAATTTCCTTTTCGGGCTGCCCGAACGGGTCCGTGCCGGGCCCGTCTACCAGCAACTCGAGATGCTGTTGATCCGCGACCAGCCCTGCATGTTTCTCTACTTCGTCGATACACGGTACGTCGCATACGATCCCACCTTGAAAAACCTGGGCCGCCCGGGTGAAGCGCTGCGGTCGCCCGCGGCCTGGTACCGTACCGAATACTCCCCTTGACGGTGCGCAAATCCATGTTTCCCAAAATCTTACGAGAACGACTGTGGCCGCGGCTGCTCGTGTCGCACATCGCGCTGGCCACCATTCCGGTGCTGATCGTCGGGCTGCTTCTGCTCGCGACGGCCCGCCGTTCGATCGAGGACACGGTGGCCGACGGCAACCTCGAGGTCGCGCGCAGGGCGAGCAACGAGATCAGGCTGTATATCGAACAGGCACAGCGCGTGATCGACCTGGCCGCCGACAACATGGATATGATCGACGCAACGGACGCGGTGTACCAGAAGCTGATCGACAACCTGGTCATCCGACAGGATTTCCTCAGCGAACTTTCCGTACTGGACCTGGCGGGGCGGGAGAGAATGACCACCCGTCTCGACGGAACGTTGCGCACGCGTCAGGATGTGGATCTCCCGGCGGACGGCGATCCCACGGTCTCCCCCGTGTTTATTTCGGACGACGGCCTGCCTGCGGTGACGATCGCAGTGCCCGTGCGTCGTTTGGGCGAGCACACGGGGTATCTGGCCGCGAGGGTGAACCTGAAAGACATGTGGGACCTGGTGGACAACATCCAGCTAGGGGAGGGACAACGGGAAGGGTTCGGCAACGCATACGTCGCGACGGGGACCGGGCGTCTGATCGCCCATCCGGAACGGGACCGGGTATACCGCCAGGACGATCTGACCGGTTCTCCCGTCGGCGCGGCGCTGGGTGAGCGGCAGAGCGGTACGCTGGTATATCCCGGCACGGCGGGAGAGATGGTCGCCGCCTTCGCGACCGTCGAGCCGCTTGGGTGGAAGGTCGTCATCGAACAACCGGCGGCCAGCGCATTCGCCAGGTCGAGGGACATGATCGTGGGCATCAGCGTGCTCATGGTCATCAGCGCGGCAGTCGCGTCCCTGATCGGCATTCTCGTCGTCAGGAAGATCGTCCGCCCGATCTACGAACTGGTTCGTGGCGCGCAGATGTTCGCGCAGGGCAGGCTGACCCATACCATTGAAACGCCGGGCCACGGCGAACTGACGACCCTGGCCCGCGAGTTCAATCAGATGGCCCGGGAGTTGTTGGAGAAGGAACGCCGCCTGAAACAGGCCGAGCGCCTGGCTACGCTGAGCAAGTTCGCCACCATACTCTCCCACGAAATACGCAATCCGCTCAATTCCATGATCATCAACCTCAGGATTCTCAAGCGGGACATGGAGAAGCAGAACGGTGATCTCGGCAGACAGGGCGGGCACTACGAAAAGGTGATTTCTGAGATCTGGCGGATCGACAGTCTCGTCGAGAATTTCCTGAACTACGCCCGCCCGCCCGAACTGGCGCCTTTCCCCCACGACATCAACGCGGTCCTCGACGAGGTGATCGCGATCCACCAGGGCACGGCCCGGGAACGGGGCGTCCGGATCGTTACCAGGTACCAGGACGGCGGACTGATGGTATCCGTGGACATCAACCAGATCAAGCAATTGATGCTGAACATCATGCTTAATGCCTTCGATGCCATGGAGGGCGGCGGCACGCTGACGATTTCCACGGAACGGGCGCCGCCCCGGTACAGCGGCGATCTGACCCTGGACACCCTCGGCGGAACCCACCATGTACGCATAAAATTCGAAGATACCGGAAGGGGTATTGATCCCGAATGTCTGGATCGTATATTTGAGGTGTACTATACGTCCAAGTCGACCGGAACGGGCCTGGGTCTGCCCATCGCCCAGCAGATCGCGGAGAAGCACGGAGGCAAGATCACGGTCGAAAGCACGCCGGGCGAAGGGACGACATTTACGCTGTCCCTGCCGGTGCTGGAGGCGGTAACGGCCGAATCGTCCGAGGGACAACCTTCCGAATCCGTTGGGCCGGAGTAGCCCGCTCCGCAGAACAAGACCGCGGGATCGGTCCGCGGGATCGGTCCGCGGGGCAAGATGGAACAGGGGAGATAAATGGAACGCATCCTGATCGCGGAAGACGACCGGAACACCCGGGAAGGACTGGTAGAGTTACTATCCGGAGAGGGGTACGAAGTCACGGGGGTGACGGACGGCGAGCAGGCCTATGAATCGGCCCGGGGCGGCCATTTCGACGTGCTGCTCACGGATATGAAAATGCCCCGGATCAACGGTCTGAACCTGATCAAGCGTGTGACCGGCTCTTCGCCGGAAACGAGTATCATCATGATGACTGCGTTCGCCACGGTGGAGACAGCCGTCAAGGCCATGCGCGACGGCGCTTTCTCCTACCTGACCAAACCGGTGAAGTTCGAGGAACTGCTCGCCACCATAGAAGGGGCGATGCAGGAAAAGAAGAACCGGCGGCGCATGGAAAAATCGCCCGCGTCTTCCACCATCCCAGACCCGGACATTATCGGAGAAAGCACCCAGATCAAGGGCATCTTCGACCGGGTGGAAAAGGTCTCCAGGGCCAATACCACGGTCCTTCTGATGGGCGAAAGCGGTACGGGCAAGAGCCTGATCGCCCGGGCGATACACGCCAGAAGCTTTCGAAGGGACCGGCCTTTCGTGGACGTGAGCTGCGCCTCCATCCCGGAAAGCCTGCTGGAAAGCGAACTCTTCGGGACCGAGAAGGGGGCGTATACCGGTGCGCTCAATACGACGCGCAAGGGGTATTTTGAACGGGCGGCCGGCGGCACGATCTTTCTGGACGAGATCGGCGAGATCAGCGGGACCGTCCAGGTCAAGCTCCTCCGGGTCTTGCAGGAACGCCGGTTCGAAAGACTCGGCGGAACCGAGCCGCTGCATATCGACGTCCGCGTGATCGCCGCCACCAACCGGAACCTGGAGGAGGCGGTCGCGGAAGGACGCTACCGGCAAGACCTCTACTACCGTTTGAACGTCATCCCCATCGTGGTGCCTCCCCTTCGCGAGCACCGGGACGACATCCCGCCGCTCATCGACTATTTCATCCGGAAATACACGCGGGAGAACGGACTCGAAGACAAGCGCATGTCCGGCGAAGCGCTTGAGATCTGCACGAGGTACGACTGGCCCGGAAACATACGGGAAGTGGAGAACGCCATCGAGAGCGCCGTGGTATTGAGCGACGGGGAGCGTATCCTGCCCGAACATCTGCCCGATTTCCACCATGCACCCGCGGGACTGTCGGCGGCGGGGCCCGTCCAGGGTTCGCTCAAGGACTCCAGGGGACAGGCGGAGAAACACCTCATTCAACAGGCGCTGCTGGAGTCCGGGGGCAACCGAACGCGCGCGGCGGAAGCCCTCGGTGTGACCGTCAGGACCATTCAGTACAAAATCAAGAAATACGACCTCCAGTAACGTACCTTCCGGGGGACTGCTTTCCGGCTTTCCCGGGGCGTGCGTTTTCAGACGGTGCCGGCTATGGAATCTAAGGGTTTTTCCGTATCGGTCGTGATTCCCACCCATAACCGGGAAGACCGGCTGCCGTCGGCGATCCGTTCCGTCCGGGACCAGACGTCTGCGCCATCGGAGATCATCGTGATCGACGATGGGTCGACAGACGGGACACCGGGCCTCATGGACGGTTTCCCCGATGTTCGTTACATCCGGCAGGAAAACCAGGGCGTCAGCGCGGCCAGGAACTGCGGCATAAGCGCGGCGAAACACGATTGGATCGCCTTCCTCGACTCCGACGACGAATGGCTTCCCCGCAAGCTGGAAAGACAGTGCGGCGCCCTGGGACGAGAGCCGGGATTCCGGTTCTGCCATACCGATGAAATCTGGACCCGCCGGGGCAGGCGGGTCAATCCCATGAAGAAACATGCCAAGTTCGGGGGACGCATCTTCGAACGGTGCCTGCCCCTGTGCGTCATATCCCCTTCTTCCGTGCTGATGCACCGCGACCTGTTCGATCGCTACGGCCTGTTCGACCCGGACCTGCCGGTTTGCGAGGACTACGACCTGTGGCTTCGCGTCTGCGCTTGGGAACCCGTGCTCTACGTCGACGAACCCCTGCTGATGAAGTATGGCGGCCACGAAGACCAGTTGTCGCGCCGGTACTGGGGCATGGACCGGTTCCGCATACGCGCGTTGGAGAAACTGATACGGAGCGGCAAGCTGGAAGGGGACGCGCTGGCCGCCGCGCTGGATACCCTTTGCCGTAAGATCGACATCTACGCCGACGGCGCGGAGAAGCGGCGCAGGTTCGAAGAAGCGAGTAGATACAGGGAGAAAAAGCGGCATTTCGAATCATGCTTCGCAGGAACGCCGGAAGGGTGACCATACGCAAATCCTTTCACATCGTTCCGAAGGGGTTTTCTGGTTATCGACCCGGTCTTGTGCGGAATGGGCCGGGATTTGTGCAGATTGTTCCGGGATTTATGGGGCCTGGTTCCGGATTTGGCACGATTTGGCCGTTCAAGGACAAAAATACCGGCCCCGATCTCCTGTCGGCATGTTATTTGCGTCCTCGTGGGGGTGGATGATTGTATTTACGCGGGCAGGCGATGGCCCCGGTGTCTCAGGACCGGACCATTTCCCGCCCGCGAATCGGGAGAAACGATGAAGCGCACCGCTTTGCTACTCATCCTTTGCTTCGGGCTCGTACCCTTTGCGGCGCGTGCGGCCACCTCCGGCAAAGTCACCGGATTCGTCCGGGACGCGGCGACCACTGATCCGCTGGCCGGGGTCACCATACGCGTGGCGGGAACCGAACAGCGGGCCATATCCGGCCTGAACGGCGAGTATTTCATTCTCAACGTTCCCGTGGGCACCTACCGGGTCGAAGTCCAGATGATCGGTTATCTGCCTGTCCGGACCCAGGCGCTGACCGTCAACAGCGACCGGACCACGCGGATCGACTTCGAACTGGAAACGACGGTGATCGACGTGGCGGAGCCCGTTTCCATCACCGCGCCGAGGACGTCGATCCGGTCGGACCTGACCGCTTCGAGCGAAGTGATCATCCCCCGTGAAATCCAGTCTCTGCCCGTCACGGAACTGTCGGACCTGATCTTTCTCCAGAACGGTGTGGTCCGGGATGCCGACGGCGACCTGCACGTCCGGGGCGGCCGCGGCAACGAGATCTCCTACTACGTGGACGGAGCTACCCTGGAGGATCCCCTGCTGGGTGGCATGGGTACCCATATCCAGCTGGATTCCGTCGAGGAACTGGTGATCAACCGGGGTGGTTTCAACGCGCAGTACGGGGAGGCCATGTCGGGCGTCGTCAATATCGTGACCCGCGAGGGAAGCGGTCCCCTGTCGGGAACTTTCAGGAGCGCGACGACACTGCAGTCCCAGTACGACCTGGCGGAGGGTGGCTACGGTGAGATTTCGGCGGTCCGGGGCGGGCGCCTCGAAGGAACCCTGAGCGGCGCGCTGCCCTGGCTCGGCGACCGTGGAGGTTTTTTTCTCTCGGGCCAGGCACTGAGCGACGGGCACCATATCCCCCACAACAGCCGGTCTCTGGCCACGGTGGCGGGCAACCTGGTGTTCAAACCTTATCCCCTCCTGAAAATGAAGATCAGCGGGCATTACTTCGGCCAGCGCCATCTACAGTACGACCACCGCAATCGAAACGGGTTATCCTACGACTTCAACCCGGACGGACTGCCCGAACGTCAGGCCCGGAGCCAGGCGATCAACCTGTCCGTCAGCCAGAACATCAACCCGCGTTTCTTCTATACCGCCCGGTTCTACAGGTATTTCACCAACAGCACGCTCTTTCCCACCATGCTGACGGACGCCAGATACTGGACGCAGTGGCCGGGATACTCGGAGAACAGCCGCGGCGAGTACAACGGTTCGATTTATGAGTCCACCCAGCTGTCCTCGGACCGTTTCGAGGGGCTTCCCTTCACCGACACGGGTGATTATTTCCCGCTGTTCCGGGATACCCGGGCAACGTACTACGGGGTTCGGGCCGACCTGAGCGGTCAGTTAACCTACTGGAGCCAGATCCGGGCGGGCGTCGAAGCGCAGTGGTACCAGCTGGACTGGGATGAGAGGTCATTCCTGCAGGAGCTGCCGCAGGGCCAGAGATACACGGTCAATCCCGTGGAAGGCGCGCTATACTTCCAGAACAAGCTGGAACTGAACAAGTTGATCGTCGACGCCGGACTCCGGGTAGATTACCTGGACACGAGCCAGCGGTTTTTTGTCGATCTGCCCACGGGCCAGGCTGAGCAAAGAGACAACTCGACCAAGATCCGATTGAGTCCTCGGCTCGGTGTTTCCCATTCCTTCACGCCGCGGAGCCTGCTCCGGTTCAATTACGGTTTCTTCTTCCAGCCGCCTGAATTCCAACTTGCCTACGCGAACCTGAGGCGGGACTTGCGGGGGGATTCGCCGCGGCTGGGGAATCCCGACCTGTCGCCCCAGAAGACGGTAGCCTACGAATTCGGTCTCGAGCATATGCTGACCGCGGACGTCCGTGTCGGGTTCACGGCGTCCTACAAGACCATTTCCAACCTGACCTCGACGGCACAGGTCCAGTACCCCGGCGGTATGTACTACATCTTCAACAACGCGGATTTCGGTTCCGTGCGCAGCATAGAACTGATCGTGAAACGGGACGTGTCGCGCATAGTTTCCGGATCTTTTAACTATGCCTATTCCATCGCACGGGGCAGCGCTTCATCGCCCCAGGAGCACCTGGAACGGGCCGAGTCCGCCGCAAGAGGCTATTTCCCGCTCGCTTTCGACCAGCGCCACACGGTAAAAGCCGTGATGAACGTGATTGCGCCGGATACCATACAGCGGCGCATACTGGGCGTGCCGCTCGGCGGATGGGGTCTTTCCCTGATCGGTTACTTCGGCAGCGGCCTGCCATACACGCCGACCAACACCCTGCGCGAAACGACGGCGAACATACGGAACCAGGCGCGCCTGCCGGCCTTCGTCAATCTCGACCTCCGCCTCAGGAAGCGTTTCAAGGCCGGCGGGTTCACCTACACGTTGTTTTCGGAAGTCCGGAACGCCTTCGACCGCCGGAACGTTGTGAGCGTATATGCCAATACGGGCCGTCCCGGGGACGACGGATATACCCTGGAGTCGTTCACCGGCCGGTCTGAGGAGTTCGTCCGGCTGAGGCGCCTGTTGAGCCTTGATCCCCAGCAGTACGCCCCGCCCCGGGAAATCCGTCTCGGTTTTGAAATAGGCTTCTGATGTTTACGCGCTAAAGCGGTTTCGCCCGTTGTACCAGCTGCAGCGGCGCGCCTTCCGGGTCGCGGAAGAAAAGCAGAATATTCTCTCCGGACCTGGCGGGCGGACCTTCCAGTTTAACGCCCTTCGATTCCAGTTCGGCGACGGCTTCGTCCATATTATCCACGTTGAAGGCGAGATGGACGTGGGCGGTCGGGATATCGGCAAGTTGCGTGTCGTCGTCGCCGGGCATGGGAATGATCTCGATGTGTCCGGTACCCCTGGGGTCTCGGACGAAGTAGATGTTCCTGTCGCTCCCCGGGTTGTTGAACCTGAGCGCTATTTCGAAACCCAGCACGTCGCAGTACCACTTTGCCGCGGCGTCCGTGTCCCGGTAGGCCACGGCTACGTGCTCCAGCGAATGAATCTTAATCAAGGCAATGCTCCTTCCTGTTCAGGAATGATCTTGTATCCGCCGCAGTCTCAGCGTGCCCGACCATGGGTCGATTGCGACGGGACTCAACACGATTTCTTCACCGGGCGAAGGTCTTCCCTCCACTTTGACCGCCATGCGGGATCCGTAATCCGGAAACTCCACCAGGATATTCCGATCTCTCGTTTCGAGGACGACTGCCCGGATCCGGACGTCCTTCTCCCGCTCCAGGTACTTCAGGAACCAGTACCATTCCCGTCGGGCCTGTATCTTGTTCAGGATTCTGCTCCGTTCCATGGCGGACAGTTCGTCCATCATTTCATCGGCGTCGTAGGCCGGGGTCGCGTCCGGACCGCCTGAAAGGGCCGCCCGTAACTGCCGCTGGTGGACCAGGTCGGCGTAGCGGCGGATCGGCGAGGTGATCTGGCAGTAGGTATCCACGCCGAGTGTGGCGTGCGGACTGGACTTAAGACTCAGATCCAGGGGCTTCATTCTTCGTAGCACCAGGAAGCGCCAGACCGCGTCGTGGACCGCCTGCTCCAGGTCGCTCAGGTCGGTCTCGGCCTGGGTTCGGTAGATCGCGGGCATATTGTGGCCGTTAAGGTATGCCGCGGCCGTCCGGTTGGCGAGGATCATCAGTTCCGATACGATATGCTCCGAACGGGTGGAAGTGTCCCGGAGCACGATCCGGATGCGTTTCTCGCTGTCGACCTTGATCCCGACCACGCTGCGTTCCAGGTCGACCGCGCCCTGGTCGATGCGCCGCTGGTAGAATACGTCCACCGCCTGGTTCAGGATCTGCAGGACTTCGGCGTAGGGTTGCTCGATCGTTCCCAGCAGGCGATTGGCTTCGTCGTAGGACAGCCGCGCGCGGTTTACGATTACGGAAGGCACGATCCGGGAATCAAGCAACTCGAATTCGGATGACAGCGAGAAGAGGAAACTGATGGCGCAACGCCGCTCTCCCTCGAGCAACGCGCAGTGGCCCTGGGAGAGGGTAGTGGGCAGCATGGGGACGTGCCGGTCCGGCAGATAGAGGGACGACATCCTTTCCCGGGCCGCAAGATCGAGGACCGAATCCCGGGGCACGAGGTCGGCTACGTCGGTAATATGCACCCCGATCCGGTAGCCGTCCTCGGTCCGTTCCGCCGAAAGGGCGTCGTCTATGTCCTGTGTGGACGCGTCGTCTATCGACAGGATCGGCAGTCCGGTCAGGTCTTCCCGGCCTTTTTCCGAGGGCTGGCAGGATGCGGCGTATTCGAGCACCTCGTCGGAAAACTCGGTCGGAATTTCGTAACGCAGCAGATCGAGATGTTCGTCTTCATCCCAGAACCCCTTGCGTACCATGACTTCGAAAACGGACCGCTGCGGATCGCCTCCGGTCAGGTTGGGCAATTCCTTGAGTAGGGAGCGCACCTTGTCGATCGCGGCGAAATCGTCGCCTTGAATGGCGAACTCGCGGAGATGCGACAGCCACCGTTTCTGGCGGTTCGTCAGGGACTCGACGTCCTGGCGCGTATCATCAGCGAGCCAGCGATCGAACGCATCCCGCTCGGACTCCACGGCCTGCTGGCGGGCAGCCTTGTCCTGGATGCTTCTGACCTGGTCGGTCGAACGGGAGCTGAAGCCGTTGTCCTTTTCATTGAAATACAGGCACTTGCGGCTCAGATGCAGTTGCATGGCCGCCCGCTGCTCGGGTGAACCGGGTTCACCCCAGTACAGTTCGCCAATGTCTTCAGACGTGTATACGGTGGGATCGTCCTTCAGGACCTCCCATACTTCCTCGAGGTCGAAGGAACCGGCCTGGTCCTCGATCTGCCGTCGAACTTCCATCATTTCGGGCAGATCGCGCACACGGATTTCGGTATACCGCACGATCGGGTCCGTCGAAATGTCCATGACCCGGTTGGCGGAGGTCGCCACGGTGATTTTCTTCCGGTTAACCGCCTGCAGCATGCCGATCTGGATGTCCCCGCGATAACGGAAGATGATCAGTTCGCCGATGTGCACGGGACGCTCTTTTCCAGGTGGTCGAAGCTGGTTGAACACGGGGGTATCCAATCCATGTATCCTGTGTCAGGAGGGGGCTTAAGTCAAGGGAATTCAAAGGCGGAATGTATACGGTTGACTTCATCCCATCGAAGGGATATCATGCGGAAAACCGTGGCACGGCGGAAGGGCTATCCGACGAATCGAAAGGGTCGTATATGATATTCGAACAGGTAATGAACGGAGGCGACCGGAACTTTGGCTATCTGGTGGCCGACGAGAAAACGCGGAAGGCGGCGGCGGTCGATCCATCCTACCGTCCCGATTACTACATACAGCGCGCGGGCGAACTGAACGTGGAGCTGGCCTGTGTCATTTGTACGCACTCCCACCATGACCACGTGAACGGCAACGACCATCTCATCGAAGAACTGGGTCTCGACGTGGTGATGTACCGGGACGCGGAGTATTTTTACGATATCGAAGTGACGGACGGAGAGGTGTTCCGGCTGGGTCAACTCGAACTGGCCGTGATCCACACCCCCGGCCACTGTGAGGACGGCATGTGTCTCCTGGCGGAAGACAAGCTGATCACCGGGGACACGCTATTCGTGGGCAAGGTGGGCGGCACGGCCACCGAAGACGAGGCGAGGAAGGAATTCGACAGCCTGCGGCGCCTGATGGAACTCGACGACGATATCGGCGTTTTCCCGGGTCACGACTTCGGCGTCAAGCCCGTCTCGACGATCGGTTTCGAGCGAAACAACAATCCCTTCATCCTGCAACCCACGTTCGAAGCATTTCTGCATCTCAAGGAAAACTGGCTCGAGTACAAGGCAAAGCACAACATTCCGTAGGCCGCCGCGCGATCGCATTCAACTGAACACCCAGGGACAGGGCGCGATCGCATTCAGCCGGCCCGGTCCAGTTCCGAGGCGACCTTACGCACCGCCCCGGCCACGTCGTCGATGTCCTCCTCAGTGTAACGCTCGTTGAATGAGAGCACCACGAGTTGTCCGAGCACTTCGCGGGTTCTCGGACATAGTTCGTCCGCGTGTTCGAAGTTGCGGTCCGTGTAGGCGCTGTAGAAGGGGAAACGCGAGTTCCCGTAGGTCCGATGCTCCGCGAGCGCCGCCGAGCACTGGAAGATGGGATCGCCGATGTAGCCCGCGCTCGCGCCGATCCCTTCGGCGTTCAACGCACGGGCGAATGCCTCGTTCGAAAAACCGGCAACCCGCATGGGGTACGTCCAGTAACTGTGCCTTGCGCCCGGCGTGACCGGAGCGGGGAGGATGCCGTCGAGTCCTTCTATGCCCCTGGTCAACCGGTCGCCAAGCCGGTTTCTCGATTCGACGACCTGCCCGACTTTTTCCAGCTGGGCCAGCCCCACCGCGGAATGGAGTTCCGTGATGCGGCAGTTCATGCCCAGCGGTCCGTACATGCGGGATCCCGTACGTTCCCGGTCGTAATACTTGTCCGCGAACATCCGCATGTGGCTGCCCAGGTTGTCGTCGTCCGTGATGGTCATGCCGCCGTCCCCGGTGGTCATATGCTTCGACTGCTGGAAACTGAAGCAGCCGAGGTCCCCGAAGGTGCCCAGCAACCGACCGCGGTAACGCGTCAGGTGGGCCTGGCAACAGTCTTCGATGAGCGGTATTCCCTTTCGGCGCGAAATCTCCGTCAGGGCCTCCATCCGGCAGGCGTTGCCGAAGAGGTGAATGGCGATGATCGCCCGCGTCCGCGGCGTGATCAGCCTTTCCACGTCATCCGGGTCCACGGTCAGCGTCTCCGGATCCGTGTCCGCGAAGACCGGCACGGCGTTCTGGTACAGGATCGGGATGATCGTGCCCAGATCGGTGATCGCGCTCGTGATGATCTCGTCCCCGGGTTCCGGGTTAACAGCGCCCACGGCGACATGGAGTGCCGCCGTTCCCGACGTGGAACCTACGGCGTGCTTCGCGCCGTAGGTTTCGGCGAACCGGCTTTCGAACTGCGGGGTGAGCTCGCCGCCCCATCGAAAGAGGTTCTGGGAGCGCAGCGCTTTCTCGACAAGCCGCAGTTCCTCATCGCCGAAAGGGGTCCTGGCGGGGAAAGGGCGGGATTCCGTATCGCGGTAGGGCGCTCCGCCGTGGATTGCTAGCATGAAACAACTTCCCTATCGGGCTAGAGATCCACCCGGTAACGGCATTTCCACTTCGTGTCCCACCCGTAAAGCGGATCGTCCGGGGGAATGGGGACGGTCTCCACCAGCGTGGAACCGATGATCTCGCAGGTTTTCCTGGATGCCGTGTTCTCCGGGTTGCAGGTAATCCAGAGGGGGTTGATTCCGTGTGCCCGCGCGAGAGGCAGGACGAGCAGGCAACTGCGCGCGGCCAACCTGCGGCCCCGGTAGGGCGGGTCCACGGAGTAGCCGATATGGCCCGCATACTTCTCGATGTGCTCCGTGTTGCCGATACGCAGGGAAAGCCTTCCCATCACGGTATCAGGCAGGTCCGGGTTGTCCGTGGGCACCATGTCGAAGATGTACTCGGGAACGATGCCCCGTCGCGCGTCGCCCCGCAGCGTCCTGCGCAGCAACAACTGCAGATCGCCGTCCACGAGCGCGCCCGGATCGTGAAATCGAAACGGGTCTTCCTCGACCTTGAACCGGTTTCTGAGGCTGGCTATCAACAGGCTGAAGTTTTTCATCGAGAACAGTGGGCTTCCCCGCGCGGATATCGCGGGGAAGCCCCATGGTCCACACCCCTGGCGCCCGTCAGTATCGGTAGTGATCGGGCTTGTAGGGGCCTTCGATGGGCACGCCGATATAATCCGCCTGATTCCGGGACAACCGGGTCAGCTTCACGCCAAGCTTGTGCAGGTGCAGCCTGGCAACTTCCTCGTCCAGGTGCTTCGGCAAGGTCGTCACCCCGGTCTCGTGGTCATGGAGCCGCAGGTCGATTTGCGCGATCACCTGGTTGGTGAAGGAACTGGACATGACGAAGGAAGGATGGCCCGTGGCGCATCCCAGGTTGACCAGTCGTCCCTCGGCGAGCAGGAAGATAGCGCGGCCGTCGGGAAAGAGATACTTGTCCACCTGGGGCTTGATCTGCTGTTTCACGATGCCGGGGAATTCGTTCAGCGCGTCCACCTGAATTTCATTGTCGAAGTGTCCAATGTTGCAGACGATGGCCTGGTCCAGCATGTTCTCCATGTGCTCGACGCGGATAATGTCCTTGTTCCCGGTAGTCGTCACGAAGATCTGGCCCTGTCCCAGCGCGTCTTCGATCGTCGTCACTTCGTACCCTTCCATGGCGGCCTGCAAGGCGCAGATGGGGTCGATTTCCGTGATCAGCACCCGTGCGCCGAATCCCCGCATCGACTGGGCGCATCCCTTGCCCACGTCTCCGTACCCGCAGACGACGACCGTCTTCCCCGCGACCATGACGTCCAGGGCGCGCTTGAGCCCGTCCGCGAGAGATTCGCGGCAGCCATAGAGATTGTCGAATTTGGACTTGGTCACCGAATCGTTCACGTTGATGGCGGGAAACAGGAGCTTGCCTTCCTCCATCATCTGGTACAGCCTGTGCACGCCCGTGGTCGTCTCTTCTGAAACACCCCGTATGTTGGCGCTCATATCGTGCCAGAACCGCGGGTTCCGGTCCAGCTGCCTCCTGAGCACCTCGTTGATGATCTGCAATTCCCGGTTGTCGGTCGGTTCGTCCAGAATGGAGGGGTCGTCTTCGGCCTCCACGCCCCGGTGAATGAGCAGCGTGGCGTCGCCGCCGTCGTCCACGATCTGTGTCGGACCGCTTTCGCCGTCGAAAGTCAGCGCCTGAAGCGTGCAGGCCCAGTATTCTTCCAGACTTTCTCCCTTCCAGGCGTAGACGGGAATACCGTCGTCCGCGATGGCCGCCGCCGCGTGGTCCTGGGTCGAGAAGATGTTGCAGGAGGCCCACCGCACGTCCGCGCCCAGGGCCTTGAGCGTCTGGATGAGCACGGCGGTCTGAATCGTCATGTGCAGGGAACCCATGATGCGCGTGTCACGGAGCGGCTGTTCGCGGGCGTGTTTCTCGCGGACGGCCATCAGGCCGGGCATTTCCTGTTCGGCAATGGCGATTTCGCGGTGGCCCAGTTCCGCCTCGGAAAGGTCGGCCACCTTGTAGGGCAGGCCGGTATAGTCAGGCAACTCGATGGTGGTCGGCAATTCCTGCGCCATGGATGCACTCCTTGATACTTAACGGTTGACTGTGGTACTTAACGGCTGACTGCGTTCCCGCGGTCTCGTTCAAATAATCGCTCCTATTATATGTTGTGACCGCCTTGAACGCAACAACCACGTTGGCCTGTCCAGGTGCCATCCGGACGATCGACGCGACCGGCCCTTCCCCGGTCGCGGCCGACGCTTTGCAGAAATCGCTTGATATAGCGTTTCCGGATTCTTATAGTTTCCCCACACCACTTCCGTAACTTTGTCACTCGCGTAACCCAACGTAACCGGACGCCGGAGCGACTCATGATCGATCAGGCTTTGCTGGACATACTGGCCTGTCCCGAAACCAAGGAAGAAGTTCGTCTTGCGCCTGATTCTGTCGTCGAAGCGTTGAACGGCAAGATCGGGGCTGGCACGCTCGTCAACCGGGGCGGAGAGAAGGTGACGGAGACTATCGACGGCGGACTGGTGCGGGC
The DNA here is from genome assembly GCA_964655785.1 of uncultured Gemmatimonadota bacterium. Classification (GTDB taxonomy): domain Bacteria; phylum JAAXHH01; class JAAXHH01; order JAAXHH01; family JAAXHH01; genus JAAXHH01. Next base: position 23,107 of record CAZZNP010000024.1, read on the forward strand.
CGACGGCAAGTATCTCTATCCCATCAGGGAAGAGATCCCGATCATGTTGATCGACGAAGCCATTCCCCTTTCCGGCGAAACAGACGCGTCCTGACCGGTTCGCAACGCCACTAAGGCCAGTCGATTCCATCTTCTTACCCGTACAGGTGAACCTGCATGTCCCAGTCGTCGGATCCCTACGAACTTCGTCCCGAACACGTGAGAAAACCGCCCACCGACCGCTGGTCGACGATCCGGCAGTTGGGACCTGGGCTGTTGTTGACCGGATCCATCGTGGGTTCCGGCGAGCTCATCGCCACGACGCGGCTGGGCGCAGAGGTCGGTTTCGTCGTGCTGTGGCTCATTTTGCTGAGCTGCGTGGTCAAGGTGCCGGTTCAAAGTGAACTCGGCCGCCACGCCATCGCCACTGGACAGACGACCTTTGTGGCGTTCAACAAAGTGCCCGGACCGCGATTCCGGGTTACCTGGCTCGTGTGGGGAAGCCTGCTGCTCCTGCTCTGGAGCACCATGCAGGTGGGCGGCATTTTCGGCACGATGAGCCTGTCGCTGGACCTGATCTTCCCGGCTATAGGAAACACCTTCTGGTTGATCATTCTCACCCTCGTCGGCATGGGTCTCGGCCTCGTGGGACAGTACATGACGCTGGAACGGATCACCACCATCCTGGTGGCCCTGTTCACCTTCACCACGCTGGCCAGCGCGCTGCTCCTCTTCTGGACCCCCTACGCGGTTTCTCCCCAGGCACTCGTGGACGGGCTGCGGTTCGCCCTCCCGGCGGACGGGGCCGTGACCGCCTTCGCCGTCTTCGGCATCACGGGGGTGGGCGCTTCGGAACTGCTGCTCTACCCATACTGGTGCGTGGAGAAAGGCTATGCCCGGGCGGCGGGATCCCGCGACGGCAGCGCGGCCTGGCGCGAACGCGCCCGGGGATGGATCGGCGTGATGAAGAAGGACGTGTGGCTGTGCATGGTCATCTACACACTGGCGACGCTCGCCTTCTTCTTCCTGGGCGCGGCCGTGCTCCATGCCCAGGGACTCGTGCCGGAGGGGTTCGGCACTGTCCAGATCCTCTCCGGCATGTATACCGAAACGCTGGGCAACTGGGCGTTCTACCTGTTCGCCTTAGGCGCCTTCGTGGTCCTGTTTTCGACGTATTTCGTGACCATCGTGGGTCAGTCGCGCATGCTGGCGGATGCCCTTTCCGTGCTCGGCTTTGTCACCTATGCGCAGCCTAACGACAGACAACGAGTCGTGCGGGTGATTGGCGTCCTGCTGCCCCTGGTCTACCTGGTCCTCTACGCCCTGTGGTCCGCGCCGGTCACGATGGTGATTATCGGCGGACTGATGCAGACGATTCTGCTCCCGGCCATAGGCTGGGCGGCGCTTTACTTCAGTCGGACCACGGCTAAAGAAGCGGGCGTTCCGCCGTCCAGGACCTTGCTGGTGGCACTGACGGCCGCCACGATCGTGATGGCCGTTTTCGCCATATACGCCGTCTGGGTACGGTTCTAGGCCAGGCCCGAGTTCCTGTCGCGTGCACGACTGGATGCGTCCCTTGAATCAGAGGGGCCGTACCCCCCGCCGCCGGCGGACAGGGCCACGATGTGGTCTCCCGGCATGATCGGCACCTCGGTTTCCTTGGACTTCAGCATTCTTTCCTTGCCGTTGGATACCACTTTGTAGCGATGCGGCAGGCCCGGCTCGCCGCCGAAGAGTCCGAAAGGCGGGTTGATCACGCCGTCTCCGGCCATGTTCAGTTTCGCCGGTTCGTCCCCCTCGTAAACCATTTCGAAGACTGCGCCCAGTCCGCCCCGCCACCTGCCGTCGCCGCCTGAGCCTGGCCTCAGGTCGTTCCGTACGATCTTGAAGGGGAATCGCTCCTCGGTGATCTCCACGCTGGGACTCCGGATTGCACCGGCCACGTTTACCTCGCCCACGCAGGACCAGCCGTCGTATCCACGGGAAGCGCCACCTCCGCCCCGTCCGAAGAAGAAGTGCCAGATGAAATGATGGCCCGTACTCGGATTCCGGCCGGTGATCGCGAATCGAAGCCGCCTGGAGAACCCCGCGTTCACGGCATCCGGCGCCACGGGCGCCAGCGCCTTGAAGACGGCCTCCACAATCTCCTCCCCGCAGTGGTTGGTGCTCATGCAGACCGGTGCGGGAGGATTCGGATTTACGATCAGGCCTTTCGGTGCGATTACTTTCACCGGCCGCATGGACCCCTCGTTCTTGGGCACGTCAGACGGCGCCATGTACATGATGGCGACGTGGGCCAGTGAGCGCGTGTTGGCATAGGCGCTGTTGATGAATCCGGTGACCTGGGGACTCGAATCGCTCAGGTCGATGGACATGTTGTCGTCTTGGACGGTGACCCTTGCCCGGATGGGGATCGACTCGGCGTCGAAGCCGTCGTCGTCGAGCAGCGTTTCTCCGAAGTACACGCCGTCTGGCCAGCCGCCTATGAGCTGGCGGATCCGCCGTTCCGCGCTGTCCAGGATGGCTTCGACGGAACTCATCAGGCTGTCGGCGCCGTAATCGTCGAGGAGTGTCTGCAACCGGCGCGCGGCAATCTGCACCGATCCGATCTGGGCGTGCAGGTCGCCGGTGAAGTTCTCCGGGTGGCGCACGTTGACCGCCAGCATGTGCAGCAGGTCCTCCCGCGGCCGGCCTGCTTCGTAAAGCCTCACGGGCGGTATGCGCAATCCCTCGTGGTACAGTTCGCTGGCCGAGGGGTTGTAACCGCCGTGGGTACCCCCGCCGATGTCGCTGTGGTGAGCCCGGTTTACCGCGAAAAACAACAGAGTCCCGTCTCGGAACACGGGATAAATCGCCGTGATGTCCGGCAGGTGACTGCCGCCGAAATAGGGATCGTTCAGGATGAACAGGTCGCCCTCGTTGATGTCTTCGCCGAAGTATTCCGTCACCGCTTCCACCGCCGGCGGCAAGGCGCTGATGTGGACCGGGATTCCTTCACCCTGTGCTACGAGCTGGGCATCTGCGTCCAGGATCGCGGTCGAAAAGTCCCGGCTGGAGTTCAGGATCTGAGACATGGAGGTGCGGATCATCACGTCGGCCATCTCGCGGGCGATCGATTCCAGGCGGTGGCCCACGACCGAATGGGTAATCGGGTCCGACGCGGACGATGCAGTGTCCTGCGTCGCAGACACTTCCGTGTCCGCTGCCCCCGACGCCGAGTCCAACGTGGCCGAATCCGTGTCCGTCGTCGCGGGAGATACCGCCAGCACCATGCCGCCGTAGGGATCGACTTCCAGCCGGTCTCCTGCTTCCACGAGCACCGTGGTGAAATCGGACTCCACGATGGCCGGACCTTTTATCTTCGAGCCGGGCGCGAGGTCGTCCGCCGCGTAAACGTCGGCTTCGGTCCAGGTCCCCGTGAAAATGCGGCGCTTGCCTTTACGGGGCCCCGGGGCTTCGCGGGGGTCCGTTGTCGATTCGCCTCCCTCTTTGCCGGGCAGTACCACCGAGGGCAGTGTCCCCGTTACCGTGGCTCGCAAGGTGACCAGTCGAATTTCCTGGTCGAGCTGATGGTAGGAGTACAGGACCTGGTATCTTTCGTGAAACCGCGCCGCCCAGGTTCGGCGAATGGCTTCGTCGTCCGTGGTCAGATCCGGGACGGCCACGTTGACTTCGTAGATCTGGTCCAGGTACCGCATGTCGGCCGTGAGCCGTATGGTGATGTCTTTGTCCCCCAGGCCCTGTTTTCTGAGCTGTTCGATGCCCTGGTCCGCCATGCGGTCCGCCAGCCGTCTCACTTCGTTCAGATCGACTACGTCCAGGCTGGCCGTGAATGACTGCGCGTAGTCGTACCTCAGGTCGGATGCGAGCATGCCGTATGCGGAGAGCACCGGGGCCGCCGACGGGAGTATGACTTTGCCGATTCCGGTCTTGCGGGCCACCTTGCCCACGTGAAGTCCGGCCGCGCCGCCGAAGGCCAGCAGGGAGAAATTCCGGGGATCTCCGCCGCGGCGCACGGTCAGCAGGCGGATGCCTTCGGCCATGGCCGTGGTAACGACGTCCAGCACGCCGTGTGCGGCTTCCTCCACGGTCAGCCCCAGGGGTTCCGCCACGTGCGCCTCGAGCGTCGTTCGAGACCGTTCCGGATACAGGCGGGTTCGTCCGCCGAGGAAATTCCCGGGATCGAGGTATCCCAGCGCCAGGTTGGCGTCGGTCACCGTGGGCCGGTCGCCTCCCTGGCCGTAACAGGCCGGCCCCGGATCGGCTCCGGCGCTTTGAGGCCCCACGTGCAATGTGCCTCCGTCGTCCACACGCGCGATGCTGCCGCCGCCCGCCCCCAGTGTGTGGAGGTCGATCATCGGCACGGCGATCTTCCATCCTCCTTCGTAATGTTCTCCTGAAACCTGGGGGTCGCTGCCTTCGATCACCGAGATGTCCGTGCTTGTACCGCCCATGTCGAAACCGATTAGATCGGTCTCGTCGATCAGCCTGCCGTAGGCCACGGCGCCGCTGACGCCGCCGGCGGGACCCGATAGAATAGCCTGCACGGCCTGCTGTGCCGCGGTGTCCAGCGGTGTGACGCCTCCGTTGGACGTCATGGTGAGTATCTCGTTTTGGAGGCCGAGGCCGGAGGTCTCCTCCCTCATGCGGGAGAGATAACGTGCATATACGGGACCGACGTAGGCGTTGACGGCCGTAGTGCTCAAGCGATCGTATTCCTTGATCTGGGGCAGAATTCCGGAGGAGAGCGACAGGTAGAGACCGGGATACCGCTTGCGGACGCGTTCGCCCACGAGCCGCTCGTGGGCCGGGTTCAAGTAGGAGAAAATCAGACAAACGGCCACCGATTCCACGCCGGCCCGCACGAGATCGTCCAGTATCTCGTCTAGCGCCTCGCAATCCACGGGCGCCTCCACGGAGCCGTCGGAGCGTATACGTTCCCCGATCGTACGACGCAAATCCCGGGGGACCAACGGTTCTACCGGCGTCATCCGGAGATTGTACCGGTCCTCTTTCAATCCCTCCCGCAACGCCAGCAGGTCCCGGAAACCTTCGGTGGTGATCAGTCCGACCCGGGCGCCCTTTCGCTCCAGGAGCGTGTTGGTGGCGACCGTGGTGCCGTGGATGAAGAGGCGGGTTCGGGACAACAGTGCTGAAGTGGGAATGCCGTACGACCGGGCGATGTCCCCGAGCCCGTTCATCACCGCTTCGGAAGGCCCGTGAGGGGTCGACGCCGTTTTGAAGTAACGGGGTGCGGAAGCGCCTTCGACCACGACGAAATCCGTGAACGTCCCGCCGACGTCGATGCCTATGGAGAACGGCGATGGACCGCTATCACTGGCCTGGTTTTTCATCGTGCATCTCCGGAACGGACAGTGTTGACGAAATCCCAACTGCGCCCTATACTATCTAATGTCTTTTTAAAGCGGCGCAACGCAACGCAACGCAACGCAACGCAACGCAACGCAACGCAACGCAACGCAA
>CAZZNP010000024.1:28669-39861 GCA_964655785.1 uncultured Gemmatimonadota bacterium
GCGCCCGCCTGCTTCCGTAATACCGTACCCGCCAGCGCGCCGGTGTGTTCCCCCGATTCTATCGCGACCGTACCGTTGACCAGGACGCAGTCAATGCCCTGGGCATACTGGTGCGGATTCATGAAGTCCGCCCGGTCGATGACGGAATCCGGATCGAAAACCACGAGATCGGCAACCTGGCCCACATCGATCGTGCCCCGATCGGTCAGCCCCAGCCTGCGGGCCGGCATGCCGGTCATCTTGTGCACGGCGGTAGGCAGGTCGAACAACTGGTCTTCGCGGCAGTACTTGCCGAGCACCCTGGGGAAGGTCCCGTAATAGCGGGGATGGGGGGTTGTTTCGCTCAACGGGCCATAAACCGCCGCGGCGCCGCCGTCCGAAGCGATCATGACGCGCGGATGGGTCAGCACGGACCGTATCTCCTCTTCGCTCATGCCGAATCCCACCATGCCTACGCTTCCGTTCTCCTCGATGAGAAGTTCCCGGACGAACTCGAAAGGATCCTGCCCGTTTCGCGCGACGATCTCCGACACCCGCTGTCCCACGTAATCCTGGTTTTCCGCCCTGCTTACCGACGTAATCATTACGGCGCTCCAGTCTCCCAGCATGTCGACTTTCGCGATGGCAGCCTGTCTCATCAGGGACAGGGTGTCCGGTGTCTGCAGCCGGCCGAGGAAAGCCTCGGCGCCACCGGCGCGGAACCGGGGCGGAAACAGGTTCTGCAGCGTCGTCGCGTAGGCGATGTAGGGGTACCTGTCCAGGGTGATGTCCATCCCTTCCTCGACCGCCTGGTCAATCATGTCGAAAGCGACCCGGACCTTATCCAGGTTCCGCCTGCCTGAGGCCTTGAAGTGGGCGATCTGGAGGGCGATTTCAGATTTTCGCGCCGTGCTGATCGCTTCACTCACGGCTTCAACGAGGTAATCGTCCTCGTTCCGCATGTGGGTGGCGTAGAAACCGCTGTACCCCGCCGCCACCCGGCCGAGTTCGGCGATTTCATCCTCGCCGGCGAAACTGCCGGGGGTATATTCGAGCCCGGAAGAAAGCCCCCAGGCGCCTTCCGACATGGCCTGGTCCACGAGCGCCTTCATCGTATCGATCTGCCGCGTGCTGGCCGGTACGTTGTCGTATCCGACTGCGTATCCGCGAACGGTGCCCTGGCCCACCAGCGATATGAAATTCAACCCGATGCCCTGTTTCTCCAATGTGTCGAACAGGCCGGTGAAATCCGTCCATTCGATGTCCACGCCGTATCGCCGCCCGTAACCGTCCTGCAGCGACTTGAGCCGGCCTTCCGAAAGAGGTGCGAGCGATGAGCCGTCCTGTCCGGCCACCTCCGTGGTCACACCCTGGCGGATCTTGCTTTCAGCCCTGGGATCGACCAGCAGGGAGAGATCGGTGTGGGAGTGTATGTCGATGAATCCCGGACAGACGATCTTTCCCGAAGCATCGATCGTTGTCGTACCCGAACCCCTGACCGGACCGATCTGGACGATCCGGTCGCCGGAGATGGCGATGTCCGCATCCACTGGTGGCGCGCCCGTACCGTCGATCACCCGTCCGCCTCTTATGATCACGTCGTGGTTTCTGGCAATCGCGCATCCATCCAGCATCGCCGACATGCCGACCGCGGCGGCGCCTGCCCCCGCCAGCCCTGTCTTTTTGAGAAAGGTGCGTCTGGACCATTCCATAAACCGTGCTCCTCCTATCCGGTCGATCGAATCTTCAACCCCTCGTCACGAAGAAACTGCTTGATGGATCCCACGGTGTAGTGGCCGTAATGCAGCATGGACGCCACCAGTGCCGCGTCGGCGCCGCCGGTCGTGAGCGCGTCGTACAGGTGTTCGGGCCTGCCCCCGCCACCGGAAGCGATGACCGGGATTCCCACGGCATCGGCGATCATCCGGGTCAGGGTCAATTCGTATCCTTCGAGCGTGCCGTCCGCATCGATGGAATTTACAACGATCTCGCCCGCCCCGAGGGCTTCACCCCGCCGCGCCCATTCGATGGCGTCCATGCCGGTGTTCCGCCGGCCGCCATGGGTCACGATCTCGTAACCGGAGGGCAGGGCACCGCCATCGGCGGCCTTCACGTCCATGGACAGCACGACGGCCTGTACCCCGAAGGCGTCGGCCGCTTCTGAAATGACATCGGGATTGGCGACGGCCGCCGTATTCAGGTTCACTTTCTCCGCACCGGCTTCGAGTACCCTCCTGCAGTCCTCGGCCGAACGCAGGCCCCCACCCACGGAAAAGGGAATGAATACCTGTCGGGCTACCTCTTCCACCACGTCCAGCATGATGCCTCGCTGGTCGCTCGACGCCGTGATGTCGTAGAAGACGAGCTCGTCCAGGCCGGCCTCATAGTACCGCCGCGCCGCCGAAACCGGGTCGCCGATGTCTTTCGTGTTGACGAACCGGACACTCTTGACCAGCCTGCCGTCCCGCACATCCAGGCAGGAAATGAGCCGCTTGCTCAGCATGAGTTCCCGTCCCATTTCACGAATTCACCCAGGATCTTCAGACCGACGGGACCGCTCTTCTCCACGTGAAACTGGGTCGCGACGATATTTCGCCTGCCGATGACGGCCGCGAATTCCACTCCGTACCGGCTCGTAGCGAGCAAATCCCGTTCGTCTTCCGGAGCGGGATAGTATGAATGAACGAAGTAGACCTCGTCGCCGGTCCGCAGGTGGCGGAGCACGGGGTGCGCTCGGTTGACACGCAGCTCGTTCCAACCCATGTGCGGTACCTTCAACGCTGCGTCTTCCGGCCTGAAACGTAAGCACCTGCCCTCGATGAGGTCCAGACAGGGCAGGTCGGTTTCCTCTGAACCGGAGAGCAGAATCTGGCAGCCGACACAGATTCCGAGGATGGGCGTTCCCCTGGCGCAGGCCGATTTGAGTGCTTCGTCGAGCCCTCTTTCGCGGAGGGTCTCCAGCGCGGAATGGGCATGGCCAACCCCGGGAAAAATGATGCGCTCCGCGTCGTCGAGATCCGCCGGGTCCGACGTGATGACCGAATCCACGCCCAGGTGGTCCAGTGCCCTTTTCACAGAGGTCTGATTTCCGGCGTCGTAATCTACGATGCGAATCATGAAGATGTGTATTCGTCGGGGGTTGACCGGAGGGTACGTGACGATTGTCGATTACGATAGTCGATTACGATGGTCGATGCCTGTCCGCCGCTTGTCCTAGTAATTCGATCTGGACGTATTTGTCAAGGGAAAGATGGCCTGGATCGGCTGTCGCGAAAGTCCTGTTTTCGGATTCGGAAGTTGACACGGAATAAAGGCGTTTCTATACTGATCTGGTTCGTCGTCGGACCGCCGCTGCCGTGCCGGATTTCGCGTCGGATATGTAATCCTTGTGCCTAGATTTAGCACCATCCGGAATCGATATAAAAATGCTCTTCAACGTCGACCGGGCCAGGAAGTACATGCGAGACATCGGTCTCGACGCGCTGGTCGCGGCTTCGCCCGTGAACATCACCTATTTCACGGACTACTACATCTGGATCGACGGGCTCATGAAGGAGTACATGGTAAAGCCCGGCGGTTCGGCGGATTTGTCGCAGGGATACGCGCTGTTCCCCCACGTAGGTGAACCCGCGTTGGCGGTGACCAGTTCCATGCTGGCCGTCAACGGCGTGGACCTCTGGGTGAAGGACCTGCGTATCAGCGGCGATTCCGGACTCGACTGGTCCCTTGCGCCCCGATCGCTGTCGGACCGGATGGAGGTTATGTACGCCCGCGTGAAGGACGCGCCGGGTTACGGCACGACCACCGAGGCACTCGCCGGGGCCTTGAGCGACCGGGGGCTTTCCGGGGGGACCCTGGGGGTGGAGGCCGACGGGATGACCGAGGGCCGGTACGCGCAGCTGCGCCAGGCGCTCCCCGATGCCCGGCTGCTTGACTGCTCGAACCTCATCCGGCTGCTCCGCATGGTCAAGACCGGCGACGAGATCGAACGGCTCGAACAGGCGGCTCAAATCAGCGAAGCGGCGGCCATGACGGCCATGGAACAGGCAAGACCGGGAGAGAATGTGCAGGACGTCATTCGCCGGTTTCGGTCCGAACTGGGCCGAAGAGGTGCGGACCTGGATCATTTCGCCTTCGGGGTTCACGGACTGGGCATCGCTACGGAACCGGATTTCATCCTGGGAGAATCCGACGTGGAATACGTGGACTGGGGATGCAGGTACCGCTCCTGCTATTCCGATACCGGGACCACCTTCGCCATGAAGCCGCTGACCGACGATATGCAGGACCGGTTCGACGCACTCCGCGCGTCCATGGACGCCGGCCTTGCGGCCATACGGCCCGGAGTTCCTGCCTCGGCGGTCCAGGCGGCGATGCAGGACGTGGTGGACGACGCCGGCCTGGCCATGTATCCCCACGGCCACGGGGTCGGCATGGAAATTCGGGACTACCCCATCCTGGCGCCGGACAACGGGCTGCGGGTCACCGACGGGTGCGTGGACGTGCCGTCGGACCTGCCGATCGAAGAGAACATGGTACTGAACGTGGAAGCGCCGCTCTGCCTGGCCGGAGTCGGGTCGCTGCACCTGGAACAGTCGGTCGTCGTGACGGAAAACGGGTCCCGTCCCCTCGTGGAGCAGCAGCGGCAGAAGCCGGTGTTTCCCCAAGGCGGATCCACTTAAGCGCGCGGTAAACCTGATGAAAACAACCCGCATCATCCTTCATAAGCCCGCCGGCCTGCTTCGCATCCTCACCGATGCTAAACTGGAGGGACACTGTACCGGCGTCTGCGCGACTGGGTCCGACCTTGATCGCGCGGCATCCTTCCTGATCGGTGCCAGTCCCGTGGACCGGGAACGGACCTGGTGGGCCTTGAGGGAAACGGACGGGCAGTTGTCCAGGTCGATACGTGCGGGAATCGATGTCGCCCTGTGGGATCTCTCCGCAAAGATCGCCGGACAGCCGCTCTTCAGGCACGTGAACGGATTTCGCGGCCACGTGCCGGTCTGCCGGACCGGAATTACGGAAGGCGCCGCTTCCGCGATCCTCCAGGAGGCGAAATACGCACAGCGGGCCGGGTTCCGGGCATATCGTTTCGGCATGCGGTCCGATGAAAGCGCCCTGGTCCATCTCATACGTGATGTGCGCGCGGCGGTAGGGCCGGATTTCCCACTCGTATTCGACGGACGGGCACGGTACACGATCGACGAGGCCCTGCGGATCGGCAGGATGCTCGACGTAGAGGACTATTTCTACTTCGACCGGCCGCGTCCACAAAGCGATCATTCCGGTGGAAAGCAGGTGGCGGAGGAAATCGACACGCCCACCAGCGCCGAAGTGTCCGGTCCCATGGAAGCGTCACAGGTCATGACGGTACAGTCCGCCGATCACATTCGGACCGGCGCGATTAGTGCAGGCGGGTTCACAGACGTGCTGAAGTCGGCTCGCTGCGCCGAGGCTTTTGGCGCCTATTGCCACCTGGATGGTATCGGGATCTGCGATGGTTTTGCCCATCTGCACCTGGCCGCCGCCCTGAGAAATACGCCCTTTCTCGAGATGACAGGACAGGAATCCGGATCGTCCTTCGTCCGTAACCCGCTGCGGGTGTCGGACGGATTTGTCCAGGTACCCGATCGGCCGGGCCTGGGTATGGACATCGACATGGATGCGGTGAAGGAAGGCACGGCCGAGCAGATGGCGACATGATTCGGTGCACCTTGCAACGTGCCATGGACGGTGATTGGGCAGGATGACCGGGATGATGATCGAGCATGACGGCTGGGATGATGATTAAGCACCACGCGTAAGAGGAAACCCATGCAGATCCGCGACGTCAAATGCTACGTGATGAAGGGTGAACCCGAGACGCGACGGGAGCACTGCGCGGACCGGGGCAGCATGGCGCCCGTGCCGCCGGGCATCTCCGGGTTGTTCACCCACGACCAGGGATTCGGTGCGGATACTCCCGATGGCTATTCCTTCACAGGGGACGGACCGGAGCAGAAATACCGCCTGGTGATCCGGCTGGTGACGGACGGCAATCTGGACGCCTATGCCGATTATGCGGCGGGATTTGATCCCACGGACCTGGCATGGCAGGGAAAACAGTTCCTCTCCCGGTACGCCCATATGCTCATCGGCGTGGACGCCTTCGACCGGGAGTACGTCTGGCAGCGGTTCTGGATGGCCCAGCGCTTTATGTACACAGGGAGAGGGCTGCTGGATACGGTCGACCGGATGCTTTGGGACCTCGCGAGCCGAAGCGCCCGACTCCCCATCTACAAATTACTAGGCGCGTGCCGCGAAAGCGTGCCCGCCTACTGCAACGTGGGCGGCCGCACCATCGACGATCTGGTGGAGAACGCGGTGCAGCGCGTGGCCAGGGGAGGCTTCATCGGATGCAAGGACCATTCCTACCGGGGGGTGAAAACCAACGGTGAAATGGCCGTGAAGCTGCGGGATGCCCTGGGTGACGACATCATGCTCTTTCACGATCCGGTGGAGTCGTACACCTACGAAGAGGCGGTCAAAATTGGCCGCATCATGGAGAAGTGCCAGTACCGCTGGATCGAGGAGCCGCTGCAGGATTACGACATTCTGGGCCTGAAGAAGCTGTGCGCCACCCTCGATCTCCCCGTCCTGACCCTCGAGTGGATCGGCGCCATCGGGGGACAGCCCTACAACACGGCGCCGTACCTGGCAATGCAGGCCGCCGATATCGTCCGGCAGCGCGGCATCGGCATTACCGGACAGGTCAAGCAGGCCCAGTTGGCAGAGAGTTTCGGCGTGGAGGTGCACGGCGGCGATCCCCACGTGATCCTGTCCATTGGCAACGATCCGGTCTTCGAAGCCTACATGGGACTGCAACCTCGTCCTCCGGATGAAGACCTCGACTGCCGGGGAACCCTCGTGGTGGAGAACGGCGCCATGTCCATCGCCTGGAGCGAACGTCCCGCGCCCGAACCGGACTGGGACGAGATGGCGCGGGAAGCTGTTACGGTAATCTGAATGGACGACCGAAATCCTCGGAATGAGGAATCTGAGTGTTGACAAGCTCAAGCGGTAGGTGGAGATTCAGAAAGTCGGAAGTGATCTGTCGCGGTGATTCCGTGACAGAGCCGAATGCAAGCGTCCACTGCTTTACGGTTCGACTGTAGAAGGAGCCGTCAAAATGTACGAAGTGAGATCGATTCAGAACCTCGTTGACCAAATTGGCCGCGACGAAATCCTGCTGCCCGAGTTTCAGCGGGGATATGTCTGGAATCGAAATCAGGTGCGTGGTCTGATGCATTCACTTTATCGGAAGCACCCGACCGGGCACCTTCTCACTTGGCGCACCTACAGGCCGACCCTGGTCCGAGGTGGCGAATCACCACCTGAAGGACACTCACTATTGTTGCTGGATGGACAGCAGCGCTTGACGACCCTCTATGTTCTGTTCAGGGGGAAGGCACCATTGTTCTACGAGGGAGAATCCCTTTTCTTCGACCTCTATTTCAATATGCAGACCGAAGAGTTCATGTTTTGGCAAAAGCTGCGCATGGAAAACAACCCCGCTTGGGTCCAGGTTCACGAGTTTTTTAGCGTTGGGTTGCCTAAGCTGCTAGCGCAGCTCGAAACTGTAGAGGAAGCGCGCCGAGAACTCATACAGCAAAACCTTGCCCGTCTCGGCCGGCTCGATGATATCCGTAACTACACCTACACGGTCGATCAGGTGACGTCGGACGAATTCACCCTAGAAGAAGTCGTGGACATCTTCAACAGGGTCAATAGCAGAGGAACGCCTCTCACGAGAGCGGATCTCGCCCTTGCGCACGTCTGCAGCATCTGGCCGGAGGCTCGGGCGGAATTGAGGGCCTTTAGCGCTAAAATGGACAAACTCGGTTTTGGGGTCGACCTTAATTTCCTTGTGCGCTGTATGGCAGGAGTGGCCACAGGATCGATCATGCTCGAAGGACCCTTCATGAGAGTTCCCGCCGAGCGCTTGCAGTCCGCATGGGAAAGGATGCAGCCGGCGTTCGAGGGACTGGTGGGGACCCTGGGGTTCGAGGGTTTCATCGCTGGCCTCGACGACTTGCCGACCAATAACGTCCTCATTCCGGTAACAATCTATCTGGCGAAGCAAGGCGGACATTTTCCTAACGATGCCATCAAGCGGCGATTCATCCGGTGGCTCCATCTGGCCGGCCTGTGGGCGCGCTACTCGGGGGCTAGTGAAACCAAACTACAGCAGGACGTCGCCCTTGTGACGGGGAGCGATCTCGACCCCACGCACGAGTTGGAGGCTGCCATCCTGCGTGAACGCGGTCGGGTCGTCCTGGAAGCTTCGGATCTCGACCGGGCGCGCATAGACTCAGCTGTGGCGCGCCTCAGTCGCGTCGTCGCCCGCTCCCGTGATGCCAGGGATTGGTTTACAGGCAACCGAATCTACGACGGCGCTGCGGGATGGAATGGAGAAGAAGAGCGACACTACATCTTTACCAGATCGGTGTTGAAGCATACGGGTTTCGACGACCTGCAAAGGATTAACGCCGTTGCCAACAGGGCCTTTTTGAGTCAGAAGCCACCCCATGAGTATCGAAACGTTTCGCCTGAGGAGTATCTTCCGGACATAGCGAAGAGTCATCCGGCCGCCCTGCAGGCGCAGTCGGTGCCCATGGACTCGGCACTATGGAAGCCCGAACTGTTCCTCGAATTCCTTGCCGCCCGTCGTCGTCTTCTGGCGGAGGCTATCAACACATTCATAAGAAGCTGGATTCCTGAAACTTCGGACGATGGCGGCGAGGATTGGGTCAGGACAATGATGGCAGGCGGAGAGGGAGAAAAGGTTGAGTACAAGTCCAGCCTCCGCTGGGACCGGAAGATGGATAAGATCAACAAAGATCTTGAACAGGTCGTCGTTAAAACCCTGGCCGGCTTTCTCAATGGTCAAGGCGGCACACTTCTGCTCGGAGTGGATGACGCCGGCTCCGCCGTCGGTCTGGCTGAGGATTACGGCACACTCAAGAATCCGGGTCGCGACGGCTTCGAGTTGCATCTGCAACAAATTCTGGCCCGACACCTCGGCGAAGCTGCCGCCGCGTCTTTTCTCACGGTTAACTTTCACGAGATCGACGGCGAAGACCTATGCCAGATAACTGTCGAACCGAGCGACCACGCGGTCTACGTAAACGACCAGAATGTGTCCGTTTTCTATTTGCGAATAGGCAACGGGACAAAGCCGATGCCGGTAATGGAAGCGGTTAAGTACGTACAAACACGATGGGGTGGGCCGGGTGGATGAAGAACGGAACCGACAGATTAGATTACCTTTGGAGTCGGATAACGCACAAATGGTTATCAGCCAATGCAAGCGTCCAGCCGACACCGGAGATACGGCATGAACACGGGGATACTCGACCCACAGATCCTGGACGAAATCATCCGACGCGTTGTCGAAGTGGCAGAGCCGGATAAGATCATCCTCTTCGGGTCCGCCGCCCGCGGGGAGATGAACCGCCACAGCGACGTCGATTTGCTTGTTGTCAAAGAAGGTATGCACCGACGAGATCTGGCCGGTCGAATCTACGAAAACCTCTGGGGCGTAGGTGCCGCAGTGGACGTGGTGGTGGTGACACCAGGCGACGTGGAGCGCTACGGAAACAGCCACGCTTTGGTCCTAAAGCCTGCGTTAAAGGAAGGGCGGGTCGTGTATGAAGCCGCCTGACAGTTTGCCATCCGATAGTCCGCGCGAGTGGTTAAATCGCGCCCGAAGCAATCTGGCACTGGCCAGGAACCGCGTTACCGGTACTTACCTGGAGGATTATTGCTTCAACGCGCAGCAGGCCGCGGAGAAAGCCATCAAGGCCGTGATGGTTTTAAGAGATATCGAGTTTCCGTATATTCACGACTTAACTCGACTGATGTCGATGCTTGAGGCCAGCGGAGAGACCATTCCTGATCCAGTGCGCCGCGCAGCGGCACTTACGCGTTTTGCCGCACAGACGCGGTATCCCAGCCTGGATGAACCGGTCACAGAGCCGGAGTATGCGGAAGCCATCGCCATCGCCGAGGCCGTCCTCCGATGGGCGGAGGACCGCATCCTGTGAGTTACCACGATTGCAAGCGCCTCGCCGAAGTCGAATTTCTCAACAGACGCATTAACCACGCCTAAAGAGTGGAGCAGACATGTCTGATACGATCAGTTGGGGGATACTCGCAACCGGCGCCATCGCCCATAAATTCGCTGACGCACTCGCCGTCGTACCGGACGCGGAACTTTCGGCGGTGGGATCGCGGGCGCAACACACGGCGGACGCTTTCGGCGACGAGTTCGCCATACCCAGGAGGCATGATACCTACCAGGCCCTGGCGGAGGACCCGGAAGTCGACGCGATCTACGTGTCTTCCCCGCACCCCATGCACCACGATCACACGCAGCTCTGCCTGAACGCGGGCAAACCCGTGCTCTGCGAGAAACCCTTCGCGCTGAACGCCCGTGAAGCGGAGTCGATGATCCAGTGCGCGAGAGACCGCGGCCTCTTTCTCATGGAAGCCATGTGGACGCGTTACCTGCCCGCTATCGTGCAGGTACGCCAGTGGCTTGCCGATGATGCCATTGGCGATGTCCGCCTGGTGATGGCCGATTTCGGATTTCGCGCGAATTTCAACCCGGAAGGTCGCCTGCTGAACCCGGAGCTGGGGGGCGGTGCCCTGCTCGACATCGGCGTCTACATCGTATCATTGGCGTCCATGGTATACGGCAGGGAACCCGTTGAAATCACGGCGCTGGCGGACATCGGCAGTACCGGCGTGGACGAGCAGACTACCATGGCCTTTCGCTATGACACGGGCGCCATGGCCGCCCTGTCCTGCGCGGTGCGGACCGATACGCCCAGGAAGGCCTCGATCCTGGGAACGGAGGGAAGTATCCATATACCCACGCCCTTCTATGACTCGGAAACCGTGGTCCTGAACGTGAGCGGCGAGGAGCCGGTCGTCGTAGCGCCGGACCGGGTGGAAAACGGATTCAAGTACGAGATCGAGGAAGTGGGACGATGCCTGCGCGAAGGCCTGAAAGAGAGTCCGTCTTTGCCGCTGGACGAGACCCTCGCGATCGTGCGGATCCTGGACGCGGTACGTGCCGAAATCGGACTGAAGTACCCTGGGGAGGAGCATTCATGGAGTACGGCCTGATAACGAATGTAGACAAGCCCATATCGCGCCTGGTGCAG
>CAZZNP010000025.1:0-39042 GCA_964655785.1 uncultured Gemmatimonadota bacterium
CGAACGGCTGCATCTGCTGCACGGTGCGCGGAGACCTGATCCGCGTGCTCGGCAATCTCATGAAGCGCCGCGACAAGTTCGACTATGTGCTGGTGGAAACCACCGGACTCGCCGATCCCGGCCCGGTCGCCCAGACCTTCTTCATGGACGACGAGATTCGCGCGGAGTTCTCTCTCGACGGGATCGTCACGCTCGTCGATGCGGCCCACATCGATCAACAGCTCGGCCGAAGCGACGAAAGCACCGAGCAGATCGCCTTCGCGGACGTACTGGTGCTCAACAAGACTGACCTCGTAGATGACGAAGCGCTCGACCGGCTCGAGACCCGGCTCCGGGAAATGAACCGTATGGCGAAAGTCGTGCGCAGCGAGCAGGCGAACGTATCCGTCGACACGGTACTTAACCTGGAAGCCTTCGACCTGGACCAGGTGCTCGAAGTTCGTCCCACCTTCCTCGAACCGGAATACCCCTTCGAATGGACAGGCGTCTATTCGCTCGATCCCGGCCGCTACGAAATCAGCCTCGCCGAAGGCCCCGATCCGGAGATGTCGCTTGTCGCCGTGGCCGACCAGGGCACGGATGACGCTGCCCTCCGTGAAGGCGCGGAGTGGTGTGTTCGGCGGTACGCCGAACCTGCGAAGGACATTTACCCGGGGGAAGAGATCCCTGTCGGGAAGCATGTGAACCTCCATCTCGATTCCCCTGGGCGCAAGTCGTTCTTCCTGAAGGTCGATACCCGGCAATGGATTGGCCTCTACACCCAGCACACCGCGGAAGAGTTCGATATCCAACTTAAGAACGCGGAAGGCGCGTCCATCAGGCATGAGGCCGAGCGCACCTGGGTCGCACAGCATGAGCACGACGACGAAGTAGGTTCAATCGCAATCGAGCGGGACGGCGACGTCAGTCCCGACAAGCTTAATGCGTGGCTCAGTGAACTGCTCATGGAACGGGGGGTGGACATCTTCCGAATGAAGGGTTTCATCAGCCTCGCGGGTGAGCCGCGTCGATTCGTATTCCAGGGCGTTCACATGCTCTTCGACGGCCAGCCGGATCGTCCGTGGGAGGACGAGCCCCGCCGAAATCAGCTCGTCTTCATCGGTCGCAACCTCGATGAGCAGGGCATGCGGGAGGGGTTCGACGCATGTCTGGTTTGAACGCTCGCGGCTCGAGGGGGGCGCTTCGGCAGGGTTGGTCCGCGTCGGTCGACGACTACGCCATCGCGGGGGGTTGGAGCCTCGGCGGCGAGTTCCTGATGGCCGGTGATGCCGAGGGCAGCGTCTACGCATTCAATGGCAAGTCCGGGGCGACCGCCTGGGCACGCCGCGGAGTCCATGAAGGCGGCCTGCTCGCCATGGCGATCCACCCGGACGGATCCACGTTCGCGACGGCCGGCCAAGACGGCCGGATCTTGATCTGGACTGCTGCCGACGGACAGGTAAGCCGGACGATCGACGTAGGAAGCGCCTGGGTAGAAAACGTGGCGTGGTCGCCGGACGGCCGATGGCTGGCGCTCTCCTGCTCCAGGCAGGTTCACGTGTATGGCGCGGACGGCGCGGAGGCCTGGCGATCCGAGGATCATCCCAGCACCGTCAGCGCGATCGTCTGGTCGAACGCGGAGGAACTGGCCACGGCCTGTTACGGTCGGGTATCATTCTTCGACGCGTCCACTGGCAATCTCCGGCAGAAGCTGGAGTGGCAGGGATCCCTGGTGTCGATGGTACTGAGCCCGGACGGGGGCATCGTAGTCTGCGGCAGCCAGGACAACTCGGTACATTTCTGGCGTCGCGACACGGGGAAGGACTCCATGATGTCCGGATATCCCGCCAAGCCTTCGGCCCTGGCCTTCGATGACACCGGCACCCTTTTGGCCACTGGCGGAGGGGAGGCGGTGACGGTCTGGAGCTTCCGGGGAACGGGTCCCGAAGGCACGAGGCCCGGCGTCCTGGAGTTTCACAATCAACCCGTCACGAAGCTCTCCTTCGCTCCCGGCGCGATGCGCCTGGCATCGGGAGGCCGCGACGGGACCGTGGCTGCGTGGTCGCTGCAGAAAGATGGCGAAGGCAGCCGGATAGGGAATGGGTTTTTGGCGGATGTGGTCGCCGGGTTGTACTGGCGGCCGGACGGCCGGGCCCTCGCCGCGCTCGACGCACTGGGCGGCGTGACGGTTTGGCGGGTGGGCAACAGTTGAAGCAAGCCATAAACGTCCGTCGCTGGCTCCACCTCACCCGTCGCTGGCTCTATCTCTCCCACCGCTGGCTGGGGATCTTCATGTGCCTGCTCGTGGCCATGTGGTTTTTCTCCGGCATAGTGATGATGTATGTCGGGTTTCCGTCATTGTCACGGGCGGAACGCCTCGCTGCGCTGCCGGAACTCGAACAGGACAAGCTTCGGGTTGAACCCGCTGAACTGTTGCGGCGCCTCGATCCGGCGCAGACCATAGAGGAATTTCGGCTTACCTCCGTGCTTGGACGGCCCGCCTGGCTTGTGCGTACCGGCGATGACACGCGCCATGGCCTGTTCGCCGACACCGGCGGTATGATCGGCGGGGTCGACGCGGAAGACGCCCTTCACGCGAGCCGGGTATATGCCCAGGTAACCGGCCTTTCGTCGACACAACCGGTTCACAAGGCACTCCTGTTCATGGACCAGTGGTCCGTGTCCAGCGGCCTCCATCCCCATCGGCCCCTTCACGCAGTGGCGCTGAACGATCCGGCGGGCACCGAACTGTATGTCTCTTCGGTAACCGGGGAAGTGGTGCGGGATACCAGCGCGCTGGAACGCGGCTGGAACTGGCTGGGGGCGAACCTGCACTGGATCTATCCGATGCAGTTGCGCCGCCACAGCTCGGTCTGGCACTGGGTCGTCGTGGTGCTCTCAATTGCCGGCCTGGTATCCATCGTCACCGGCGCCGTGATCGGTGTCGTGCGTTTGAGGTTTCGCAGGCGCTATCGCGGCAAAGACGTGACCCCTTATCGGGGAACAATGCAACTGCACCATATCCTGGGGCTGATTTTTTTGATACCGCTGACGACCTACTTGTTCAGCGGCCTCCTGTCGATGAATCCCTGGGGGGTGTTTGACGACGAAATACCCTTCAGTGAGCGACTCGCCGCGTACAAAGGCGCTCCCACCGTCCGCGACAACCTGACCGATGAAGCCTTCGCCTCACCGGCCCGCAACCTGGATCTCCCTTCTGACACGCGCGAGCTGGTATGGCAATGGATCGGTGGATCAAACTATGCCTATGCCGTCACCGGCGACGGCCAGCGTCAAATGCTGACTTCATTGAAGCAGGATTGCCTGAAGGATACCGCCCTGGCAGAAATACAACGGGTCATGGCGAGCCACAGGACAGTCTCAATCGAGAAACTTTCTGATTACGACCTCTACTATTACTCCCACCACAAGCGCTGGCGCGCGTTACCCATATTGCGGGTGCGCTTCGATGATGCCAACGCTACCTGGTACCACATCGACCTCACCACCGGCGAACTGATAAACCAGCTCACTGAGACGGGACGGGCGCGCCGCTGGCTGTACAACGGCCTTCACAGCCTGGATTTCCGTTTCCTCATCGACAATCGCCCCGCCTGGGACCTGGCGGTGATCGGGCTGTGCAGCGCCGGATTCCTGTTCTCTACAACGGCGGTTGTCGTCTCCTGGCGACGCCTGCTGCGCATTCGCAAACGTCATCACACGCAACAAACTCAACAAGCATGAACGCTCAGACACAACGTATCCGCGAAACGCTCAGCAGACACGAAACCTTGGCCACGAACCGAGACCGGGTCCTTGGGCAGATCGTGTTCTGCGAAGGCTGTTGCTGCGGCCAGACCGGCAAGGGGTTCCCGTCATTTCCCCGCGACTGGCTCAAGCAGCAGTGGAAGGAAGAAAAACTCAACCGGTCGGTGCAGCTGACGATCTCCGGGTGCCTTGGCCCGTGCGATCTGGCCAATGTCTTCTGTGTGATCTCGTCAGAAGGTCTGCAGTGGTTTGGCGGCCTCCATGAACAGTGGCAATACGACTTGCTCCTGGATTGGGCCCTGGCCTCCCGCGACGCGGGAGTCTTAATCGAACTGCCAGCTGAACTGAATCCCCACCGGTTTAAACGGTTCGCAGTTTCCCATCTCTGTGAGAATGGAGTTGACCAGGTCTAGCGGACATGTAACTTCTTATGGTTATAAGGAGTGTCACATGCCCTGGTGCCATGGTACCTGTCCGGCGGCCTTCCGCCAGCAGATGGTCGACTTCGTTCGTTCCGTCCGCTAACTAGTAAACCATTGAATTTAAATTGTAAAAATCGCTCGTTTATCATCGAGTGGGAATGATCCGTTGATCCTACAGCAATATCTCGCCGCCCTGCCCATGGGCGACCTGAAATCCATCGCCTTCACCCTCGGCGTACAGCCCGGCATGATCTCGCGGGCCCGTCTGATCCGGGAGATCACGGACCAGGTTTTCCAGCCCGGTTTCATCGATCAAAGCGTGGACGATCTGACCGAAGAAGGGCGGGAGGTCCTTCTGGCCGTACTGCTGGCAGGCGACTCGGGAAGAGTCTACGACACGAGAAACCCCGCCAACTCCGGGTTGATCGAACACCTCCACGGCCTGCTCACCCGGGGTCTCGTGATCGGACAACGCCCCGCTTACCGCACCGTCGACTTCGTGGTCCCTGAAGATGTCCGCGATTTGCTGATCCGCTACTTCACGGACCGGTTGGCGGGTTTCTTTCATGCGGAAACGGCGAGTTCGGCAGAGGACGGAAGCCGGGATCTCATTGCGGTCAGGAACATCTTCGCACTCGTGAACGGCCTGCGCCACAATCCGGCTCGGCTCACGGACCGGGGCCTGCCCTATAAACGCGCGCTCGACGCCATGGTGGAGCGGCAGGAAGTCGCGACCAACGGCATGCCGGATGCGATGGAAGACAACACGGAGCAGATGGGCTTCGTCATGGAATATGCGCGGTGGAAGGGATTGACGCAGGTAGAGGACGGTCGCCTTCGTGCCGGACCCGAATTCGAGTCGTGGCTAGAACTGTCCACCTCCAGGAAACTGGCGGACCTGATGTCCTTCTGGCTCGTGCGGGAACGAGCGCAATCCCCCGCGGTATCCGCGCTGCCCGGGATCCTTCAGTTGTGCGTGGGATTCGCGCAGGTGGATCTCGACCAGATCATGCGCTGCGTGCTGACCTGTTCCTCGCCCCACGTACGGACCGATTCCTTCAGCGACCAGGAACGAACGGAAATCCTCACCGCGCTGCGTGAGCTCGAATGGATCGGCCTCCTGCGGCGGTACGACGGCAAGAACGGCTCCGGCAGCGGCCTGGTGATCACGCCGGCGGGACGGCACGTGTTCGGCGGGCAAGACTGGCCGGACGACCAGGCATGGAGCACGCAGTTCATCGTCCAGCCGACGTTCGAGATCATCGCGCCCCGGGACCTGGACCTGCTGATCCGTGAAAAACTCGAGCGGTTCGCGGAACTCGAAAAGGTCGATCTGACGCTGACCTACCGGGTCACGCGCAATACCATCTATCGGGCCGCCAACGCGGACATGTCCGGCGAAGACGTCATCGCTTTCCTGGCGGACCATTCCGACAAGGACGTGCCCCAGAACGTCGCCTACTCGATCCAGGCCTGGGGCGAAGCCTATGGCCAGGTGTATTTCATGGACGCCTTTCTCCTGCGGACCGCCAGCGCCGAGATTGCCAGTCACATCAAGGCGCACGGCGAACTCGCGCCGTACATAATGGGCGAGGTGGCGCCCGATGCCCTGATCGTGGAGCGCAAAAGGTACCGGGAACTGATGGACCTGCTCCAGAAACAGGGTTACATGCCGAAGTCCGGGGTCGTCGGGCCATCAGGGCCGTCTTCGGTTCCCAACTCCGGCCATGCGGCCCAAAGGTACGGGTCCGTCGACGCGACCGGTCCGCGCTCAAACCAGCGGAAACGAAGCGGTTCTACCACAGCCGGAGTGCAGCAAACCTCGCAATCATCCGACCCAAAGCCGGTGCTCGGATTCGGGGACTGCCTGCCAGGCTACCAGCTGCACAGGGGATCGGGGGGAACCGGCGGGAACGCGCCGCACATCGAGCAGGCTGCCAACATGCAGTACCTGTCCCCCGGGCAGACGGAGGAACTCCTTGAAATAGCGGTGAAACACAGTCACCGGGCCGTCATCGAATATTACCTGGGCAACCGGAGCCGCAGCTTCCTGCACCGGATCAAGCCCATCCGCATCGAGCGGACCCGGGGCACTCCCTTCGTCGAGGCGCACCGCATACCCGAGGGCGACGTGTACGCCTTCAAGATCGCAAACATCCGGGCAATCCGGATTGTGTACGAGAACGGCGAAATCGACTGAAGAATCGGTGAAATCGGCTGATGATACCAGAAATCGACTGAAAAATCGGCGAAACTGAAGAATTGACGAAGTCGACTGAAGAATCGGCGAAACTGAAACGCCCTGGTGGAGGTTAACATGCACACCACGCTGATCGACGTCCAGACGCTGCACAGCCATCACCGGGACCCGGACTGGCGCGTGATCGACGCACGCTTCTCCCTGGCCGACGCGGACCAGGGCGCCCGGGAATACGCTGAAGGCCACGTACCCGGCGCCGTGTACGCCCACCTGGACGACGACCTGTCCGGACCCATCATCCGCGGCGTGACGGGCCGCCATCCACTTCCTTCCGTGGAACGGGCGGTAGAGGTCTTCTCACGGTTCGGAATCGACGAGAACGTGCAGGTCGCGGTCTACGACGGTGCGGGAGGTTCGGTAGCCGCCCGGGTGTGGTGGATGCTCCGCTGGCTGGGACATGACGCCGTCGCCGTGGTGGACGGCGGCTGGCCGGCCTGGACCGCGGAGGGACTGCCGGTCACGCGGGACGTGCCCCAGGTGGCTCCACGAAACTTCAAGGCCAATCTCCGGCCGCACCTGGCCACCGACGTGGAGGGCGTGGACGGATACCGGATCAACGAGGACTGGGCCGTCCTGGACGCACGGACGCCGGAACGGTTCCGCGGCGAACAGGAGCCCATCGACCCCGTGGCCGGCCACATACCCGGCGCGCGCTGCGCGTCTTTCGATGGGAATCTCGGTGAAGACGGACGCTTCCGGTCGCCGGAGGAATTAAGGCGACGATTCGAGGTTCTGCTTGGCGGCGTCCCCGCTGAGCGCGCTGTAAACTACTGCGGTTCAGGCGTCTCGGCCTGCCACAACCTGCTCGCCATCGCCCACGCGGGCCTGGGCGACGCCGTGCTCTACCCCGGTTCCTGGAGCGAGTGGATTACCGATGAGGACCGGCCGGTCGGGGTGGGGGAGGGGTGATGGTGGTGATGTCAATTTGTAGTTCTCTACAATACCTGGCTCGCCAGCCTTGATTGGGCAAAATCGAAAACGGCCTCAGAACAGGACAAAAACAAATTAGACAAGAAACTCACATTGTCCAAGCCGCCCCCTAAAACCTCGATTAGCAAGATGGGAAACTTCCCACAGTCAGTAAAGCGTCGAGACAGATAGAGGTGTTGATCCATTTGAATAGCTTTTATTTACTCGTATGAAAGAAGCCCATCATCTTCAAATTGCTTGTTTTGTTGCCATAAGGATTTAACCGACTGATGCTCAAGCTACTTCACTCAGGACGTTCGCAGGTGCCTTGACCAAAGAACTCGAGTCTAATTCCCGGACGATCCACACGAGCCAACTCGAATCTTTAAATCGCTTGGGCACGCCGAAGTGCTAATTCTGTGATTTCTTGTTCTATGACTGAATCAGACCAGAAATATGCCATCCAGTTGACGAACGCAAGCCATAGGTCATCGCTGGAAAAGTCGTCTCCGGATATAGTCTCAAGGTAAGATTGAGCTTCGGCGCGGGTGAGTGTCACGTCTTCGGTCGCATCGAGAAGGGCCTCAGCGATTGGTATGGCCGTGAGTAGGGAACGAACCGCAACTCGGAATTCATCTTCTTTGAGACCCGGCTGGAGATTGGAACTCGCCAGGTCAGTCAGCAGAATGCGGTCAGTAGCTCTTAAGTATCCACTCGGTGGTTGCGTGTAGAACTGATATGCGTATTCGGGTCGTCGACTGATCGGGAACCAAGGAGTTGGGGGATCAACCGTCGATACCGTTGCGGTAGAAAGGCTGTCGGCCAGGCGTCGTACGGTTTGCGCCATGAGCCTTGTTGCTGGTCGTTCTGTTTGTGAGATTTCCTCAAGTGTTGCAGCAATTCCAATATCGCCGATAGTCGTCTCAACGAGAACCTCGATGTTTCTATTGTCTCCTTCTCCCAGCCCGGCAAGAGTCACGTTGGCTGAACCAGCAAGACATCGTTCGTCGGCGATATAGAGCTTAGCGTGCAGTGTGTCAACGAGAGAAAGAGTGAAGTTGCCACGTTCTTCAAGAATGTCCATGATTTCCGGATCGGATACGCCCGCTGCAACTTCGTGAGGGCGCCATCGCGTAACACAACGTAGAGGTGTGTCCGTGGGTATTACATTGAGCAATGATCGTAATGCATCGACCTTAATAAACGGTGCGACGACTGAGGCACTATCTAAAGCGTTCTCGAAAAGGGCTCGAATCCGGCGGCCTTGGGTGTCATTTGCTGCTCTCATGATCTCTTACACCAGATCTGTAGGAGCGATTGAGCCATCGTCTTCATCTAAGAACTCCTCGGCGTACTTTCCCCACTGCCAACGCGCATCGCGTACTAGACGCCGGTCGCGGTCGGTCTGTTCCTCCTCATAACGAGCCCATGAGTAAATGAGAATGCGGAAGGCCGCAGCAGCTATAGCTAGTCGTTCCCGGATTTCATCTTCGTTCAATTCATCAGCATCGGGATGCATAATATCATATAGGTGTGCGTACACGGGATGGTTCGTGTTGAGTGCGACCTGAATTACGTTAGGCAGTGATTCAACGTCGAAGAAGGCCGCGCTAGATTGCGCCGACTGGATCCAACGAACCCTATTCCCCGACTCAATAGTTTCGGTCACTCGTTGAAGCGCATCGCTTTGGTCGAGACTATGATTCTCAACCAGAGATTCGACTTGCGTCTCTCGGTGTTCCTCTTCGGTACCAGATTCCCCAGCTCGATCGGATTCTCCATGGTGACCCTCCTCTATGCGGCGTGTGATCGCGGCGGTCGCCTTTGCGTCGGCCTTCTGGTCTTCATCAAGATTGTGACGCTGCCCACGAGGCCGTCGTGCTTGCCAAACGCGCGCCCGCATCAGCCCAATCGCTCTGTCGATCTGTGTGCGGAGATCTAAGAGGTAAATCCGATGATCCCCCTCTTCTTCCATTCGACGGCGTACATCGCCTGGTGACTCTTCACCACGTAAAGCCTCTCGCTTCCAGTCGTATCGAGCGAGCCGTTGGAAGGTCATCGTACCCTGTTTGTTGTTGGTGACGCCGAACACATCGTCGAGCGCAGTTGGAAAATCGACTTCCACGGTCCACCAGCGTTCTCGCGGATCGTTGCCGCTTATCCAAGAGTCGTCAAGCTGGATTTCTCGGTGAGCTCGCATTAGCGACACGCCCATATTCTGGTCCGCGTGCTTCCCCCACGGGGTACGACCTGCATCCATACCCCTCCATCGGTCGGGCCATTCGGCATCGGGCGCGAAGGAGTCGCGAACATGAGCACGAGCGTAACTCGCCCGGACACGAACTTCATACTCCCTACCCTTGTATAGCACCGGTACGTGAAAAGGACTTGCATCTAGTTCAGTAAACATCGGCCCTGGCCCAAATTCCTCAGGACAGGAGGTTTCAGCCATAAGATACAGAGGATCGTTCGGTCTTACTTCAACGATATCTGCATCTTGAACTTCAATCTGCCCTTCACTGTCATGAACAGGTATACATGTGATGGTGAGCCGTGATGCGATATCATCGTATCTTGGGTCATCGGGGTGCAACCTTTCAGACGGCATTGCAAGAAAACGCCGGTAAATCCGGCCAAGGAGTGTCTCGGTGTGTTTGAAAGTTGTCGATGCCTGCTTCCATTCGACTCGATCGAGATCGCTCCATAAAACTAGGGTACCAGAATCGCCGAATACACTGCGGCTCGCCTCTTGGTAGAGTTTTGGAATGGAATGTACCTTGGGTTCAAGTATCTGACGCGCACCGCGCTCCACATCATCGATGGAAAGCTGCGTATGGAAGGCATTCGTAGCTCCTGATTGCCATGACCAGACATCTACCCGTCTCGCCTGCGACATTGATGAATTAGGAAGTCCAAGGCCAAACCTACCGATTCCCCGCCTCTGTTGCCGAGTTCCATGACCGTAACGAAGGCTTCCCCGTAGTGTGTCTTTATCCATCCCCTCGCCGTTGTCGAGGACAGCCAATTCACTGAGAGTGAATCTTCCGGTGCGGCTATCCTGCCTACTTACTCCAAATACCTCGATTGTTGTCGCTCCGCTTTCAATCGAATTGTCGATAAGCTCGGCAAGAGCGTGCGTGGTGGATTTGTACCCACTATCGCGCATCGCTTCGACCGTCATTCTGATATCGACAATCGAAAACTCCAGTTGTTCATCGAATTCAGCTACTGCCATACGTCCTCCCAATTCAGAAATGCCGATGCAACGTCACCGAAACCTGGAAGGCTTGGATCGACGACGGTCACAATTTCGCAAGTGTCTGTACCGCCTGCTTTAGGACCGCGGATCGCACGTCCTACCATCTGACTGTACAACACCAGGGACTTTGTTGGGCGTGCAATGACAACCGCACTTGCCTTAGGGGCATCAAAACCAGTTGTCAACACACCGAAATTGACAAGGACCATTGGGATCCCGTCATCCGATTTGAATGTCCGGATCGCATTGTCCCTTACACGCTCCGGCGTCAAGCCAGTCACTGCCTCGCTTCGGACATCGCGTGCGACAAGAATCGCTGTCAGAACTCGCGCATGTTCCACTGTGCCCGCGAAGACTAGCACACGCTGATGGCCTGCGCTAATCAGTTCTCCAATCGCACTAAGTACTCCTGTCACATATTGTTCACTCATCGACAACTCTGATACGATTTCATCGGGGATGTCCAAGGCTCCTGCGATACGATTTAACTCGCTTTCGTTGATACTGAGACCCGGCTCCGAAAAAAGTGTTCGGAATGTCGGCCGGGAAAGAAAGCGGTTGTCTACGAGGTACTCGATCGGATTATCACCTGGAACTTCGAGTGTGACCTTGTTTCCAGAAAAGAAATCGGTGAGTTCACCGTCCTCGTCAATGTCATCCCACGTTCGCCCTGGTGTCGCAGTGAGTCCCAACAAGGCGCATCGGAAATCGAGGGTGAGATCGTTGGTGATCTGCCTGTAGGTTCTAGCGATACTCTGGTGGGCCTCGTCAAAAACCACTAGCCGAATTCGTGGAGAGAGTCGAGCCGCCCAATCTGGATCAACCCGTGAAATCACCGCCCAGCCCTTTGCCAGCCCGACGGCGAGAAACCCGTCGGAGAAGCTGTTGAGATCTGGCATTCTGTCGCCCCACATGGTCCCAATCTGCAACGGTCTTGTGCCTAGATGCGTCCAAGCCTCCTTAAACGCTACTACTGCTTGCTCGAGCAGTTCTTTTCCCGATGCGAGCCAGACAACGACCGAGGGCTCATGGTTGCGTAACGAGTCCGTCACCACGTGCATGGCTGTGCGGGTTTTACCCACTCCAGTAGGTAGATGAAGAACTGCTCGGCGTTCATCGTAGGACAGTAACGGTATTAACTTCCGAACAGCGTTCCTCTGATGAACGAATAAGCTGTATGCAGGAGTGACCGTATCCGTTGGTGGCACTGTCGCCGGCACGATTCGCTCTTCCACCAGACCGAAAAAATCACGCAACTTTTGCACTTCCGTTTCGGTCCAATTGCCCGCGTCAGCGGGAAGAATGCTTCGTCCAACGCGGTCTTCCAACTCGGATCGCTTTTGCTCGTGGATCAGACTCAGAACAAGCCTTCGCCCCTCTTGATTTCCTAGTACCACGTTGAAGTCGATGATCGACCGCGCAACTCTTTGCAGATTATCGCCTGCAATTCTTCCACCGAAGATAGCATCTAGGACCGATAACACACTTGAATCCAAGAACCGCCTGAGTTCTTGCTCCGAAAGCAAGCCAAGAAATCGCGAAACCGTCAGACCGGGGCCGTCAAGAGTTGTCCCTACCATGCCTAGGATGTCCGCAAATAGTTATGAATATCAACACATGCCGCAGCCACTCGACGTTTGCCCTCCGACCGAGTAAGTACACTGAGAACTTTGGTTACGATCTCAGCATCATGCGCGGCGTGAATCACTAAAAGACCACGACAGTCTTCTCTGAGGTTGTCGATTACAGGGTTGATACGGATAACGCCGTATTCAGTACGTATATGGTCGTTATCACTATCGTCAATAAGTTCCCATAGATTCTCTTCTGAAGTTGGAGCTAACTTGGTATCCCACCAGATTGCTGAACGGCTTTCGGTGAAACATCGGCCAAAAACAACATGATCTAATTCGATTCTATTTGGTACAGTACGTACATCAGTCAGGGCTATGTGAAGCGCTAGTTCTAGTCTACAGACACGTGTTGGAGGGAAAACAGTGAATGAATTGCGTGGTAAATAGAGGTCAACGACCCAAAGATCAAACCTACTACCTGCCAAACTCGATAGATCGGCTATCAGCCTTAAGACTCTTTCTAAAACTGTTCCATAGTTCTGGCCTAACCTATTCGTCTTACTCCAGCTTTTCCAAATTATGACAAATGCACAAAGAATGGCTAAAATCCATATCCATATTTGGTCAGGGTTGCCGATTACTCCTAGAAATCCTAAAATGACAGTAGCTAATAACGTGGTATTTCTAGCTCCCGTAAATCTGGACCAATGCATCTTACTGGCCACCTTGCATATGATTGAGGAATTCACGTAACCTCTGGTACATTATTGCTGATCTTCTTTCGGTGTTTTCTCTTGTTGCTCCTTCGCGTGAGAATGCCATGTAATATTCGAACATATCACGCGGTATTTTCGGTAATTCGACTTCGTTAGCCAAGTAATCCTCATCAACCGAGAGTTCGATGACCTCCGTCTGGATATCGCTGAGGACTTGACTTACACGTCGACGTTCTAACTCAAATTCTTCAAAAAACTTCATAATTTTGGCAGGTGAGACATCAAGGTTTTCGGCACGAAGTTTGATAAGGGTTATTGAGAGATCGACAATTCCCCATCGTGTTCGGATGTTTTCCTGACCAGCATCACTGATCTTCTCTAGTGTATCGAGAAGATCCTTCGCT
Organism: uncultured Gemmatimonadota bacterium; assembly: GCA_964655785.1. Lineage (GTDB taxonomy): Bacteria > JAAXHH01 > JAAXHH01 > JAAXHH01 > JAAXHH01 > JAAXHH01. The sequence goes on from CAZZNP010000025.1 coordinate 13,292, forward strand.
CGCGAAGCATCCGTCCCTTGCGGATCGAAGTCGTCTACTTCATACAACAGTTGTAGGTCAGCCCCCTTGAGACCGGTAGGTCCGCCGCTTCGTGCTAATGCCAAAATGATAGCGGAATGTTCGTGCCATCCGTATCGCGACTCTCTAATGCCAGTCTTAGGCCAAAGAGTGTGGCAGGCCAGCGTCTCCGCTACGAAATCTCGCACCGGTCCCGCCACAGCGTTTCTTTTCTCTGCAGCTTTAAGGGGTTCGCCTTTCTGGAGTCGAAGAAACAACTCGCGGATCTCATCTTTTGTGGCGGCTTCTATTTTTGATACCGTCATGTTTGCAAATTGCAGACGGTCTTTTGCATTGTCTGGTAGCTCGGACCACCGTTTACCACCAAGGTCCCCAATCTCCGGAAAAGGATCGCATTTGGTTAGAAGTGGGAACTGATTAGTCACGAATCCCCAAATCGCAGTTAGCCGTTGCTTTCCATCGATCACTTCGAAAAGGTGGGGACTACCGTCCGGAAGTTTACGCAAGAATATCTTCGGAATGTCAAAGCCACGCATGATTGAATCAATCAGCAAAGCTTGCTGCGCCTGTGACCAGACTTCGGCACGCTGATATTCAGCTTCCACGTCGATGCGGCTCTGGAAATCAGCCAGCATGCGAATGCTCCACTCACTGGTTTCCTTACGCATTTAAAACCCCATTTGTGTATATCAAACTGAAAAATAGTATTGTTGGATGAGTGTGGCGTATTGGATTAGATCTTTATTTGTGACACGCTAGACACACCTTTGCCTTCCCATATAGATCATCAATATCAATCGGTTCTGCATCGGGACGGAGTGGATTTACTTGGCGTTTGACGCACATCCTTTCCAAACGCCTTTGGTGATCTTCTTTGATCTGAGTAATGCGATCGGGTTTGGAAAGATCGTCCAATGACTCTCCCTGGCTCCAGGTGAACGGCGAACCATGGTCTACTGCGTTCTTTTCATATCGTCGTGCCTCCTCGAAGTACTCGGGATGCCGTTCCTTCAGTCGTACCCACTCGATCTTTTGCTGAAAGAAACAGAACGTACAGCCACTTCGGGTCCGCCATTCGTAGTAGGATGGTAGTCCCAGCCCGGCGCCTTCCAGAATCTCCAACACACCTGGCTTATCAACATTTGCTTCTTTGAAGGGGAGTCTTACAACAAGGTTATCGTGCTTAGAAGAATATCCTTCCCTATACTGCTCATCCGATCGGATGGCAACGTAACTGTAAATCGTCACGCCTTCATTCAATGACGGCCTGACCCATTGCTCAAAAGGGCGTAGCTTAAGTTGTCGGGTACACCATCGTGACTGTGGCGACGGAAGGAAATCATTGTACTGTTTGAGCCAAAAGTCGAAGTCGTGGTCTGGGTTCAGGCGCAGGATAGGTTTACCAAGGAACCCCTCTAGCTTGACCAGAAACTCATAGACTTCTGGCAGTTCCTTGCCAGTATCAGTGAAGAAGTACTCTATATCAATCTCGGGATGGTGTTGCCGCATGAATACGGCTAGCGCCGCACTATCCCGTCCACCTGAAAGACCAAGTACGTGTCGTTCCGTACCATTCGCATTCACGAGACTTCTTTCCTCTGCTTCTCTATCGTGAGTTGTTTTGAAGCACCTTCGGGGTCAAGGTATTGGGAAATCAACTGCGCTAATGCAGCTAGTATGACATTTCGCCGTTCTTCACCACTTTCGTTTAACGTTCTGTCCACGCGGTCAATTAACTGGCTCACATCGGTTTGGTCCAGATCAGTAACATCAAACTCGTCGTGAAAAAGCTTCTCATGTCCGGCAATATCCACGACAACAGCCGTGGAACGTCGTTTATCGCGACGACCCTTGACCCGAGCGAACCCCTCCGCATGGTTGAATCTTCGCGCCATTTCGGCTAACTTTAACGCCGCCCCATCAATATCGGAATCTACCCAATTACGAGTCGGTTTGTTGACGGCCATACCCGCCAGATCTTCTATTTCGACATCCTTTCCTTCAAACCTCGCAAGCCGGACGATGAACGCTTCCAAACGATGGTCACCACCGAGCTTCCTGATATTTTCGGCACGGGCACGCAGTTCCGTGAGCATGGACGGAGAAGTGTTCGGTACACGTAACTCGGCGAGCAGTACGTCGCGAAGTCGGTTCAGCATAGTGGGATACGCGATTTTTAACTCCTTCAGTCCTTCTCGAACGATGTCTACAACCTGCTGCATTGCGATTTCATTGCTAGTGGATTCAATTCCATCCACCAAACTCGGCATGTCGTTAAAGATCAGCCTGTTGGGATCATTGGCCTGTTTGAACAATTGTCTAACGCGTTTGGCATTAGTAGAAAGATGTTGCGTACGACCGACCCATGGCGACAACTGATCATATACCGACACCAGGCCCCGAGCAACATCCAAGGGTTCGAGATGGGTAAGTGTGTTCTCCTCATCCAATTCGCGTACAACCCCTGCCAACTCGGAAAGAAGCCTGCGCGAGGTTTCCGACAATTTCATCCAGCGTAGTTGAATATCGGCCGGGTCCCGGACAAGGTAATCCACGTCCAGCTCTGACATGCTTACTTGGAACATACTATCCCGATATAGCGCTAGAGAATCACGTTCCGACAGGAAATACGCTACTGCCAATACGGGCAGCAGCCCTTCCTTCAGTCCAAATGGCGCTCTCCGCCAAACCTCATAAACCTCCGTAATCGATACGGCACGATCGGTGTTCGCCATCAGTAGATCCGTGGCTGCTTGCCAGATCGGTCCTAGGTTCTTAGGATCACCACCATGCAGTGTCGGAGAAACGAACTGCCATTTTCCATCCATATCATAGTACAACTTGGTCGACTCTAGCAACGAGTCGAACAGGCCGCCTTCGGGGGGATATTCATCGATTCCAAGCCTCGCTTCGCCTTCATTGAGCACCATTCGATGAATCAACGCTTTCCGGGCGGCAACGGCATTGCTCGATAATCTTGTCCGGCCGAGCAACTCGTTGTGCAGTATCGGGGCGTCATTGAAAAGACCATCGGCGAGGTCGGAAGCGAGTCCGTTCAGTTGTTCGTAAGACAACAGTCGAGGTTCAGTGTCTTTTCGGTACCACAAAGCCCCGCCGATCGCCTGTGTAAACGAATCCTCCAATTGGCCTCGCATCTCATCGATGCGCGCTTGGATTTCCGTTCGTGCGACTCGATCGCTCTGCAGATCTGGCGTGTGGTCCCTCACCCATTCCAACGCCATCAGTTCACGCGTCTGAATGACAACTCCCCCGATTTGCTGTGCCGATCCAACGGCGATTTCCCAATCTCTCGATTGCTGTACGATTTCGTTGCATAACCGGTTCGACGTCTCCGTAGATTCTGACCTGGTTGGCATTGCCAGCACGAAACACCCGACGGCGCCATTCCGCGGAGTGTATTCGTCCGCTGCGCCTGCCGCTTCTGCCAACGGAACGACGACGACATCGAACCAACGGAGGGCGCCCGTCCTGTGGTAGTGGCGCTTCGCTACAACAGGCTGGAGTTTAAACAGGCTACTAAAGGCGACGGTGTTCAACTCTGGTATGCTCTCCAAGGCCTGCTCTACTGCAAGTTCGATGTCGAAATCGCTGCCCTCGTATATCGAATAGGTGTCGGAAAACTTGCGGTATACGACGAACGACCACCTCTTCAAGTCGTCCAGTCTACTTGCCAATTCACTATTTTCACCGGGGAATGCGAGTCTTAGCAGTTCGAGGCTTCCTCCCAAACCGGAACGATCCTTGAACATCCCGACTATCGCGAGCACCTTGAGCAGTCGAAGGTGCGAGTCATCACCGCCGAGTGCTTCGCATCTCTCAATCACATCCTCGGCCAATGCCCACCGATGTCCGTCCGGCGAAGCCAAAATCGCGGGTTCGAAATTTACCCGCAGATAGTCCCAGAGTCTGTCAGGTTCGTAGATGGCGTCATCATTGGCGTTTCGGAGGAATTCCTGAAAACCAAAGGGTTCTGCAGAATTAAGAAAAGCGAATATACTTCGTTGGTTCTGACCGAAACGACGGCGTGAAATGGGCCCTAGCAGGCTGGCGACAATGGGATGAAGTGGCCAGCAATCTTCAAGCATCTTGGCGAAGTATCCCGGTGTTTCTCTTCTTGTCTGGGCGGCTACACCCTCTGCTAGCGGATACAAGTTGTCAGGCTGGAAATCGTTCTCGATAGCACGACTAATGAGGTCTATTTGTTCATCGCGACTGGCGTTGATAGTAAGATCCACAAATCGGCCTTGGATCTTCGACCATTCATCCCGCATTTCACGGGATAATCGATGAGCATATTCTTCGAAAGCTTGATGCAAGATACCGACGATAACGAGACGTTTGCCGCTGCGCGAAGCCCGTTCCGCGAGTTCCTGGAGCAAGTAGATATCCGTAAGACTGCTTGCGGCGGCCTCTAGGAATTTCCCCATCTCGTCGATGAAAATCAACAAGCCGCCATAGGAACCCGGATTGCCTTGAGCTATCTCATCGACGGTATTCAGGACCGCCTTGTCGGTCCAGGTTCTTTGTTCCAAACTAGCCGTCAACTCAGACGAAACAATGGCCTCGCCGATAACCTGTGCGGGGCGGTCACGGCGTCCAACTACCGGCAAGACGCGCCAGCCTCTCTTCCGGGGAGGAAACGCTTTCCTGAGAATCCCCTTCGTCTCCGTTTCGAATACTGTTTCGGCATACCGTGAGATTCGTTTTCGTCCCATCAGCGCCGCAGCCATAGCTACTACCAGGCTTGATTTCCCGCTGCCATATGGTCCGGTCCACGTGAATGCGCCTTGTCCGTTTTCCTCCACGTGTCGCGCCATAGTCTCAAGGGCCTCTGCGGAAGATCGAGGGCATATGTAGCCTTCCAGCGCTGCTGGTTTGCCGATATCGGCGTCGATACGAATCGCCCGCTGAAATCGCCGAGCGATACGTACCCTATCGACCAAAGCCATCAGATGCCATCCTGTTCTCTAAGATCCGTAGTCACTTACGCCCCGTAGTCGCTCTCGATGAAGGTGTTATCGTCTATATCGTCGAATTCAAAATCACGGCTTATCTGTTTCAGACCTGCCGTCTCCGACCATGTGAAACGGCCGTTGCTCAATTCTTCGATATTATAAAGACGATCGGCCAGATCATTCTCGTCTAATTGAAATACTCGGCCAGGACATCCTGGCTCATGGCTGAGTGCTTCGAAAGAAAGAGTTCGCGCTGTGGAGTGCGCTTTCCAGAATTTGGATACTGCATAGCAAAAAACCCCTAAGCCAAGAGATGCCTTTCGCCCTCGAACCAACCTGAATCCATGGCGGTTATCGTCTTCCCTGATCAATCCTAGTTCCGTAAGAGGAGATTCTAGGGCATCCTCGTGACTTGCTTTCCCTCGTGGCGTCTGGGGTACGTAGGTCCGTATAAAGCAAGACACGTCGTTCTTGATCGTAGTCTGGGATGCACGATGCCATTCGCGTTCCCGGGCAAGCTCAGCAATATCCCTTACAAGACCATCACGATCAAACGAAAGTGCAGGATAGTGACTAAACACCCAATACCAAGTTGTCTTCTTGGTAGGTTGACTGCAAAATTTCCAGTGAATCAACCAGGAAGTGGACGGATTCTCCATATACGGATCGAGACCATGATCGTCAAACAATAAGCGCCCGAGTGGAGTGGTTTGGGGACGTCCCGACGCCTCCTTGATGATTCCTGCGGCAATCGCCCAGTGCCGTATGGACGTCACCATGTTCTTGCCGACCCCGAACCGTGCAATTGCATTGTCTGCAGCGAAGACCGATACGATGTCTTTCTCGACCTCGGCAGTCTGGACGGCATCAAAAGCTTTCTTGAGCCAGCCGTACCGCAGCGGAAAGGTTTCGTGCCCAGTAAACCTTGGCTGGTAGTCCTCCTTAAAGAGGAGGCCCCTATTCAGTCCCTGGTAGGTTAAATTAATCGCCAGATTCTCCTTATCCCACGTACAACTACTGACCCGACCAAACCGGACTCAGGCCGAAGTAAATTGACAACACATATGTCGTGTAGTACTTAGTAAAATAAACCGTAGCTTTACCATATACAAAGTAAATAACAGTGTGTTCCAGCGCATGTTAATAGAACCGTTCCTGAATGAGATTCTGGAATAGAGACGTACATGAACGACACAATCTACGCAGACTATCAGGCTACCACTCCGGTTGATCCTCGGGTTCTTGCGAGGATGGAACCGTACTGGGGCAATTCTTTCGGAAATCCCCATTCGAGCGATCATGTCGTCGGTTGGCACGCCGACTCGGCGGTCCGGGAGGCAGCCAAAGCCATTGCTTCGATGATTGGATCCGATGAAAACGAAATCATCTTTACTTCGGGAGCGACGGAAGCGAACAACCTCGCGATTCTTGGATTGGCACGCCACGCTGTAAATACTCGACGACGTATACTGGTCAGTGCGATCGAGCACAAATGTGTTCTGGGTGCTGCAAGGGAACTGTCCTCGAATGAGGGTTTCACTGTCGAAACCATTAGTGTCGATTGTGATGGGTTCCTCGACCTCAATGAATTGGATGAACAACTAGACGAGAGTGTCCTGCTCGTTTCTGTGATGGCGGTCAACAACGAAGTGGGGACTATTCAGGATGTCCCGTCAATATCCAAACTGGTCAGATCCCATGGAGTCTTATTTCATTGCGATGCCGCACAGGCACCTTGTGCATTGGACATAGAGAACTTAGCTGCCGACGCCGATTTAATCAGTCTTTCAGGACATAAGATGTACGGTCCCCAAGGCATCGGAGCCCTCTGTATTCACCATGACGTCCATGATCGAGTAGAACCTCTGTTGTACGGCGGAGGCCAACAGGAAGGCCTTCGTTCTGGTACCGTACCATTGCCTCTTTGTGTAGGTATGGCAGCGGCATCTGAGATCATTGTCAAAGAAGGATGTGAAGATCGGAAGCGAATTGCTCGCCAACGGGATATGTTTATCACGCATTTGCGAGAGACCGGGTTTCCCATAATCATTAACGGCCCTACGAGCGACCGCCGACATCCTGGAAACGCAAACATCCGATTTGATGGATTCGACGCTCGTGACATCATCGCTTCCTTACAGCCGAAGCTGGCTGCTTCCACCGGCGCGGCCTGTTCTTCAGGGATTCCTGAGCCGTCCCATGTACTCCGTGCGCTCGGCCTGACTGCCGACCAGAGTGAAGCCTCAATCCGGTTCAGTTTCGGCCGTTTCACAACCGAAGATGAAATAGAAAGAGCTGCCAACTTAGTCGGAAATGTTCTCAAGAATCTAGCAATTAACCACGCCTCCTGACTTCGATACAACCAAATCCCTCACTTCCTCACCGCATACCGAAACGTCACCCACAGGATCTTCACGCCCGCCCGGAGCGCCCCGGACAGCGTCCCGGTGATCTTCGAAACCCCGACCCGCTTGCGGTAGCGCACCGGGACGTCGAGGGTGCGGTACTTCCGCTGCGCCGCCTTGATCTGCATTTCGACGGTCCAGCCGAAGTTCTGATCTGACATTTCCAGCCCGAGCAGCCTGTCGTAGCGTATGGCCCGGAACGGTCCCAGGTCGGTGTACCGATGTCCGTAGAGCCAGCGGATGATCGCGGGCACCATGACATTCCCGATCAGGGCCTGGATCGGCATGGCGCCCGGTGCGCGCCGGCCCAGCATGCGGGACCCGATTACCATGTCGACACCCTCCTCAACGATCGGCCTGACCAGGTCTGCCATCTCTTCCGGATGATCGCTGTAGTCGCCGTCCAGGAACACGATGACGTCCGGATCGAACCGTGCGGCCTCGGCCATGCCGCGCAGGCAGGCGGCCCCGTACCCGCGCCGGGGCTCCCGCACCACGACGGCGCCTTTCTCCTCGGCCACAGCGCCGGTACGGTCCGTCGAACCGTTGTCCGCGACGATCACGGCCGCGGCCATCCCCTCCGGGATGTGCGACAGGACCAGTCCGATCGAATCCTCTTCGTTCAGGACCGGTATGATGACCACGATAGTCGGATTGTCTGTTGATCTTGCCATCTTGCCGCTTCGATCCCTGGTTGCCGCCCGAGCCGAACCGGATACACCCGCGATGGTCGGGAGGCCGCTGACCGCATCAGTCTGGCCGCTGACCGCATCAGTCTGGCCGCTGACCGCACCACCGACCGGCCGCGCCAAAGCCCCTTCGATCCGCGTCAGATCCCCCGTCTGTACGCGTTCGTAGCAGATGCTCATCCGCCGTACATAGTGTATAAATCGCTTGACAAGCCCCCTACATATACTAATATATCCCCTTAATAGTCTCCTGAAACCCATTTTCGGCCCGATCTCACTTTACCGTATTTCGACCAGACGATTTTCGCTATCAGGATCCGACTCCGATGCGTCTGTCCCATCTCGAAATGATCGGTTTCAAATCCTTCTCCACCCGGTTGAAGGTGAAGTTCAGCGACGGCATTACGGCCGTGGTCGGTCCGAACGGCTGCGGAAAGTCCAATATCGTCGACGCCATTCGCTGGGCGCTGGGGGAACACCGCGCGACTTCGCTGCGTGGCGACCGGATGGAAGACATCATCTTCAACGGGACGGCGGCCCGGAAGCCCCTCGGCATGGCGGAGGTGTCGCTGACGATCGACAACAGCGAACAGAAGCTGCCCGTCGAATACAGCGAAGTCACGATCACGCGCCGTTACTTCCGCTCCGGCGCGAGCGAATACCAGATCAACAAGGTGCCCTGCCGCCTCAAGGACATCACCAACCTCCTGCTGGACACGGGCATGGGCGCCCACGCCTATTCGATCATCGAGCAGGGCATGGTGGAATCGGTGGTGAACGGCAGCCCGCTGGAGCGCCGCCAGCTCATCGAGGAAGCCGCCGGCATCAACAAGTACAAGACCCGGCGGCGCCTGGCGCAGCGGAAGCTGGAGGGGACCCAGCACGACCTGGTGCGCATCGCCGACCTCCTGGATGAAGTCGAACGCAGCGTAAGTTCGCTGCGGCGGCAGGTGCGCAAGTACGAGCGGTACGACCGACTGATGCAGCAGATGAAGGACGTGGAGATCGTGGTCGCCTGCCACGCGTACCAGGATCTGCGCGGGAAGACCGAACCCGTCCGCGCCCGGATCCGGGAGTACGCGGACCGCAAGGAAGCCATCCAGACGCGCATACGGACCGCCGAGGCCGAGATCGAGAAGAACAAGGCCGTCCAGCTGGAAAAGGAAGAAAAGCTCCAGAACCGGCAGGACGCGGTGAACCGGATCGACGACCAGATCAGGGCGCTGGAAGAGGAACTCCTGGTAAGCAAGGAACGCCGGACCGGCCTCGAGCAGCGGGCCAGTTCCGCGGCCGGCGAAGCTGAGCAGGCAGAGACCGAGCAGGAACGCATCCGGTCCCAGCTGGTCCGGATCGGTGACGACCGCAAGACCCTGGAGACGGCGCTGGAGCAGGCGCGCGCCGCCTTCGCGGAGCGGGACGAAGCGTCCAGGACCTACGCCGGCCGGATCGCCGCGCAGAAAGAAGCGACCCAGGCGCTCCGGGACCAGGCCAGGACGTTGATCCAGAAGCATTCGAGCGAACTGGCGGAGATCAGTTCGCTCGAGGCCCGGGAGAAGTCCCTTGGCGACCGAAGCGCCGAAGTGGAATCCGCCCGTAAGAAGCTTGCCGAAGAACTGGGTTCTAAAACGGCGGCCGTCGAAGTCGTGCAGAAAGAACTGACCGGCCACAGGCGGGTGGTGGAGGAAAACGCGTCCCTCCATGCGAACCTGACGGAGTCCGTACAGGACGCGCGCGCATGCATCGAGTCGGCCCGGGAAGGGCTGACCGGCCTCGAAACGACCATCGCGACGGCTGAAAAAGAAAAGGCGCTGCTCGACCGCATGCACCGGCAGTATGAAGGGTTCGGACAGGGGGTCCGTACGCTGTTGACCAACGGCGCGGAGATCAATGGGCTCCGAGGCGTGCTGGCGGATGAGATCACGATCGACAAGGCGTACGAAACCGTGATCGCCGCCTACATGGACGACATGCTGCAGTACGTCGTAGCCGACCGCACCGAAGATGCCGAGGCGGGCCTGAACTACCTCCGGGAACAGGACGCCGGCCGGGTCTCCTTCGTCATCCTGGACCGGATGAAGTCCCGCCCCGCACCCGCCGACCTGCCTTTCGAGGACGACGGCATCATCGGGCGCGCGAGCACGATGGTCACTTCCGACAAGGCGCTGGACCCGGCGGTGACCCACCTGCTCTCCCGGGTCTTGCTCGTGAAGGATCTCGACACGGCCTTCCGCCTGTCCCCGCTGTTCGACACCGACCAGGACTGGAGACTACTGACGGCCGCGGGCGAAGTCGTGGACCCGGCCGGGTTGCTGGCCGGTGGATCGTCCGAGGCGGTTGAATCGGACCTGCTGCGCCGCGCGGAGCGGATTGAAGAAATCGAAGTGGAACTGAAAGAAAACTGCGCGGAACGCGAGAAGATCGCCGGTGAGCTGGAAGGACTGGAGGCGGAACTGGCCGCGCTTACCGAACGGCAGGCGTCCGTCGAACAGGTGCTCGGCGAATCCCGGCGCAAGTTGATGGAAACGGAGTCCCGGGTCCGGCAACTGGATTTCGAGCGCTCCCGGATGACCGAACAGGACGAAAAACTCGCGCGGGAAGCGGAAAACCTGGCCGCCGAAGCGAAGACCGCGGCGGGGGACCGCGAAAAGAAGAAGAAGGCGCTGGAGTCCCTGGACCGCGACCGGCTTTCGGCCGAAGAAAAAGAGCGGAGTAACCAGGAGGCGCTGGACGAGATGGAAGCGGAACGCCAGCACCTGGCTGAAGCGGCCAACGACGCAAGGGTCGCCCTCGTCTCCATGGAGAGCCGGAGCAACGAGCTGAGTACCACCGACGAGTTTCTCACACAGGAAAACGAGCGCCTGGCCAATCTCCTGGCACAAAGAAAAACCGAAGCGGTGGAAGCCGGCAGCCAGTCGAAGGAACTGAAGAAGACGCAGGAACGGAACGAGAAACAGCTGGAAACGCACTACGGGGCCAGGCGGAAACGGGAAGTGGACCGCGACGCCGTCCTCGAAGAGCACCAGAACCTGCAGGAAGCCGAACGCGGGATACAGCAGCGCCTCGGCGAAGACCGGAACGCGCTGACCCAGGTGCAGGAACAGGTTCACCAGGCGGAGCTGGAAGACGCCGAGCTGTATATGAAGAGCAACGAGATCCGGCGTCAGTTGATGGAGAAGCACGACACCGATCCCGAGGGCATGGACGAACTGCCGCGGATCGAGGAACTGGACGAATACACGCCCGACGCCGCCCAGACCCTGAGGAGCAGTCTCCAGCGCAAGGTGGACGACCTGGGCCCCATCAACATGGCTGCGGTGGAGGAGTACAGGGCGGGCAAGGAGCGACTCGACTTTCTCCAGCAGCAGCAGAACGACCTCATCGAGGCCAAGGACAACCTGGAGAAGACCATCGTCAAGATGAACAAGGCCGCCCGTTCCCGATTCATGACCACCTTCGAAGAGGTCCGGACCAACTTCATGACCACCTTCCAGACGCTTTTCGAGGGCGGCGAGGCGGACCTCATGCTCGAAGAAGGCGACCCCCTCGAAACGGGCATCGAAATCATGGCGCGGCCGGGCGGAAAGCGGCTGCAGAGCCTGGCCCTGCTATCTGGTGGCGAGACGGCCCTCACGGCCATCGCCTTGCTTTTCGCCATCTATCTCGTGAAACCCAGCCCCTTCTGCGTGTTCGACGAAGTGGACGCGCCTCTGGACGACGCCAACGTGCGACGTTTCGCAAGCGCCTTGCGCCAGTTTACCAGCGACACGCAGTTCCTCGTGGTCACCCACAACAAGCGGACCATGGAAGCCGCCGACTATCTCTACGGCATTACCATGGAAGAACCCGGTCTTTCCAAAATGGTCTCCGTCCGTCTCGAGGATACCGGGTCGGAAGTTCTCGAACCCGCAGCCGCCCCGGGCGAACAGGCAAACGGCGCTGGAACGGTCGGGGTATAGGTGAGACTTGATCGTCATCGGAGTAGCCGGCGGCATCGCCTCGGGTAAGTCTACGGTGGCCCGGGTTTTCGAGCGGCTCGGCGCACGCGTCCTCGACGCCGACGCCATCGGCCACGGCCTGTTGCGGACCGACCGGTTGCGCGACGCCATCCGGGAAACCTTCGGCGAAGGCGTTCTGACGGCGGAAGGAGAGGTGGACCGGCAGGCGCTCGGCCGCGTGGTCTTCGGCGACGAAGCGGCCAGACACCGGCTAAACCGCCTGGTCAGGCCTGCCATACGCGCGGAAATCCGCCGCCGGACCGCCGAAATGCGCGGCGAAGGCTACGACGGGGTCGTCGTGGTCGACGCCCCTCTGCTGGTGGACACCGGCCCCACCGACCTCGCCGACCAGGTCATCCTGGTCACCGCGCCAGCCTCCAGGCGGAAAGAACGGCTCATCCTTCGAAACAGCCTGACCGAGCGCGAGGCCGAGCAGCGCATCGCTGCCCAGGTCTCCGACGAGAAACAGGCGAGGTGGGCGGATTTCATACTGGAAAACGACGGGACCGAGGATGAGTTGACCGCAGGGGCCGAGGCACTCTGGAAACGGATCCGCTCCTGAGTGTATTTCAGCGAAGTCGCCTGGCCTTCCCAATCGCGCCAGGCCGCCTGTTCCGCTAGTCCGCGGTGCCGCCTCCGCCCCTATCCCCCGCGCGTCCCACGGTCTCCGTAGAGACCCCGTTCTTCGATGTAGCCCGCCACTTCCGCCGGGACCAGGTGGCCGATGGGAAGTCCCGCTCCAACGCGCCGGCGAATGTCCGTGGACGAGATATCGATTTCGGGAAGTTGGATGTCGACGACGCGGTCCCGCCAGCCAGGATCCACTCCGGCAAGGTCTTTGCCCGGACGCGGGACCGTCACCACCGTTGCCAGTTCGAACAGCCGGTCCGGCAAATGCCAGGTGTCTATCTCGAGCAGGCTGTCGGCGCCGAGGACGAGATAGAGCGCACAGGCCGCGCCGTACTCCCTCCTCAGTATGTCCAGCGTGTCCACGGTATAGGAAAGGCCGGGGCGGTTGATCTCCATGTCCGTAACCTCGAACCGGGGATCCTGCCGCGCGGCCAATTGCGCCATGCGGTAACGGTCCTCCGCCGGGGCGATGGCATGTCCCTGCTTGTGCGGTGGCCGGGCGGACGGGACGAAGAGGAGACGGTCGAGGGCGCAACGATCGGCAACGCCCCGGGCAATAGCCAGATGGCCGGAATGTATCGGGTCGAACGTTCCCCCGAATACGCCAAGCCGGTGAATTTTCACGGTGTGTTGCCGCTCTCGGACTCAGCCGGAGAGGACCGGTCCGTGGACGCCTGATCGTTCCCGGCGTTACCATATTCCGCAGGCGGATCAGGGGAACCGGCCGGAACGGACGGCGCCGGGTGGTCGGATCTCAGTTTCGCAAGTCGCTTTCCCGCCTCCGCCGACAGTTCGTTATCGGGATAACTCTGGATGAAGATCTCATACTGTTCGATGGCTTCCCGGTACTTCCCTTCCCTCGCATAGCTTTCGGCGATTTCGTATTGCGCCCGGGTCGCCCAATTGCTCATGGGATAGGTTTCCAGCAGTTCTCCGAAATAGAGACGGGCCGCTTCCCAGTCTTTCAGTTTGAAGTAAAGGTTGCCTATCCGGTAGTCCTTCTCGGCCACCTTGTCGTAACACTCCTGCAGCAGTTCATGGACTTCCGCGCTCCACTCGCTATCGGGGTACTCGTCGAGGAAGAACTGAAGCTCGCGTATGGCTTCGAAGGTCTTGTCCTGCGTGAGATGGGGCGGATTGGACTGAAGGAACGTGGCATAGGCCAGTTGGTACTGGCTCGCATCGCTATGCGGGCTTTGGGGGAAATCACTGATCAGCCGGCGAAACACGATAACGGCAAGCGGGTATTCCTTCAGCTTGATGTGCATCTCGCCCTGGTGGTACAGGGCATCATCCACGATATCGCTGCCGGAATGACTGAGGGTGATGGCCCTGAAGGCGTCCAGGGCGTCCAGCCAGTCTTCTTGTTCCAGGCGCTCCGTCCCGTAGTCGTAGAGTTCTTCCGCGGTCCAGTCCGGATCGAAATCGGGCGGGCTGCACGCCGATAGCACAAACAGGGCGAGGAGAACCCCTGTAACAGGGACTGTGAAGTAAGATGCGCGCGGGATGATCATGCCGGTGTTCCAAAACGGGCGGGAAAAGTCTGCCGGTTCTGATCTGCGGGGCTGGGGGTTCCCGTCGCTACCGCTCCGACCAGATCGTATTCCATGGCATCGGTGATTTCCACGGACGCGAAGTCTCCGGGAGCCAGGCCGTCACCAGGGGTCTGGTCGTCACCAGGGGTCTGGCCGTTCCCAGGGGTCTGGCCGTCACCAGGAGCCAGACCGTCACCGGGAGCCAGGCCGTTCCCCGCAACAAGCACCTCGTTATCTACCTCCGGCGCATCCGCGGCGGTTCGTCCGGTATAATTGCCATCATCGGTGACTTCGTCGATCAGGACGTCGACCGTCTTCCCGACCAGCGACCGGTTTCGATCCAGTGATATCTCACGCTGCAGCGCCATGAGCCGGTTGTATCGCTCCTGCTTGACCGTTTCGGGAACCTGCTGTTCGTACCGTGCTGCCGGCGTGTTCTCTTCCTTCGAATACATGAACACACCCATGCGGTCGAATCGAGTCTCCTCCACGAAGTCGTAGAGCTGTTCGAAGTCCTCGTCCGTCTCCCCCGGAAAACCTACGATGAAGGTTGTCCTCAGCGTCACGTCCGGAATCCGGGCCCGGATCCGTTCCATAAGCGCGCGCGTCTCCTTCGAAGTCGTCTCGCGGTTCATGCGCTCGAGCATGGGGTCCGATATGTGCTGTAGCGGCATATCGACGTAGTTGCAGACCTGTTCCAGGTCGGCGAAGGCGCCGATCAACGCGTCGGTGAAACGCACGGGATGATTGTACAGCGCACGGATCCAGCGCACGCCCTCCACGCCGTTGAGCGCGGCAAGCAGGTCTTCCAGCCTGGCCGGTTCCTCCAGATCCTTGCCGTACCAGGTGGTATCCTGCGAGATCAGGTTCAGTTCGACGGCGCCCTGGCCGGCGAGCATCCCGGCCTCTTCCACCAGGGAGTCGACGGTCCGGCTGCGCTGGCCGCCCCGGATGGCCGGGATGATGCAGAACGTGCACCTGCGGTCGCACC
The DNA here is from genome assembly GCA_964655785.1 of uncultured Gemmatimonadota bacterium. Taxonomy (GTDB): domain Bacteria; phylum JAAXHH01; class JAAXHH01; order JAAXHH01; family JAAXHH01; genus JAAXHH01. The sequence goes on from CAZZNP010000025.1 coordinate 28,531, forward strand.
CCTCGGCGATCTTGAGGTAGACGGAGTGGCGAGGCGTGGTGATGACCCTTGGATAGGAATAGTCGGTGGGCAGCGGCTGCCTGCGTATCTCTCGCAGGGTCTCGCTCCGGTCGCGCAGGCGGTCCAGCAACTGGACGATACGCGGGTATTGATGCACGCCGATGACGGCATCCACTTCCGGCATCCCGGCGACCAGGTCGTGGGCGTAACGCTGCGCCATGCATCCCGTGACGACGAGCGAATCGCACCGGCCGTCTTCCTTGAACCGCGCCAGGTCCAGAATGGTTTCGATGGACTCTTCCTTGGCGGGACCGATGAACGCGCAGGTATTCACGATGATGACGTCCGCGTCCCCATGGTCGGTCACCACGCTGTAGCCGGCCCGGGTGAGCTGGCCCAGCATGACCTCGGAATCCACCAGGTTCTTGGAACAGCCCAGGCTGGCAAGACTGATATTGGGCAAGGCCCTCTCCGTTTTCTACCCGGCGACTTTCATCGCAGGTCGACCCATTCGACATACTCGGGCGTCGTCATTTCGAACAGCCCGGGTTCGAGCTTCGCGTTCAGCCGGTAATCCATGAATTGCAGGATGGTTTCGGTTCCCATGTCGTCCGAATACATTACTTTCTTCGTAAGCCAGGTCCCCTCATCCACCCAGATGCGCAACGCGGGAATGTCCTCGTCCGGCGCGACGGCGGTAAGCCTGAGCAGGAAGCATGGCACGCCATCGACCGGTTCCCTGCCCTCCAGATCGTACCGGTAACGGTTCGAGTAATTGAAAATAAAATCGTCCGGCCGCGTTCCCGAAGCCTCTTCCGCTGCGGGTGACACAATGACCTGCCGGTTGCCATGCACGTAGGTCCATAAAGATTCACCGTCAGATACGAGGGTCTGTCCGGCTTCCTCCAGGCGCAGACGGTTCTCGTCTCTCTGGAGATAAAGCCGGCCTTCGGATTCGTTTCGCTGTTCGAGCACGGCCGCGTAGGTCGTCACCGTATACCGGACCGCCAGCGTTGTAATGCTGTCGAGGCGCTGGCGCATCTGGTCGGTGACGGATTCCGTCGTATGGCGCGCTCCCGGCGTCCCAGACCCCTGAAACGCCATCAAGCCGGTCAACAGGCAGATGCAGAGATGCGCGGCCACGCCGCCTCCCCTCGCGGGATTCCCATGCGAATTACTGCGGACGCAAGCCTGAGAATATGCATCGTAAATCGGCCTGCGTCAAGTTTTACCAACGCGATGCGGACGGCGGACATCCCCTGAAACAAGTGTCCTGATAGAAAGAACGGGGAAAGCCCCCTTGGGTTCCCTCCCCGTTCCATTACGCCACCGGTTTTTCTTCAATCAGCCTCTTCACGGCATCGCGTCACGGCATCCCATCACGGCATCGCGTCACGGCATCGCGTCACGGCATCGCGTCACGGCATCGCGTCACGGCATCGCGGCCCGTCCTCTTTCGTACCGCACCTTCCCGTCCACGATGGTATACAGGATTTCCGTATCCAGGATCTCGTTCTCGGGAACGGTCATGATATCCTTCGACAGCACGGTGAAATCCGCGAGCTTGCCAAGCTCGATGGATCCGAGTTCGTCTTCGTGAAACGAACCGTAGGCGGCGTCCAGGGTATATGATCTCAGGGCTTCCTGCCGCGACATGCGCTGGTCGCCGAACATCCCTCCTTCCGGCGTCCCATCCGGCAGCTCACGGGTCACGCTGGCGTAAAACGACGAAATAGGACTGATACCTTCGACCGGCGCGTCGGTCCCGTTGATTATCTTGACGCCTTCCTTCAGCAGCTTTTGCCAGACATAGCCGCCTTCCTCCGTGCGGTCGTAACCGAGCCGGGCCGGCGCCCAGGGCAGATCCGAGGTCGCATGAATTCCCTGCATCGATGCGATCACGCCCAGTTTGGCGAACCGGGGTATGTCGGTCTCGTCGAGGATCTGCGTGTGCTCATCCCGGTAACGGTGGTCTTTCACATGGGGAAACTCCTGCATCGCCTTCTCGTACATGTCAAGCATCATACGGTTGCCGCGGTCGCCGATGGCGTGGGTGCACACCTGCCAGCCGTGCTCCAGGCCGTATCGTGCAGCCTCGTAGATGGAATCGGGTTGGGTGGTGAAGAAGCCGTAATTTCCCGGGTCGTCTTCATAGGGCTCCAGCAGCCAGGCGCCCCGCGAACCGAGTGCCCCGTCGCCGCGCATCTTGACGGCGCGGACGGTCAGGAATCCGTCGGGATGTGACCACGGTTTTTGCAGCGCCCGCATGGTATACAGGTTCTCGACCATCACGTAGACCCGCATGTCCAGCTTGCCCGCGTCCGCGTATTCCTTGTACAGGTCGATCCCTCCCATGCCGACCCCGGCGTCGTCGAACATGGTAATGCCGTTCGCCAGGCATTCCTGGATGCCGAACTCAAGGGCCTGTCGCCGCTGGTTTTCCGTAAATGGCGGGACCTCGACCAGGTACATGGCCCGGTCCACCAGTACGCCCGTGGGATTGCCGTCCTCATCCTTTATGATATCTCCGCCTTCGGGCGACACGGCGTCCCGGTCGATCCCCATCAGTTCCATGGCCTTGGCGTTGGCGAAGCCGGCGTGGCCGTCAGCCCTTCGCAGGAACACCGGAATATCCGGCACGGCCTCGCTCAACCTGTGATGGGTCATGAACCCGCGGACCGTGAGTGAGCTGCGGTCCGTCCACTTCTCCTCGTGCCACCCGCGGCCTGTGATCCACTCCCCTTCCTCCAAGCCTTCGGCCGCCGCCAGTACCCGTTCGATGAGTTCGTCGTAACCCGAAATACCAACCAGGTCGACCGTCATCTTCGCGACCCCGATGCCCATGAGGTGGCCATGGCTTTCCTTCAAACCGGGTACCATGGTCTGGCCTTCGAGGTCGATAACCCGCGTATCGGGACCGATGAACGGCTCCACGTCTTCATTGACGCCAACTACGGCGATCCGGTTGCCGATTACGGCCACGGCCTGCGCCTTGGGCCGGCTGTCATCCATCGTGTATACCGTGCCGTTCACCAGCACCAGGTCCGCCGATGACTTGCGCACCTGGGCTTCGCCGCCGGCGATCCATGTCAACGAAAGGATACCGGCAATGATCAAAGCAACTATTGGCTTACGCATGTATACCTCCTGAAATCAGTCTCGTCCGTCCGGGGCCGCCCCAGGCCCGACGCGGGCTATAACTCATCCTCCACGCGGCGGCGGCCCACTTCTTCGTTGATGTAGGCGATGATGTCACGGGTCGACGTGCCGGGGCCGAAGAGTTGTCCCACGCCCAGTTCCACAAGCTCCGCCGCGTCGGATTTCGGAATGATCCCGCCACCGGTCAGGAGCATGTGTTCGACGCCCCTTTCCCTCAGCAGCTCCATGACGCGGGGAAAGATGGTCATGTGAGCGCCCGAAAGGATGCTCAGGGCGACCACGTCCACGTCTTCCTGTACGGCCGCTTCCACGATCATCTCCGGCGTCTGCCTCAGTCCGGTGTAAATCACTTCCATGCCGGCGTCCCGCAAGGCGCCGGCTACTACCTTGGCGCCCCGGTCATGGCCGTCCAGTCCCGGTTTGGCTACGAGAACGCGTATGTTGTCTGCCATATCGATCGTGCTCTCTCAGGTGTGCGGAACCGCGGGGCGCCGCCCGGCCGCGTCATTCTTCCAGCCTGTCCAACATCTCCCGGGCGGCCGCGAGGGGATGCATCTCCCCGCGGGCGACGCGTTCGGACAACCGGTCCATCGTGCCGTCGGCGTCCCGTAGGCCCGTCAGCCTGCCCCGCCATATCTCGCCGAGCGTCCTTTCGATCGCCGAACGGCCCTGGCGCAACCGGCGCTTCTCCAGCCTTCCTTCCGAGGCGAGGAAGTCCCCGTGTGCGTCCAGCCGTTCGTATAAATCGTCCATGCCGGCGTCGTCCCGCGCGCTGACATTGAGGACGGGCGGCTTCCAGCCTTCCTCCCACCGCCCAAGGTCCACGATCGTCCTCAGCTCCGCGGCGAAACGGTCCGCCCCATCCCGGTCGGACTTGTTGACGACCAGGACGTCGGCGATCTCCATCAGGCCGGCCTTCATGGCCTGGATGCTGTCGCCCGACTCCGGCGTGAGCAGGACGACAGTGGTATCGCTGACTTCGGATACGTCAAGCGTGGACTGTCCGACGCCCACGGTCTCCACAATGATAACATCTTTGCCGAAGGCGTCAAGGGCCGTCATCGCGTAGGGAGCCGCCTCCGAAAGGCCGCCGGAATGGCTCCGGTCGGCCAGGCTGCGCAGGAACACCTGCGGATCGTCCCACGACCCCTGCATGCGGAGCCGGTCGCCGAGCAACGCCCCGCCGGTAAAGGGACTGGTCGGGTCCACCGCAACGATGCCTACCGTGCGGCCATCCTTCCGCAAGAGGGTGGTGAGGCGGTCCGCAAGGGAGCTCTTTCCGGCACCGGGCGGCCCCGTGATCCCGATGCGTCTTGCCTTGCCGGAAAGGGGATACAGCCGGTCCATGATCGTGGACCTGTGGTTCCGATCGTTTTCCAGCAGGGTAATAACGCGGGACAGGGCGTTCCGGTCGCCGTCGAGGAAACGGTCGAGTAGTTTCATAGCGGGATCGGCGGTTATGCCGTGCCGAGTCTGATGTCTTTTATACGCAACTGGAGGCTTGTCTCGCCCCGAAAGGTGTTTTCCTCGAGGGTGTAGGCCAGGTCCAGGTGGTCCCGGCTGTCATTCACCATATCGTAAAAGTGCGCCATTCCGAAACCGATTGCGTCCATGACGCGGCCTTTTTGCCTGACCCGGAACTTCAGGTGCTTGTTGTCCCTCCCGATCGTCCTCGGCTTTCCGACGACGCTCAGGTCGCGCGATACAAGCACGGGGTGGTGGTTCGCCGGTCCGAAGGGCCCGATCATCTTCAACAGCCGGACCATGCGCGGAGTCACCTCTTCGAGTTCGATTTCCGAGTCGATTTCGAGCCTCGGTATGAAATCGGCCGGTGTCGCGCGCGCCGCGACCACCTCGTGAAACTTCTGCCTGAATTCCTCGATACGGCCCTTTTCGATGGACAGGCCCGCCGCATGGTGGTGGCCGCCGAACTGTACCAGCAGGTCGGAGCACTCCTTGATGGCGTTGTAGAGGTGGAAATCTCCCACGGTACGCGCCGAGCCCCGCCCCTTTTCGCCCGTAGTCGAAATCATCACGACCGGCCGGTTGAAGGCTTCCACCATGCGGGAGGCGACGATGCCGATAATGCCGGGGTGCCAGGTGTCCGAGGCGAGTACGAGTCCCTTCGCCTCTTGCAGGAACGGATCATTCTCCACGACTTCACGGGCCGCTTCGAAGGTGAGCGTGTCTTCCTTGCGCCGTCTCTGGTTCTCCATGTCCAATTCTTCGGCCAGTTGCGTCGCCCTGTGCTGGTCCTCCGTGATGAGGAGATCGACCACGCGCGAGGCGTCGCCCATGCGGCCGGCTGCGTTTATGCGCGGCGCCAGCAGGAACAGCATGTGTCCCGTGGACAGTTCCTTCTCCCGCAGTCCCGCTACGTCCAGCAGCGCCAGCAAGCCCGCCTTGTGCGTCTGCTGCATCATGTCCAGGCCGTACTTGGTCAGCACCCTGTTCTCGTCGCGCAAGGGAACGATGTCCGCCGTCGTGCCCAGGGCCACGAGGTCCATGTGCGTATACACCGCGTTCTCCGGCAGTCCCACGTGCTCGGCCAGCGCCTGCGCCACCTTGTACGCCAGGCCGACGCCGCAAAGCTCCTTGAACGGGTAACCGCAGTCGGCCCGCTTCGGGTTCAGTATGGCGGCGGCCTTCGGAAGGATATCCCCCGGAACGTGGTGATCGATGATGATCACATCGATACCCATTTCTCGGGCCTGGTCCACCTCCGCGTTGGCCGTAATCCCGCAGTCGACTGCCAGGATCAGCGTTACGCCGCGGTTTCTGGCTTCCTGCAGGCCTTCGATGGACAGTCCGTAGCCATCGGCCAGACGGTTGGGAATGTAGGAGGAAATCCGGTCCGTCAGCAGCTTGATCGTAAGGTACAGCAGCGTGGTCGCCGTGGTCCCGTCCACGTCGTAGTCGCCGAAGACCATGATGTGTTCCTTGCCTTCGATGGCCTTGGCGATCCGTTCTACGGCGAGGTCCATGTCCTCCATGAGGAACGGACTGTGCAGGTCGTCCAGCGTGGGCTTCAGGAAACACCGGGCGTCGTCGAAGGTCGATACACCCCGGTTGAGCAGAATCTGCGCGATCACGCGCGGAACGTTGATCTGCTCCATCATTTCGGGAACCTGGGGATGTTCGTCGTTTAGGACCCAGCGGCTGTTCATGCGACCTTTCGGATGTCGAGCGTGATCGCGGCGCCCGGGGTGGAGATCCGGGGAAGTGAAAGGACCGTCAAAACACCGGGAATCGTAAAACGTCCAAGCCGACCGTAAGCCGAGTTCTGTACCTTCGCGGTGAAGGTGGCGATCATCTATCTGGGACGGCTGTCGCCAGCCGCCTCGTGCGACCTAACCCGAGAGTCTCCGGTTTCCCGGCGGTCGAGACGGGCCGTCTCTCCTCTCCTATTCGGTCTTGCACCGGATGGGGTTTGTCCTGCCGGACCGGTTACCCGGACCGCGGTGAGCTCTTACCTCACCTTTTCACCTTTGCCTCCCCGAAGGGATCGGCCGTGTATTTTCTGTGACACTTTCCGTGGCATCACTGCCCCCTGCCGTTAGCAGGCATCCCGCCCTGTGGTGCTCGGACTTTCCTCGTTCGCCTTGCCGACGAACGCGATCGCCTGGGCGACTTGGGACGTTTTACAGGTTCAATATAACCAGAGACGCGGCGCGATTCAACCCTGGCTGTCGAGGAATAGACTGCCGGACGGCCGGAAGTGGCCTGTCGCGGCATGGCCTGGCGCTATCTGGCACGATCTGGCGCGGCCAGACGGATTTCAATTCTCCAGGCCTTCTTCGATGAACAGGATCCTGCCGCAGCCTTCACAGGATACCAGCCTATACCCCTGGCGGATCTGCATGATGACCTGCAGCGGTATCACGTAGAAGCAGCCTGAGCAAGCCCCCTTCTTCACCGGCACGACGGTCATTCCCCGCAGACTGCGTCGAATACGGTCGTAGACATTCAGGACCCGGTTCTCCACGCGCATGGCCATCCTCTTGCGCTCGTCCATTTTGACGGCGATGTCTTCGTCTACCGCCGACAGCCGGGATTCGAGCGCCGTGCGCTCTTCACCGAATCGTTCCACGAGCGTTTCGGTCTCGCCGCGCATGGTCTCCAGCGTCTCCTGCTCAGCCTCGGCCTCGGAGATCAACTGCAGAATCGCGTCTTCGAGCTCGGAGATGCGGTTCTTCTGTGCCTGGATCTCCATCTGGAGGGCGTCGTATTCCTTGTTGGTCTTAACGCTGTACAACTGCCCCTGGTACTTTTTGACCTGTTCCTGCGCGTCCTGCAGTTCCCGTTCGTGCTGCCGCCTGTGCTTCTCGATGTCCTCGACCTTCGTTTCCTGGTTACCGAGCCTGGTCTCCGCCTCGGACTGGGCGGTCTCCATCGTCTCCAGCTGATTGGGTATGTCTACCTTGAACTGTTCAAGCTCGATCAGGTCACTATCCGTTTTCTGCAATTCCAACAACGCCTGCAAGCTTTCCTGCATACGACTTCATCCCCCATGGATATGAAAAGGCGGACAAAAAAAAATGCACGCTGAACGTGCATTTCCTTTCGTTTCAATCTGGTTTTACCGTGCCCCGGGTCCGAAGAGGAAACCGCAGTCGGACCATACAGACAATCGGGCACGTGGTCATATCCATCCTTTTCCCAATTCTACTTGATTTTTCGACCATTAGGTCATAAAGATAAAGCCCGAGGCATGTTGTGTCAACCAAAATCAGGGGAGGTAATCATGGGCTCGACCATACGTATCAAGGGCGGAAGAAAAGAAGAAGCCTTCGAACTGAACATCGTGGTTTCAAAGTGGCTTTTCGCCGGCTTCGCGGCACTGCTCGTCGCCGCCGTTTCGCTGGGTTACGCTGTTTTGCCTGCCCAGTCTCAGGACGACCGGGGACGCAGGGCCATCGCACCCGGCCAGAACTACAGCGAGGCCATCGAGGCGGGCGACTTCGTGTTCCTTTCCGGCAAGATCGCGGCCGTCCGGGGCCGAATCATCCCCGGTGGCATCGAGGCGGAAACGAAGATGGTCATGGACAACCTGCAGAAGGCGCTGGCCAAGTCCGGCCTGACGATGGATGACGTCGTCAAGGCCACGGTGTTTCTGAACGACCTGGAAGACTTCTCCGCCATGAACGAAGTGTACAGTTCCTACTACACGGGCGATCCGCCCGCCCGCTCCACCATCCAGTCGGGCGTCGTCCTTAACGCCGGAATCGAGATCGATCTGATCGCCTATCGCGGCGGACGATAGCGGACCGGCCTTTTCGGATAGGCGAATGGAAGAGAAAACAACCGTCGGCGTGATCGGGCTGGGGCTCGGGCAGGCCCATCTCGCCGGTTACCTGAAGGACGAACGGGCAGAGGTCATCGGACTGGCCGATCTCGACGCCGGGTTGGTCGAGGAAACCGCATCGAGCCACGCCGTGCCCCACGCGTTCACCGACTATCGGGACCTGGCGGCCCTGGGTCCCGACCTGGTCAGCGTCTGCCTTCCCAATTTCCTTCATGCGCCCGTGACCATCGACGTCCTGGACACCGGCGCCCACGTGCTGTGCGAGAAGCCCATGGCGCTGAACGCGGGACAGGGGCGCGACATGGCCGCCGCCGCCCGGCGCAACGGCCGGTACCTGATGATCGCCCTGAACAACCGGTTCCGTACCGAGACCGGGATCCTGAAGAAGCTCGTCGAGCAGGACGTGCTAGGCGAAATCTACTATGCCAAGACCGGCTGGTTGAGGCGAAGCGGGATTCCGGGACCCGGGACCTGGTTCACGCGAAAGTCCCAGGCCGGCGGCGGGCCTTTGATCGACCTCGGCGTCCACATGATCGATCTCACGCGCTGGCTGATGGGCAATCCCCGCCCGGAGTCCGTGCTGGGCGCCACCTATGCCCGGCTGAGCGATTCGGTGGAGGGCGCCTTCGACGTGGAAGACCTTGCCGCGGCCTTCATCCGGTTCGAAGGCGGCGCCACGCTCGTCGCGGAGACGAGTTGGGCCTCCCACGTTCCCTCGGAAGGATCGTACGTCAAGCTGATGGGTACCCGAGGCGGGGCCGAGATCAACGGAAACGACCTGACCGTCTATACGGACCTGCACGGCGAGCAGGTAGATATCACGCCCGCCTACACCCCGAGGGAATGGTCGGACTGCGTAGCGGCCGAAATCGCCCATTTCGTGGACTGCATCCGGGCCGGCCGCGCGCCCATGTCAACGGGCGAGCAGGGCGTCGAAATCATGCAGATCCTGGACGGTATATACGAATCGGCCGCGGGCAACCGGATGGTCCACATCGATTAGCGGTCCGTTGAGAGTCCGAATGCCCGGGTGTTGAACTGTATGGACCGGTCGCCGGGGCTCGCGGAGAGGGCGCTCCGGTAAGCCGCCGCGGCATCGGAACGCCGGCCCGACCGTTCGTAGGCGACCGCCAGGTTGTTCCAGGCCGCGGCGTCGGCCGGGTCCGCTGCCACGACGTTTTCCCAGATCTCCACCGCCCGGGACCATTGTCCTTCCCTTGCAGCCGAGACGGCTTGGCGGTCCCCGGTAAGTACCAGCCTCCGCGTAACCCGGACGTTTTCCCGTACCAGGGCGGCTATCAGCCGGTCCACGATGCGCCTGGCCAGGACCTCGGTCAGCACAGGCGAGACGATCTCGACGGAGACCGCCCCTTGCGGCGGCGCTTCGACCGGATCGGGCAGCACCGTGCGATAGGATTCGGATTCCGTAATGGCATAGCGGCCGAGCAGCTCGTTCGATCCGACCTCGTAGGCCCGTAGCGTAGCCGTCATGACCGCCGTCTGATCGATATGTGGCACGATGTGGGACTTGTTGATGAACTTGATGTCCGTTCGGCCGAGCCCCACCTCCATGGCCTCCTCCTCCCGAAAGACCTTTACCTCCCCGTACTCTTCCGTGTAGGCCCTGTCGAGGTCGCCGACCAGCATGATGTCGGCGTTCATCTCCCTTCCTACGAGCAGCGCGAGAGAATCGGAGACCTGTCCGGCTTCGTGGGGATGGCGTGACAGCGTCCGGAGCACCGGCCTCATTTCGATGGCCGGCAGCGTGGAGTCCGACACCAGGGCGCGGGCGAACAGGAAACCGGCCAGATTGTTCAGGGCCAGGTCGGTACCATTGAAACCCAGGAGGACGATCGTCCCATCGTCTCCGGGGAGACCGAGCAGGGGAGACCGGTAGACGTCGAACCGGACGGAGTACGAAGAAGCGGCGCATCCGGCGAGGTGCGCCAGGGTCACGGCGGCCAGGAGGGACAGGACCGCCCTGTGGAATGAAGCGGCCACCGTTCTGTGGAATGAAGCGGCCACCGTTCTGTGGAATGAAGCGGCCA
>CAZZNP010000026.1:0-3126 GCA_964655785.1 uncultured Gemmatimonadota bacterium
CTCGCGCGGAAGTCGCCCGAAGCGCACGCCATGTATTTCCTGGCGGACTTTCATGCCCTGACGCTCGTCAAAGACCCCGCGCTCTTCAGGGACCTTTGCCACGAACTCGCCGCGACGTGGATCGCCTGCGGCCTGGATCCCGAACGCCAGGTCTTCTACCGCCAGTCGGACGTGCCGGAGGTGTTCGAGTTGTCCTGGATCCTGTCGTGCTCCACGTCGAAGGGCCTGATGAACCGCGCGCACGCGTACAAGGCGCGGGTGGACCGGAACAAGCGCAGCAGCGCCGGAGAAGCGGATGCCGGCGTGAACATGGGGGTGTATTCCTATCCCATACTCATGGCGGCGGACATCCTGTTGTTCCAGGCGAAATACGTACCGGTGGGCCGGGACCAGGAACAGCATATCGAAATAGCCAGGGACATCGCCGTACGCTTCAACCGGTGCTACGGAGAGGTACTCACGCCGCCCCTGTGCATATCGGATCCGTCTTCCGGCGAGATCCCCGGCACGGACGGCCGTAAGATGGGCAAGGCGTACAATAATACCATTCCGCTTTTCGGGTCGCGCGAGCAGTTGCGCAAGGCCATATTCGGGATCAGGACGGATTCGAGCCCGTCCGGCACGCCCGTGGACCCGGGGTCTTCGCTCGTTTTCCGGATATTCAGCCAGTTCGCGGACCGGGACCGGACCGAGACGATGCGGAACAGACTGCTGCGGGGCCGGATTACTTGGAAAGAAGCCAAGGAAGAGCTGTTCGACCTCGTCGACGGCATCCTGGACCGCCCAAGGGCGATTTACGACGAGTTGATGTCCGACCGATCCCGCATCGACCGTATGCTGGAAGCGGGTGCCGGCAGGGCGAGGGAGCTGGCCCGCCCGACTTTGGAAACCGTGCGGCAAGCGGTCGGGAGATAGCGGCGGGCGCGACCTCGATGTAGTGGCGTGCGCGCTACTCGGTGTTCGCGGCCGCGGTCGGCGTTTGCGCCAATGATCGGAATGTAGCGGCGTTCGCGCCCGTTGTCGGGACGGTCGCAAACCGCGATGTAGCGGCGTTCGCGCCCGTTGTCGAGACTGTCGCAAACCGGTGGAGAAGGGTCTCATGATACAGCAAGCGATAGCGAAGGCGATCGAGGGGATCTCGTTGACCGAAGCGGAAGCGATGGAAGCCATGGACGGGATCATGTCGGGGGACGTGACGCCGGCTCAGATCGGCGCGTTCCTGGTCGCCTTCCGCTTGAAGGGTGAGACGATCGAGGAGGTCACCGGCTTCGCCAGGGTCATGCGCGCAAGGGCCACGCGGATCGAATGCCGGGCGTACCCCATCGTGGATACCTGCGGAACGGGCGGCGACGGCAAGCATACCTTCAACATTTCGACGGCCTCGGCCTTCGTGGCAGCGGCCGCGGGCGCATTCATCGCCAAGCACGGTGGCCGCGCGGCGTCCAGCAAGGCGGGTAGCGCCGACGTGCTTACGGCCCTTGGCGTCAACATCGAGACGCCGCCAGAGATAGTATCGGCCTGCATCGACGAGATCGGCATTGGTTTCATGTTCGCCCCCGCCCTCCATTCGGCCATGCGCTTCGCGAGCGGGCCGCGCCGGGAGCTCGGCGTGCGGACGGTGCTCAACCTGCTGGGACCGCTGACCAATCCGGCCGGGACCACGGCACAGGTCATGGGCGTATACGACGGGAGCGTCGTCCGGACCGCGGCTCACGTGCTGAACAACCTGGGGGCGGAGCGCGCTTTCGTGGTGCACAGCGAGGACGGTCTGGACGAAATCACGACCACGGCCCCGACCCACGTGGCGGAAGCACGGGACGGCGCCGTCAGGACCTACGACGTCACGCCGGAAGACTTCGGGATTCCTCGGGCGTCCATCGAGGACCTGAAGGGCGGCGAAGCGGACGAGAACGCGGACATCATCCTGGCCGTACTGGCCGGGGAGAAAGGCCCCCGGAGGGACATCGTCCTGCTGAATGCCGCGGCGGCGATCGTGGCTGGAGGCCGGGCAGAGGATTTCGGCGAGGGCCTCGAACGGGCTGCCGCAGCCATCGACTCCGGCAGCGCGCGGGAGAAACTCGACGCCCTGGTCCGGATGACCAACGAATGATCATCCGGCCGACCCCTTTTGAACGAGGTGGCAACAACATGGCATCCATGAATATCCTGGACCGGATCGTAGCCCACAAGATCGGCGAGGTCGAAACTCGAAAGCGCCGCGCGCCGCTGCCGGATACCGTGCCTGGAAACAGGACCGACATAAGACCCTTCGACCAGGCGTTGAAGCATGGAGTAGACATCGGGGTCATCGCCGAGTTCAAGAAGGCTTCGCCGTCGAAAGGCATGATCCGTCCGGGCGCCGAGCCGGAGGAGATCGGTCCCATCTACGCGTCCCACGGGGCTTCCGCCGTCTCTGTGCTGACGGACAACCGGTTCTTCCAGGGTTGCGACGAGGACCTGGTGGCCATGCGGCGAAGCGTGCCGGTGCCCGTGCTGCGCAAGGAGTTCATCGTCGACGAGTACCAGGTCCACGAGACCGCGGCCCTGGGCGCGGACGCTATGCTGCTCATCGCGGCCGTACTGGACGACGACCGACTGGAGGCCCTGCAGCGGACCGCGGCGGCATACGGGCTGCACTGCCTGGTGGAAGTGCACGACGAAGGGGAACTGGACCGTGCCCTGGCGGCCGGCAGCCGCATTGTCGGCGTGAACAACCGGGACCTTTCGGACTTCACCGTCTCACTGGAGACTTCCTTGCGCCTGAGACCGCGCATTCCGGGTGGGATCGTGACCGTGAGCGAGAGCGGGATCCATACCCGGGACGACGTCCTGCGCCTGCGGCAGGCCGGATTCGACGCCGTGCTCGTGGGAGAATCCCTCATGGGGGCGACGGACGTCGGCGGACAGTTGGATCTCCTGCTGGACCGGGTGCCCGCGCGAACGGAATAAGGGACTGGGCGAAGTAAGGGGCCGAGTGAAATAAGGGGCTGAGCGGAATAAGGGCCTGGGCGGAATAAGGGGCCGAAAGAAATAAGGGACTGGGCGAAGTAAGGGGCCGAGCGGAACAAGGCCTGGGCGGAATAAGGGGCCGGGCGGAGAGTTGCCCGGGAATGCGTATGAACACGG
>CAZZNP010000026.1:3226-6215 GCA_964655785.1 uncultured Gemmatimonadota bacterium
CTGGGCGGAATAAGGGGCCGGGCGGAGAGTTGCCCGGGAATGCGTATGAACACGGTAAAGATCAAGATCTGCGGTATCACGAACGAAGCGGACGCCGCCGCGGCCGTCCGGGCCGGCGCGGACGCGCTGGGTTTCATTTTCTACGTAGGCAGTCCCCGTTACGTGGCGCCTGAGAAGGTTGCTAGCATCGTGGCCGGCCTGCCGCCCTTCGTCGTCTCCGTGGGCGTATTCGTGAACGCGGCGGTCGATGAGGTCAAGGGGACCTTCGAGACCGCGGGTATCCAGGTCGCGCAGCTCCACGGCGACGAACCGCCGGGCTTCTGCAGGGAACTGGACCGGCCGGTCATCAAGGTCTTTCGCGTGAAGGACGAAACGTGGAAATCCGCCGCCGCGGCCTATCCCGTCGGCGCGGTATTGCTCGATACCTTTGCCGAAGACCGCTACGGGGGCACGGGCGCCGCCTTCGACTGGAGGCTCGTGGAAGGCAGTCCCCACCGCGTCATATTGAGCGGAGGGCTGAATCCGGACAACGTGGCCGTGGCCGTGCGGACCGTGCGGCCGTACGGCGTGGACGCGAGCAGCGGCGTGGAGCGGGCGCCGGGAAGCAAGGACCACGGCAGGATCAGGGCCTTCGTGGAGGCGGCGAAAGGAGCGTCATGATCGCTTCGAAGGAAAACAGGTCCGACGGATACGGTATTTCCGGTTCGACCCGCGTGGTCGGCGTGTGCGGCCAGGGGATCGCCTACACGCTTTCACCGGCGATGCACAACGCCGCCTTTCGGCATTGCGGACTGGACTACGTGTATGTAACCTTCGAAATCGCCGCATCCGCCGTGCGGCCGGCCGTGGACGGGATCCGGGGTCTGGGGCTGGCGGGCGTCAACGTGACGAAGCCGCTCAAGACGGACGTGCTGCCGTTCCTCGACGAGGTCTCCGAAGAGGCCAAGCGGATCGGTTCGGTCAATACCATAGTCAACCGGTCGGGCCGCCTCGCCGGCGCGTCGACGGACGGCGCGGGACTGCTTAAGGCGCTCGAGGAAAGCGGCGTGTCCGTAAAGGGTTCGCGGGTGCTGATCCTGGGAGCGGGCGGTGCTGCTCGGGCCGCCTGTGCCATGGCGGAATCGGAGGGAGCCGAATCAGTCACCATAGCCGCGCGGAACGCGGCGCGCGCAGGGGACACCGCGCTGGTGGGAAGCGCCAAGGCGATCTCCCTGGCGCCGCGGGAACTGGGAAACGCGGTCGGGGACGCCGGCCTGGTCATCAACGCGATACCCACGGACCTGGAACTGAATGCAGACTGGTTCTCCGGCGGACAGTTCGTCTACGACACGCGTTACGACCGGGCGGAAACCAAATTGATGCGGTGCGCGCGGTCCCGGGGCGCGGAAGCGTCGAACGGCACGGACATGCTGCTGTTCCAGGGCGCGGCGTCATTCGAGATCTGGACCGGCCGCACGGCCCCGGTCGACGTGATGCGATACGCGCTGGAGGAACAGCTTCAGCGCCGATCGGCACAGTCCGTCACGAGGTAACGGGAAACGGTGTGGCGTCCTGCTGATCCGGAAGGGGATCAGGCAGGCCAGGTAGGCTGAAGGATTGCACAGGAGTGTAGACCCGGCATTGCCGGGATCGGACGAAGAACCCGAAACGCTGGAGAATGCATGTTACGATACCTGACCGCAGGAGAATCCCACGGACCGGCCATTTCGGCGATCCTGGAAGGACTGCCCGCCGGAGTTCCGGTGGTCGCGGAAGAGATCAACCGGGACCTGAAGCGGCGCCAGGGGGGATACGGACGGGGCCGAAGAATGCAGATCGAGACCGATGCGATTGAAATTCGGGGCGGCGTCCGCCACGGCAGGGCCATGGGCGGACCGGTCTCCCTGGTGGTACAGAACCGGGATTGGCAGAATTGGACGGACGTGATGTCGATTGAGGAGGCCGATGGCCCGGTGAGGCGGCAGGTGACCCGGCCCCGTCCCGGACATGCCGATCTCGCGGGCGGTTTGAAATACGACCGTCGCGACCTGCG
Organism: uncultured Gemmatimonadota bacterium; assembly: GCA_964655785.1. Classification (GTDB taxonomy): domain Bacteria; phylum JAAXHH01; class JAAXHH01; order JAAXHH01; family JAAXHH01; genus JAAXHH01. The sequence goes on from CAZZNP010000026.1 coordinate 5,259, forward strand.
GGACATCCTGGAGCGGGCGAGCGCCCGTGAAACAACCATGCGCGTGGCGGTTGGCGCGATCGCCCGGGCGTTCCTGGCGGAATTCGACATCCGCGTGCTGAGCCACGTCGTCCGCATCGGACAGGTGGACGCCGACGTGGACGGACTTTCGAACGACGAAATCCTGATACGGGCCGAGCGGTCGCCCGTGCGTTGCGCCGACGAGGACGCCGCGCAGAAGATGATCGGCGAAATCGACCGGGCGAAGTCCCTCAAGGACACGATCGGCGGCATTTTCGAGGTCAAGGTGCTGAACGCGCCGCCCGGCCTGGGCAGCCACGTGCAGTGGGACCGCAAGCTCGACGGCCGCCTGGCCCAGGCCGTCATGAGCATACAGGCCGTGAAGGGCGTCGAGATCGGACTGGGCTTCGGCGTGACCCAGGTCCTCGGTTCCGAGGTCCACGACGAGATCTTCCACGGCGACGGACGGTTCTACCGGGAAACGAACCGGGCCGGCGGCATCGAGGGCGGCATGACCGAAGGCGAGGAAATCGTCGTCCGCGGTGCCCTCAAGCCTATAGCGACCCTGATGCGCACCATCATGTCAGTGGATATCGAGACCAAGGAAGCCTTCGATTCGGCCAAGGAGCGTTCCGACGTCTGCACGGTGCCTGCTGCCGGTGTAATCGGAGAAGCGGTGGTGGCCATCGTCATAGCAGATGCCATGCAGGAGAAATTCGGGGGCGACAGCCTGGGCGAGATGAAGCGCAATTACCAGGGCTACATGGACCAGTTGGCCCGTTACTAGCGGTAGCCCCGGCACGCCTTCTGGTGGCGCGCCGAGCCGCGACAAGACGAGACGAGCCGCGACAAGACGAGACGAGACGGGAAACGATAGACCACACCGCGTTCTAGCGACCGATCGAGACGTGGGAAACAGGCAGGCGGTAAAGTGGCGGAACCAGGATCTCGGAAAGC
>CAZZNP010000026.1:6315-10564 GCA_964655785.1 uncultured Gemmatimonadota bacterium
CGAGACGTGGGAAACAGGCAGGCGGTAAAGTGGCGGAACCAGGATCTCGGAAAGCCGGAAGCATCGTCCTGATCGGCTTCATGGGCACGGGCAAGACGGCGGTGGGCCGGCGGCTCGCGGGCGTATTGGGCGTGCCTTTCGTGGATACCGACACGCTCATCGAGGAGAAGACCGCCGAGCGTATCCCGCAGATCTTCGAGAAGCGGGGAGAGACCGGTTTCCGGGCGATCGAGAAGGAGGTCATACGGGGCCTCGCCGATGGGGCGCGAAGGGTGATCGCCACGGGAGGCGGCGCGGTGCTGGATCCGGACAATTTCGACGTGCTAAGCTCGCTCGGTCCGGTCATTCACCTGAAGGCGCCGGCATCGACCATACTGGCCCGGACGCGCGGCGACGCCGGAGTCAGGCCCCTGCTGGCCGGGGAGGACCCGTTAGAGCGCATCCGGTCGCTTCAACAGGAGCGCGCTCCTGTCTACGGCCGGGCGGACCACGAAATCGACACGTCACGGCATACGATCGATGAAACCGTGGAGATGGTCATGGCATGGGCGGAAAGCGATGAATGCGTGATCCGGGTAGACCTCGGGACCGACAGCTACGATATCGTGATCGGACCCGGCTGCCTCGACCGCCTGGGCGCCATGATGAGGTCGTTCGACCTGACCGAACGGGCGCTGGTCGTGACCCAGCCGGGCATCGCAAAGCACTATGGAGAACGGACGGCGGATTCCCTGCGGTCGGCCGGATACGAACCGGACCTGGTCGAGGTGCCGGACGGCGAGGAGCAGAAGTCCCTGGCGTGGACAGGAAGGCTCTATGACGCCATGCTGGCCCACCGCATGGACCGCCGTTCCCCCGTCATCGCGCTGGGCGGCGGGGTCGTCGGCGATCTGGCCGGGTTTGCCGCGGCCACCTTCCTGCGCGGCGTCCCGTTCATTCAGGTCCCCACCTCACTGCTCGCCCAGGTGGACGCGAGTGTCGGTGGCAAGGTCGCCGTCGACCACCGGCGAGGGAAGAACCTGATCGGCGCCTTTTACCAGCCCCTGCTCGTGCTGGCCAGCCTGGATACGCTGGCCAGCCTGCCCGATCGGGAACTGCGGGCGGGCATGGCGGAAGTGATCAAGTATGGGGTCATTGCAGACGACGGCCTTTTCACCTATATTGAGGGGCGCCTGGACGGGATACTCGAGCGCGACGGCGCCGCGCTGGCACACCTGGTAGCCCGTTCCTGCGAGATCAAGGCGGAAGTAGTCGCCGGCGACGAGCGCGAACAGGGGCGGCGGGCCATACTCAACTTCGGCCATACCATGGGGCACGCCATCGAGACGCAGACCGGCATGCTGCACGGGGAGGCGATTTCTATCGGCATGGTCTACGCGGCCCGCGTCGCGGAGCGTATGGACCTGCTGGACGGAGACAGCGTCCGGCGTCTGATCGATCTCCTGCGTCGCGCGGGACTGCCCCGGCGGTGCGAGGAGCTGGACGTCCAGGCAACGATCGAAACCATGAAGTTCGACAAGAAGTCCGTCGGCGGCCGCCTCCGTTTCATTCTGCCGACGCGCATTGGCGAGGTGGTCATCCGGGACGACGTGCCCGACGAGTACATCCGGTCCGTCCTGGCGACGGGACGCTGAACGGCGTCGAAGGGACCATTGAGCGGCGTCGTGGGGACAATGAGCGGCGACGGGACGCTGAACGGCGTCGAAGGGACAATGAGCGGCGACGGGACGCTGAACGGCGGCGCGCACGCATTAGAGACGGAAAGAAACAATGAAAATACTCGTGTTGCACGGTCCGAACCTGAACATGCTGGGCGTCAGGGAACCGGAGGTATACGGCTCGGACACGCTGGAGGACGTCAACCGGTCCCTTGAGTCGGCCGCGGCGGACCGGGAGGTAGAGATCCGCATCCGCCAGTCGAACCATGAAGGGGTGCTCGTGGACGAGATCCAGCAGGCACTCGACTGGGCCGACGGCATCCTGATCAATCCCGGAGCGTACACCCACACGAGCATCGCCCTGCGCGACGCCTGCGTGGCCGTGGGCCTGCCCGTCGTGGAAGTCCACATGTCGGATATACACGCACGGGAGAAGTTCCGGCAACACTCCTATATTGCGCCCGTGGCCGTCAGACAGATCTGCGGATTCGGTACAAAAAGCTACCTGCTCGGCCTGGAGGCCCTGGTGGATCACATCGGAAACGGGAGCGAAGAGTGACGGCGACCACACTACCCGACCAGAGCGGGCATTTCGGGGCATTCGGCGGCCGTTACGTTCCAGAGACGCTGATGACGGCCCTGGACGAATTGCTGGACGTGTACGAAACGGCCAGGCAAGATCCGGTCTTCGAGGAGGAATTCCGCTACTACCTGCGGGACTATGTGGGCCGTCCGTCTCCCCTCTACTATGCCGAGCGGCTGACGGAGGCCCTCGGCGGCGCGAGGATCTATCTCAAGCGGGAAGACCTGAACCATACGGGCGCCCACAAGATCAACAATACCGTGGGCCAGATCCTGCTTACCCGGCGGATGAAGAAACCCCGCGTCATCGCGGAGACCGGGGCCGGACAGCACGGTGTCGCCACAGCAACCGTGGCCGCACGATTCGGCCTGGAATGCGACGTCTACATGGGGTCCGAGGATATGGAAAGGCAGGCGTTGAACGTATTCCGCATGCGCCTGATGGGCAGCCGCGTCATCGCTGTCGACGCGGGAAGCCGCACGCTCAAAGACGCGCTGAACGAAGCCCTGCGCGACTGGGCGACCAACGTACGCCATACCCATTACATCATCGGATCGGTGGCGGGACCCCATCCCTTCCCCATGATGGTACGGGATTTCCAGTCGGTCATCGGCCGTGAGGCGCGCGAGCAGATCCTGGAGAAAGAAGGAAGGCTGCCCGATGCCCTCGTCGCCTGCGTGGGCGGTGGCAGCAATGCCATCGGGCTCTTTCATCCCTTTCTCGACGACGACGTGCGCCTGATCGGCGTGGAAGGCGCGGGGCACGGCCTGGATACCGGCATGCACGCGGCAACGCTGGGCCTGGGCTCGCCGGGCGTACTGCACGGCGCCATGAGCTACACGGGACAGGACCGTAACGGTCAGATCCAGGTCGCCCATTCCATCTCAGCGGGCCTGGACTATCCCGGGGTGGGACCTGAGCACAGCTACCTGAAGGATTCCGGACGGGCGGAATACGTGAGCGTGACCGACGACGAAGCCCTGGAGGCCTTCGAACTGCTTTCCCGGGTCGAAGGCATCATTCCCGCCCTTGAAAGCGCCCACGCCATCGGGCATCTCGTCCGGATCGCCCCGGGGATGGACCGGGACCGGGTCATCGTCGCAGGGCTGTCGGGCCGCGGGGACAAGGACGTACAGCAGGTGGACGGGTTATTGGACCAGGACAGGATGGCACACTGAATGAACCGGATTGAAGAGACCTTCGCATCGTTGAAGTCCGCGGACCGCAAGGCATTGATCCCGTACATCATGGCAGGGGACCCGGACCTGGAAACGACGGCCGGACTGGTCGTCGAGCTGGATCGCCGGGGCGCCGACATGGTCGAGCTGGGCGTTCCCTTCTCCGATCCCATCGCCGACGGTCCCACGATCCAGCGCGCCGCGCTGCGGGCCCTTGACCAGGGCACGACCCTGCGCAGTATCGTCGACACGGTCGGGTCCATACGAAAGCGGTCCGGCATACCGATCGTCCTGATGACCTATTACAACCCCGTGCTCGCGTACGGGATCGAAGCATTCTGTCGGGACGGCGCCCGCGCCGGGGTGAACGGGTTGATCGTGCCCGATCTCCCGCCGGAAGAAGGGGCCGAATTGTCCGATGCCTGCGGGAGGCACGGGCTTACCGTGGTCTTCCTGGTTGCGCCCACGAGTACTCAGGCTCGGATCGAACTGGTAAGCAGTCACACGACGGGATTCGTATATTGCGTATCCCTGACCGGCGTAACGGGCGCCCGGGGTAAACTGGCGGACGGGGTGGACGCGTTCATGGCGCAGGTGCGGTCCCACACGGACAGGCCCCTCGGCCTCGGGTTCGGCATATCGTCGCCGGAACAGGCCGGAGAGGCCGCACGGCTGGCCGACGGGGTCATCGTGGGCAGCGCCATCATCAACGTGATGGAAGAACACGCCGGCGACCCAGACATGCTCCGGATCGTGGGAGATTACGTGGCTTCGCTGCGGTCGGGCATCGACCGGGAAACACCTGTGGCCGCGCAAGGGTAGACCGCGGA
>CAZZNP010000026.1:10664-30881 GCA_964655785.1 uncultured Gemmatimonadota bacterium
TGCGGTCGGGCATCGACCGGGAAACACCTGTGGCCGCGCAAGGGTAGACCGCGGAAACCGGGATCGGCCTGGACCGGATTGCACCAGGATACCGGGATCGGCCTGGACCGGATTGCACCAGGATACCGGGATCGGCCTGGGCCCGATTGCACCAGGATACCGGGATCGGCCTGGGCCCGATTGCACGGGGGAAGGCAATGATGAAGGTTACAATCCGTAAGGGAGATGCCTGTGGGAGTCCGGGAGGCCGTACCGGTCTTCGCGACTCCCACGCATTTCGCCTCCCATTTCATGCTTTCACAGGACAAGTCCAGCATTCGCAGTCCCAGGAGGGATCATGGTCCGAGGCATTCGTGGTGCGGTAACCGTCGAATCGAACACTTCTGACGCGATTTGCGAGGCGTCGCGCCGGTTGCTTAAGACGATCGTCGAAAGAAACTGCCTCGAATTGGAACAGATCATCAGCGTGTTTTTTTCTTCGACGAAGGATCTCGACGCGCAGACTCCCGCTTTCGGCGTGCGCCAGATGGGGTGGACCACGATTCCCTTGTTCTGCACGCAGGAGATGGAGGTCCCCGGGAGCCTTCCCGGGTGCATACGGGTGCTGGTTCATGTAAATACTGAAAAACCATTAGATGAAATACGGCATGTATACCTGGACGGCGCGGTCGTGCTCCGGCCGGACATTGCCGAGGGAGGCTGAAATGGTGGTAGTGATGAAACTGCAGGCTACAGAGGAACAGAAGGAACACGTCAGGGACACCATCCGGGCGTTCGGCTGTAAACCCCGGGACATAGAGGGCGACGAGATGTCCATCATCTGCGTCATCGGCAATACCCTCAGTCTTTCGCCGGAACAGTTCGAAATCCTGGACGGTGTGGACCGGGTACAGCGTATTCAACGGCCGTACAAGCTGGTGAGCAGGGAGGTGCAGCCCCACAAGACCAGGTTTCGCGTGGGCGACGTTACCATCGGCGGCGATGGCATCACCATCATCGCAGGACCCTGTTCCGTCGAGTCCTACGAACAGTTCCTCGAAGCGGCGCGGCACGCGCGGGCGGCCGGAGCCCAGATCATCCGCGGCGGAGCGTTCAAACCGAGGACTTCCCCATACAGTTTCCAGGGTCTCGGCGAGGAAGGGCTTGAGATCATGGCCCGGGTAAGCGAGGAAACGGGGCTGCCGACCATCTCGGAAGTGATGGAACCGGAGATGGCGCCCATGGTATCGAAGTACGTGGACATGCTGCAGATCGGCGCCAGGAACATGCAGAACTATCCGCTGCTGAACGCCGTGGGACAGAGTTCCAGGCCCGTCATGCTCAAGCGGGGCATGTCCGCGACGCTCGAGGAGATGTTGCTGGCGGCCGAGTACATCCTGGCCGGGGGAAATCACAACGTCATCCTTTGCGAACGGGGCATACGGACGTTTGAAACCTGGACGCGGAATACGCTGGACATCTCCGCCGTGCCCGTGTTGCAGAAATACACCCATCTGCCCGTGTTCATCGACCCGAGCCACGGGACCGGAAACGCGGATTTCGTGGCGCCGGCGTCCCGTGCGGCCGTGGCGGTCGGCGCAGACGGACTCATGATCGAAATGCACCCGACGCCGGAGCGCGCGCTGTCCGACGGGGATCAGTCCCTGACGCCCGAAGCGCTGACCTCCCTGATCCCGGAACTGCAGGCGGTCGCGACGGCGGTGAACCGCACCATCGGCTGAGCCAGGTTATGCGAATCACCATCATCGGCGTAGGCATGCTGGGTGGATCGTTCGGCATGGCGGTCCGGAAGGCGGGCGCGGCGGAATCTGTCGCCGGCGTCGACCTGGACGCGGCCACGCTGGAGCGGGCGTGTGAGCGCGGGGCCATCGACCAAGGGTTCCTCGACCTCGCCGAGGGGGTGGACGGCGCCGACCTCGTCGTCCTCGCCGCGCCGGTGCGTTCCATACTCGAGATGCTGCCGGGGCTGGCATCGATGCTCGGCAGGGAGACCATCCTCCTGGACCTGGGCAGCACGAAGGAGGCCATCGTATCCGCTGTCGCGGGCGAGACCGGCATCAGACGGTATATCGGCGGCCACCCCATGGCGGGTACCGAATACTCGGGCATCGAGCACGCCGCCGACGGGCTGTTGCAAGACGCGACCTTCGCCCTGGTTCCGCCGCCCGATGTGGATGAAAGGGCCATCGATCTGCTCACGGACCTGGTCCGCGAAATCGGCGCCCGTCCCGTCGTCATTTCCGCCGATCGCCACGACCGGATCGTCTCCGTCACGAGCCATCTTCCGTACCTGCTTTCCGTCGTGCTGGCGCTTGCCGCGGAAAACATGGCGCGGGGGGAAGACCGCCTTGGGGAGTTCACCGCGTCGGGATATCGGGACACCACCCGCCTGGCCGCGTCCAATGTCCGCGTAATGGCCGACATCTGCCTGACCAACAGACAACCCATATTGCGAGGCATAGAGGACGCGAGGCGAATGCTCGATGACCTGGCGAAGCAGATTGAACAGGGAAATGAAGAGGCCCTGGTGAGGACGCTGACGCGGGCGAAAGTAAGCCGGGCCGCGGTTTCCGGCGGAAGGAGCACCGATTGAAGAAGTACAGGACCGGTTTCCAGGGTGAACTGGGAGCCTTCAGCGAGATGGCCGTGATCGAGTATTTCGGTGACGCGGCCGAACCGGTGCCCCATGGGTGGTTCGACGACGTTTTCCGCGCCGTGGACGAGGGCCGCTGCGATTACGGTATGCTGCCTATCGAGAACACCCTGGCGGGCAGCATCCACGTCAATTACGACCTGATGCAGGAGCACGACCTGCAGATCGTCGGCGAGATCGTGCTCCGCATCGTCCACAACCTGATGGCGAAACCGGGCGTCCGCCGGGAGGAGCTTCGCCGGGTCCAGTCCCACCCCAAGGCGCTGGAACAGTGCGTACGGTTTTTCCGGGAGCATCCGTCGCTTAAGGCCGAAACCGTGTACGATACCGGGGGCGCGGCCAAGATGCTCGGTGAAGGAAAAGCCCGGGACGTCGGGGTGATCGCGAGCACCCGGGCCGCGGAGCGATACGGGCTCGAGATCCTGGAGCGCGGGATCGAGGACAACGTCCAGAACTATACGCGTTTCCTGGTCCTGGGCAGGGAGTCCGAACCACCGTCGGGCGAACGCCTGAAGACCTCCATCATGTTCTCGGTGCCTCACGAACCCGGCATGCTGTTCAAGGCCATGAGCGTCTTCGCGCTGCGGGATATCTCCATCAACAAGATCGAATCGCGGCCCCTGGTCGGATCCCCGTGGGAATACGTGTTCTACCTCGATTTTGAGGGCCACGCCGAAAGCCTGTTGTGCAGCCGGGCGCTCAACCACCTCGGAGAGATCGCGACCAACTTCAAGGTGCTCGGATCCTACCCCGAGGGCAACATCGTGGACAGGGTATGAAAGGAATCAGTCACCCGCGTCAGGTCGCCCCCGGCTGGTCTGCCTGCCGGAGTCCCAGTCCGGGTTCGACGAAGAGCGTTTTCTCGCGGGTGAACACGACCTGGCCGGGTCCGCCGTTCTTCATCTTTCGGACGTAGCGGCGCTCCGTGTAGTCCACCGGCACTGTGGCGGACCCCCTGCCCTTGCTGAAATAGGCCGCCAGGCGGGCCGCCTCGTACAGGGTACGCCGGCTCGGCATCTGAGTCTTGTCCACCCGCCGCAGAATCACGTGGGAACCGCCGAGGTCCCGCGCGTGAAGCCAGATATCGTCCGGCGCCGCCGATTTGGTGAGCGCTTCGTTCTCCCGGCTGTTACGCCCCACGAGCAGCAGGTGCCCGTTCGAGGTCAGGTACCTTCTCGGGTGAATATCCCCCCCGGCCTGTTTGCGTGGACGTTTCGGCGCGGCGGTCCCGCGGGGTGCCTTGACGAGATCCAGCCTTACACAGGCCCGGTGAGCCACCTCAAGTTTGCGCAAGTCTGTCCCGCAGCCCATTTCCGTGCGGATGCCCTTGACTTCTTCGAGTCGCTTTCGCGCTCGGGCGATGTGCCGGGTCACCGCCTTCCTGCCGTCCCTCGCCTTGCGGGCCTGGCGGAAGTACCGACGGGCGTTTTCCGCCGGTGACAGGTCAGGCTTCATCGGAATGACGATTTCCTCACGGTCCCCGCTGAAGTAGTCTTCGACCCGTGCTTCCGTCGATCCCGCTTTCAAGCCGGCCAGGTGAGACGTGATCAGTTCGCCGTACCTGCGGTATTCATCTTCCCGCTCCATGTGATCCAGGTCGCGGGCGAGATTTTCCGACAGGCGCTCCAGACGCCTGATTTCATCCCGCAGTGCCCGCTGCACCGTCCGCTTCTTCTGCTCCGCCGCTTCATCCTCCATCCGATCCGAGTAGAAGCGTTCAGCGGCGACGCTGATGGACTCATGGCGCTCGACCTGCGCCTGCGGAAGGGAGTGGACCGGTACGGCCGACAGGATCCGGGCGCGGCCGTCCGGCGATCTCCCGATGCAGGGCGTCCAGTCCCGGTCTCGGACGCGGTGGACCAGTTCCCGCAGTACCGGCCAGATCTGGTCGGCGCGGCCTCCCGCGTCGGCAATGTCCGTCCCATCCGACAGGCCGGCCCGGGCCAGCACCTCCTGGGCCATATCCTTCGAAAGCCCCGCGAACGTGGCGGACAAATGCCGCGCCAGGTCACCCGGCGTCGTCAGGCTGTCCGTACCGTCAAGCAGTTCGCGCGAGGCCTCGGAAAGCGGGGTTTTCTTCATCGGCGGCGGAAACGCGTAGGTCTCGCCGGGGATCAGCGGCCTGTCTGTGCCCCGGACGCGCCTGAGGGTCTCCAGGATGACCCGGTCCGGTTCGGAAATAAACACCATGATGGCCCGGTTCCCGATGAGCTCGGCGATCAGGCGATAGCGACGGGGTTCTTGCGACGATCGACCCTGGCAATGTATATCCACCACCCGCTCGAAGGGCGCTACGACGATCTTCTCCAGTGTGCCGGGAACGAGATGGTCCCGCAGCGTGGCGAGCAGCGCGGAAGAAGCGTTGCTTTTCTTCGCGGCATCCGACAGGTGCAACCGGGCGAAACCCGGCTGCGCGGAAAGCGTCAGCGCCCGCCTGCCCCCGCCCGTCTTCAGGACGAGCCCTATTTCCATGGGCGCGTACTGGTCGATGGCCGCGATACGCGTTCCCTCGAGTTCCATGCATTCGTCTTTCACGGCCTGCAACACCAGTGCGTCCATGGCTGTTTCATCCCGTTTTCCGTGAAGGGCCTGCCTGGATTCGAAGACGTTCTTTGAAGCCGAAGCCCCCTTGTTCCGCCTTTTTCATAATATAACGGGCGGTCGCGTCAACGCGTCATGATTCTTCGATTCGGCCTGCCCGGAATGGGAAGGATCGCCACCGGGCAGGGGCCAATATGTTATTGACAAATCGCCGTTTAGCGTGTACTTTCATGTTTCTTGGAAACCGAATCGAAACGGACATTCAGGGGCTTTGAATGATCAGCAGCATGACTGGATACGGCGCCGGAGAATCCGACTTTGACGGCGTCCGCACCGTCGTCGAATTGCGTTCGGTAAACGGTCGGTTCTGCGACATCGCGGTAAGGCTGCCCAAGGCGCTGGGGTCCTTGGAAGGACGTGTGCGCGCGTATGTGCAAGAACACGTGACCCGGGGCAACGTTTCCGTGTCCGTACGTTGCGACGAAGGCGACACCGCCGCGCACGGGATACGGATCGACGCGGAGGCCGGGAAGAAGTACTGCGACGCGCTGAGGGAGCTCAGGGAACGGCTCGACGTTGCCGGAGAGGTCTCTCTCGAAATGGTCGCCGCGTATCCGGGCCTGATCACGCCCGAAATCGAGGAAGTCGACCCGGCCGAGCGGTGGAAGGGCATCGAAGCCGCCCTGGCGAAAGCGCTTTCCGCTTTCAACGACATGAAGCGACGCGAGGGTAAGGCCCTGGAAACGGACCTGCGCGTCAGGATAGAAGCCATACTGGCCATACTGCGGGGGATCGAGGACCGCGCGCCGGACCGGGTGGCCGAGTTCCGTGAACGATTGAGAAACCGGCTCGACGGCCTGCTGGATGACCGCCAGGTCGATCCGCAGCGCGTGGCCATGGAGATCACGCTGTTCGCGGAGCGCAGCGACGTGACCGAGGAATGCGTCCGTCTGAGCGCGCACTGCGACGCTTTTCTGGAATCGCTCGCGGCCGGTGGGAGTCCGGGCAGGCGCCTCAACTTCCTCATACAGGAGATGAATCGGGAGATCAATACCGTCGGATCGAAAGGCAACGATACGGAAATCAGCCATTCCGTCATCGAGGCCAAGGAAGAGCTCGAAAAAGTTCGCGAACAGGTGCAGAACATTGAGTGATTTCGATAGCCCCCGCCGATCGGAGTCCAGGGGGTTCTGCCTGGTGCTGTCCGCGCCTTCGGGCACGGGCAAGACCACCGTCGGCGAATTGCTCACCGCCGAAGATCCGGCCATCGTCCGGTCCGTCTCCATGACGACCCGGAGCATGCGGACCAACGAAAAAGACGGGGTGGATTACCATTTCGTCAGCGTGGATGAATTTAAGGCGAAGATTCACCAGGGCGCCTTTCTCGAATGGGCGGAAGTATACGACGGCGTGCTATACGGCACCCCAAGGGAATCCGTCGAACGGGTCATTCGGTCCGGGGACGTGGCCCTGCTGGTCATCGACGTACAGGGTGGCCGGGCCGTAAAGGCCATCTTCCCGGAAGCCGTCCTCGTCTTTCTCATACCGCCGTCCCTGGACAGCCTGTCGAAGCGGTTGAAACAGCGGGGCCTGGAGACCGATGAACAGATCCGCAGGCGCCTCGACAAGGCGCGCACCGAAATGAAATACCTGCCCGCTTACGACTACGGGGTTGAAAATGACGAAGGAAAACAACAGTTCACCGTCGACGCCATTCGAGGGATCATAACCGCTGAACGGCGTCGCATCAGCCGATGGGAGCCGCAATGAGCGCCAGTAAACCGACACAGTACATTTCCCAGGAGCGCATGCGGGATGTCGCCGAGAATATCTACGAGGCCGTCATGATCACGGCCCTGGAAGCGCGGAGAATCAATCTCCACAACAAAATGCTGGGGACGCAGGAGGACCGTTCCGAGAAAGTGACGACCATCGCGCTGGACAGGCTGCTCGGCAACGAGTTGCGCTATGACTACCAGCCGGCCGCGGACGAAGAGGCCGCGAAGTAGAACAGGAGTTCCCGATGTCCAGGTTGAAAGGGCGCCGGATCGTCCTCGGGGTGACGGGCAGCATTTCGGCCTACAAGGCGGCCGAAGTGGTGCGCGGACTCGTCCAGGAGCAGGCGGACGTCCGGGTGGTCATGACCCGTGAAGCGCTCGCTTTCGTCGGCGCCGTTACGTTCAGCGCCTTGACCGCGCGTCCCGTGGCCGTCGAGCAGTTTCCCGAGACCGGTCAGGCCGGCGAAGAACACATCGATCTCGCGGCCTGGGCCGATGCGGTGGCTATTGCGCCCGCCACGGCCAACATCATCGGCAAGATGGCGAACGGCCTGGGCGACGACCTGCTCTCCACCGTGATGCTGGCCTGCGAGGCCCCCTGTTGCCTGGCGCCGGCCATGAACTTCCGCATGTGGAGGAACGAGGCCGTCCAGTCGAATCTCGAACGGCTCAGAAGCCGGGGCGTTCACGTCGTCGAACCGGAATTCGGCCTGCTGGCCAACGGAGAAACGGGGGAAGGAAGGCTGGCGGCGCCGGATCATATCGTGGAAGCGGTCGCCATCCTTGCCGATCCCGACCAGGACCTGACCGGATGCAACGTGCTGGTGAGCGCCGGCCCCACCGCGGAGGACATCGATCCCGTCCGGTGCGTTACGAACCGTTCAAGTGGGAAGATGGGTTTCGCCGTTGCCAGGGCCGCGGCCCGGCGCGGCGCGTCAGTCACGCTCGTATCGGGGCCCGTAAACCTCGAGGATCCATACGGAGTCACCGTGGAACGCGTCCGGTCCGCCGGTGAGATGCGTGAAGCCGTCCTTCGAAACCTCGAAGGGCAGCACGCCGTGATCATGGCGGCCGCGGTGGCGGACTACCGGCCCGGTGTCCCGGCCCGGCGGAAGTTGAAGAAGTCCGAAGCGCATCTGACACTGGAAATGACGCGGACCACCGATATCCTGAAAGAAGTGGCCGCCGACCGGCCGCCCGTGCTGATCGGCTTTGCCGCGGAGACCCATGACGGCCTGGATTTCGCACGCGGGAAACTGGCCGAAAAGAGCCTGGACCTGGTGGTCTACAACGACATTACCGCCGAGGGCGCCGGGTTCGAGACGGATACGAACATCGTCACCCTGATACGCCGCGACGGCCGCGAGGAATCCCTTCCCTTGCAGTCCAAAACCAGCGTGGCCGACCGCGTCATGGACGAAGTCTCCGCCCTTCTGAAAAACCGGGAAGTCGTTCCCGCATGAACCGACAAGCGTCGCTGGCCGACCTGATCCGCAAGACCGCCGAGGCCGTGAGGCAGGAAGAAGAGCAGGGCCTTGATTCGCTCTACCTGCCGGAGGGCCTGGACAGCGTCCTTCCGTTGCCGGAACGGCGGCGGCAACCCGGCCCGACCAGCCAGGCGGTTCGCGTTACTTCCCTCGAAGCCTTGTATGAGAGATACCATCGCTGCACGTCCTGCGCGCTGGGTCACAGGAGAAAGCGATTCGTATTCGGTTCCGGCAACGAAGACGCCGACGTGATGTTCGTGGGCGAAGCGCCCGGTGCCCAGGAAGACGAGCAGGGGCAGCCCTTCGTGGGGCAGGCGGGCAAACTGCTGACCCGCATTCTGAACGCCATCGATTTCACCCGGGACGAGGTGTACATCACCAACATCCTGAAGTGCCGGCCGCCGAACAACCGGGACCCGCAGCCCGACGAGATCGACGCATGCGACGTCATCCTGAAGGAGCAGATACGGCTCGTTCAGCCCCGGCTGATCTGCGCGCTGGGCCGCGTCGCCGCCCAGGCCCTGCTCAAGCGGAACGCTTCGATCCGAACTCTGCGAGGCGGGTTCCACGACTATAACGGCATAAAACTGATGGTTACGTACCACCCCTCCGGTCTGCTTCACAACCCGGCGTACAAACGGCCGACGTGGGAAGATGTGCAGATGTTGCGGAAGGAATACGACCGCATCGTGCAGTCCGACGCGAAGGCGACCCAGGAGCGCTGATCCATGAATAGCCAGAGCGACGGGGCGGAAAGGCTTCCGCCGCAGGCCGTGGAAGCGGAGGCGGCTGTTCTGGGGGCCATGCTGCTGGAACAGGACGCCATTTCGATCGTCGTAGAGATCCTCGACGATACCGCGTTCTATCGCGACGCGAACCGCAAGATCTTCAACGCCATGATCGCCCTGTACGACCGGAACGAACCCACCGATATGATCACCCTGAGCGAAGAACTGGAAAAGCGGCAGGAACTGGCCTCCGTGGGGGGATCCTTCTACCTGGTAGGATTGGTTGAAAGCGTTTCGACCGCGGCCAACGTGGAATACCATGCCCGGATCGTGCACGAGAAGTCCCAGGGCCGCAAGCTGATCAACGTGGCCACCCAGATCGCCACCCGGGCCTATGAATCATCGGAGGACACCTCGGATCTGCTGGATGATGCTGAACAGATGGTGTTCTCCCTGACCCAACACGACGCCCGCCGCGGGTTCACTCAGCTCAATCCCATTCTGCACGATACCTTCGAGAACATCGAAAAACTCCATGAGCAGGACAGCTCCGTGACCGGCGTTCCCACGGGGTTTACCAGGCTGGACGAAATGACAGCCGGTTTTCAACGCGGGGACCTGATCATCATCGCGGCCCGCCCGGCCATGGGGAAGACGGCGCTCTGCCTGAACATCGTCCGCCACGTTGCGGTGGAAGCAAGGACCGGCGTCGGCCTGTTCAGTCTCGAGATGACCAGTCACCAGCTTGCGCAGCGGATGCTGTGCAGCGAGGCGCGGGTGGATTCCCACCTGATGCGGACCGGCCGGTTGCCGGGAGACGCCTGGTCGAACCTTAGCATCGCGGTGGGCGCCCTCGCCACCGCGCCGGTATACATCGACGAGACTCCGGCTTTGTCCGTTACCGAAATGCGTTCACGAGCCCGGAGACTCATGTCCGAACATAAGGACATCGGCCTGCTGGCCGTCGACTACATGCAGCTGATGCGGGGCCCGAACAACGTGGAGAACAGGCAACAGGAGATCTCCGCCATCTCCCGGAACCTGAAGGCCCTGGCCAAGGAACTGGACGTCCCCATCGTCGCACTCTCGCAGCTTTCCCGGGCGGTAGAGACCCGTGGAGGGGACGGGCGGCCGCAATTGTCCGACCTCCGGGAATCGGGCGCGATCGAACAGGACGCCGACGTGGTGCTGTTCATTTACAGGCCCGCCCGCTACAGCGAAGGAGAGGAACACGAAGAGAACCAGGCGGAAGTCATCATCGGCAAGCAGCGCAACGGTCCGGTCGGCACGGTGAACCTGATTTTCGTAGACCGTTTCGCCCGTTTCGAGAACCCCGATCTGTACCATGAGGACCCGGGCTGACCTTTATCCCCTCCGCCCATACGCCACCCGCTCATGATCGAAATAATCCATCTCAGAAAAGCCTTCGGAAAACCGGTGCTCAAGGACGTGAGCCTGACCATCGAATCCGGGGAGACCATGGTCATCATCGGCCGGAGCGGATGCGGCAAGAGCGTGCTGCTCAAGCACATTACGGGTCTGTTGCGGCCGGATGGCGGCACCCTCCTGGTGGACGGCAGGGACGTAACCCGGCTGCACAAGATGGAACTGGACGGACTCAGGAAGCGGTTCGGTTTCCTGTTCCAGGGCGGCGCCCTGTTCGATTCCATGACCGTGGGGGAGAACGTGGGGATCAGCCTGAAGATACACACCGACCAGACCGAAGCGGAGATCGGCGAACGGGTGCGGACCTGTCTCCAGATGGTCGGACTGTCCGACGTGGAGGAACAGAAGCCCGCGGAACTTTCGGGCGGCATGCGCAAGAGAGTGGGTCTGGCCCGGGCGATCGCCATGAACCCGGAGTACATTCTGTATGACGAGCCGACCACGGGTCTGGACCCGATCATGGCGGACATCATCAACGACCTGATCCTGGATATGAACCAGCGGATGTCGGTCACGTCGATCGCGGTGACTCACGACATGATCAGCGCGTACAAGATCGCGGACCGCATCGCCATGCTCCACGACGGAGTTATACACATAGTCGGGACGCCGGACGAGATCAGGGACAGCGACGACCCGCTGGTGCAACAGTTCATTCTGGGCCGCGGTGAGGGCCCCATAAAATCGCTGGAATAGCCATGGATCACTAAGGCAGGAGGATAACGGGTCTCCCGGTATGGCGTCGCTGGATTATAAACTGCTCGCCCAGGATCCGGCTTCCAACGCGCGGGCCGGGCGCATGAAGACTCCCCACGGCGACATCCGCACGCCGGTGTTCATGCCCGTGGGGACCCAGGCGACGGTGAAGACGCTGACGCCGGCGGAGCTCGAAGAAGCCGGCGCGCAGATCATACTCGGCAACACCTATCACCTGTTTCTCCGTCCGGGCCACGGTCTGATCCGTGAATTGGGCGGACTGCACGGCTTCATGAACTGGCAGCGGCCCATACTCACGGACAGCGGCGGCTACCAGGTCTTCAGCCTTTCCGATCTCAAGTCGATCGGAGAAGAGGGCGTGACCTTCCAGTCGCACATCGACGGCACGCGGCATCTGTTCACGCCGGAACTCGTCATGGAGATAGAGACCGCGCTCGGTGCGGATATCATCGCGCCGCTCGACGAATGTCCGCCCTATCCCTGCGATTACCGGTACGCGAAGGACTCGGCCGCTATGACAGTGCGCTGGGCGGACCGGTCGCGGAAGCGTTTCGATGAACTGGAGGGAGAGAGAGCACATGCCCAGGCGCTGTTCGGCATCGTGCAGGGCGGCGTGTACGCGGACCTTCGGGTCGATTGCGCAAGGTCGCTGGTCGACCGGGAATTCGACGCCTACGCCATCGGCGGAATGTCGATCGGGGAGCCGAAATCCACCATGGGGGAACTGATCGACGCCACGGTCGAACACCTGCCGGAGGACCGGCCCCGTTACTTAATGGGCGCGGGGACGCCGGAAGACCTCGTTGACGCGGTGGGACGGGGAATCGATATGTTCGACTGCGTGATTCCCACCCGCGAGGGACGGAACGGCGCGCTCTACACCCGCGGCGGCCGCGTCAATATCTACAACGCCCGTTTCCGGGCCGACGCCGGGCCGATCGACCCGTCCTGTTCCTGTTACGCCTGCCGGACTTTCAGCCGATCGTATATCCGGCACCTGTACCGCGCGGGAGAAATCCTGGGTCCGAGAATGGGGACCCTTCATAACATCCACTTCTACGTCGGCCTTGCCGCCGAGATGGGCGAAGCCGTCCTGGAAGGGCGTTTCGGTGCCTGGCGCAGGTCGTTTCTGGCCGAGTACCGGAGTGAAACAGACAGAAAGGAGTGTGCCCAGTGATTCAAGATGCCTTTGCCATGGGTCCCGGCGGCGGTGGAGGAGACGCCTCCGGACCCGGTTTCCTGATTTCCATGATCCCCATCCTGTTGATGTTCGCCATCATCTACCTGTTGCTGATCCGGCCACAGCAGAAAAAACAGCGGGAACACCAGGCCATGCTGGACGCCCTGCAGAACGGGGACAAGGTGGTGACGCAGGGTGGTATCATCGGTGTCATCACCGGGCTCAAGTCGGATGTGGTCACGGTACGCATCGCCGATGATGTCCGGATCGATCTGCAACGCAGCGGGATTTCCCGGCTGATCAGCAGCAAGAAGGGCAACAGGGAGGAATAGGCGGCGGCCATGGCGGTCAGACCCATACGCATATACGGCGACCCCGTCCTGCGGGAGAAAGCGCGCCCGGTGGAGCAAACGACCCCGGCGCTGCGCCGACTTGCGGAGGACCTGATCGACACCATGGTCGAGGCCGAAGGGGTCGGCCTCGCCGCACCGCAGGTCGGAGAACCCGTCCGTATATACGTGGTGAACCTCAGGGCGATCGGTCCCGAACTCTTCCTGGACTCCCGGGGGCCGTCCCTGGACGGAGAACCGGACTACCTGGTGCTGGTGAATCCGCGCATCGTCAAGCAGGAGGGCTCGCAGACGGGCGACGAGGGATGCCTGAGTTTTCCGGAACTCTTTGAAAAGGTGACCCGGCCCGATGTCGTGCGCGTCGAGGCCGCCGACCTGGAAGGACGCCCACTGGAGATCGAGGGCAGCGGACTGCTGGCACGGGTCCTGATTCACGAATTCGACCACCTTGAAGGCACGCTCTTCATCGATCACCTCAGCAAGTTCCGGCTTCAGTTCCTCCGCAACCGATTGAAGAAACTCAAGGCGAGCAGCCAGGCGGACTGAAATGCGCGTGGTCTACATGGGTACGCCAGCATTCGCCGTGCCGAGTCTCGAAGCGCTGATCGGACGGACGGAACACGAGGTGGCCGGGATCGTCACCGGTCCCGACCGGCCGAAAGGCCGCGGGTTGAAGACCGGTGCATCGCCGGTGAAGGAAGCGGGACTCCGGAACGGCATACCCCTCTGGCAACCGGACAAGCTGCGCGACCCGGGTTTCCTGGACGGCCTGCGGGCCCTCGAGGCCGATCTGTTCGTGGTCGTGGCCTTCCGCATCCTGCCCAGGGAATTGCTGGAGATTCCCCGGGCGGGCACGGTCAACCTGCATCCTTCCCTCCTTCCGAAATACCGCGGCGCGGCGCCCATTCAGTGGGCGGTCATGAACGGGGACGAGGAGACGGGCGTCACCACGTTCATCGTGGAGAAGAAGGTGGATGCGGGGGACATCCTCTGCCAGGAGACGGTACCGATCGGACCGGAGGAAACCGCCGGCGGACTGCACGACCGACTGGCCCGTATCGGCGCGGACCTGCTCCTGCGGACGGTGGACCTCCTGGCGGCAGGAGATATATGCCCGAGGCGGCAGAAGGGCGAAGCGACTCCCGCACCCCGGATTTCCCGGGAGGACGGCCGCATAGACTGGCGGCTTCCGGCCCGGGAAATACACAACCGGGTACGGGGCCTGAACCCGGTGCCCATGGCCTTCACTACCTGGCGCGGGAAGAATCTCCGGATCTTGACCAGCCAGCCCGAGCCCCTTGAAGGAGAAGTGGGACTGGGACCGGGCAGGATCATCTCAGCCGACGAACGCAAGGGTATCGTGGTTATGACCGGTGAAGCCGGACTGAGGCTGGTCGTGGTGCAGCCCGAGGGACGCAGCCGGATCGAGGGGGAGGAGTTCGTGCGTGGATACCGGCCCAACACGGGCGACCAACTCGGCGTGTCCGACACGTAGGCCGGTTGACGCGCCCGAAGCGCCCGACACGCCCGACACGTAGGCCGGTTGACGCGCCCGAAGCGCCCGTTTAGCACGCCCGGCACGCGGAACCTGCTCAGCGCGCCCGTTTAGCACGCCCGACACGTAGGCCGGAAGACCCGGCACGGAGCCGTGATCATGGTTCGACGGCACGAAGATTCACCGGCCGGAGGCGATGGAAGCGCGCCACCGATCCGCGAGACCGTCCTGCAGGCGCTCCATCGTACGGAAACCCGGGGCGTCCCGCCGCGCGATGCGCTCAACACCCTGCTCCGGCGATACGACTACCACAACCGCGACAGGGCCTTCGCGACCGAACTGATGTACGGCGCCGTCCGCTGGCGCCGCCGGCTGGACTGGATGCTTGGCCGGTTATTGCGCGGGAAGCCTGAGTCCCTTACGCCGTGGATCCGTCTGATCCTTCACATGGGCCTCTACCAGTTGCTGATGATGGACCGGGTCCCCGCCGCTGCCGCCACCCATGCGTCCGTTCAGCTCGCCAGGCGGTACGGACACCGGGGTACCGTCGGCCTGACCAACGCGATCCTGCGGTCGGCCGTTCGACAGCGGGACGAGTTGGAACGTCCCCCGCGGGGTGAGGATCCCGTCACGGAACTCGGCGTCACCCATTCCTATCCCGCCTGGATGGCCAGGAGGTGGATCGAGCGGTACGGAGTGGAATCGGCCGCCGCCCTTATGGAGGCTGGGAACCGGCCGCCCCCGCTGACCATTCGGGTCAACGCGTCCAGGACCTCGAAGCAAGACCTCGCCGATACGCTGGAGCGCGACGGCATAGAGGTGAAACCGGGCCGGTGGCTCGGCGATTTCCTGTCGATCCGCCACGGGGGTGACCTTCGCGCGCTGCCCTCCCACGAGACGGGTCTGTTCCAGGTCCAGGACGAAAGCGCGGGCCTCGCGGTGAGGCTTCTCGGCCCCGAACCGGGTGAAACCGTTGTCGATTTATGTTGCGCTCCGGGCGGAAAAACAACATATATTGCGCAAATTGTCGGCGCGGGCGGAATGGTGATCGCCTGCGATTCGTCACCGCACCGACTCCGCCGGGTGGAGGAACACCGGCGACGGATGGGGTTGGGGCAGGTGCGTCTTGTTGCCATGGACGGCCGGTCGCCCGGTGTGGCAGTAGAGGCCGACCGGGTCCTGGTAGACGCGCCCTGTTCCGGACTCGGTACCATTGCGCGACGGCCCGATCTGCGGTGGCGGAGAACGGCGGAGGACATTAAACGGCTTCGCGGGGAGCAACAGGCCCTGTTGGAGCGAGGCGCCGAAATGTTGAAGCCCGGCGGCGTCCTGGTGTACAGTACGTGCACCATCGAGCCCGAAGAGAACGAGGCGGTCGTGGACGCATTCCTCGCAGTGCATCCCGGGTTTCGAACGGACATCCCCGAGGACTGGCCGGCGGAGCTGGAAGAGGTCACTGACGGCGCGGGGAGCATCGCGACGCTGCCGCCGGTACACGGAGTGGACGGGAGTTACGCGGCGCGGCTCCGCAAAGCCGTCTGACCGCACTGGAGCGAAGGGTGTTCGAAGAACTGACAGGCCGCATGGAGGGGATCGTCAGGAACCTTCGCGGCCAGGGAAAACTGACGGAAAAGAACATCGACGACAGTCTCCGGCAGGTGCGCCGCGCCCTGCTGGAAGCCGATGTGAATTTCAAGGTGGCCCGTTCGTTCATCGATTCGGTCAAGGAGAAAGCGCTGGGGCAGGGCGTGTTGAGCAACCTGTCTCCGGGACAGCAGATGGTGGGCGTCGTCCACCAGGAACTCATATCGCTGATGGGCGACGAAGCCGTCGAGGTCGCCTTCGCGGAATCGTCCCCGACCATCGTCATGCTCGTCGGCCTTCAAGGGTCCGGCAAGACGACGGCCGCGGGCAAGCTGGCCCGCTACTTCCTCGCCGAAGGCCGCCGTCCATTGCTGGCCGCGGCGGACATCTACCGGCCCGCGGCGGTGAATCAGTTGCAGGTGCTGGGCGAACAGCTGGGCGTTCCGGTCGTGTCCCTTGGGGACGGCCGGTCTCCCGAAACAATCTGCAAGGTCGCCGTGGACCGCGCCGCCCGGGAGGACTTCGACGTCGTCCTGTTGGACACGGCGGGACGCCTGCACGTCGATGAAGAAATGATGGATGAGCTGTGCGGGATTCGCGGGGCGGTCCATCCTCACGAGATCCTGCTGATCGTGGACGGGATGACAGGACAGGACGCGGTAAACGTGGCCGAGGCCTTTGACCGGCGCCTCGACATCGACGGATGCATCCTGACCAAAATGGACGGAGACGCCCGGGGAGGCGCGGCGCTGTCCATCCGGCAGGTTACGCGGAAGCCCATCAAGTTCATGGGCGTCGGCGAGAAGCCGGAAGCCCTGGAGGTCTTCCACCCCGAACGGATGGCTTCCCGGATCCTGGGCATGGGCGACGTGGTCTCCCTGGTCGAACGCGCGCAGGCCGCGATTGACGTGGAAGAAGCGCGGAAGCTCGAAACGAAGCTACGCAGGCAGACTTTCGATCTCGAGGATTTCCGGTCGCAGCTCCAGCAACTCGGCAAAATGGGTTCCATGCAGGAACTGGTCGAGATGATGCCCGGATTCAACAAGAAGGCGTTGAAGGGAATGGACATGGATGAGAAAGCGCTCGTTCGCATGGAGGCCATTTTGAGTTCCATGACGAAACACGAAAGGGCGCGCCCCGTGGTAATCAACGGCAGCAGGCGCCGGCGCATCGCGCGGGGAAGCGGAACGAGCGTGCAGGAGGTGAATCAGCTGCTGAAACAGTACAACATGATGCAGAAAATGATGAAGCAATTGAACAGGCCGGGCGCGCTCGAGCAACTCGGCCAAAAAATGCTGCCCTTCAGGTAGCAAAAGGAGTGGAATATGTCAGTGGCCATACGGCTTCGCCGCACGGGAGCCAAGAAGCGACCCTTTTACCGGATCGTCGTGGCGGACAACAGGAAACGCCTGGGCGGGAAGTATATCGAGAGCCTGGGTTACTACAACCCCATTTCGCCCGAACAGCTGGAGATGGACGTGGATAAGGCCGTCGATTGGCTCAACCGCGGCGCCCAGCCGAGCGAAACGGTGCGGTCTCTTCTCGTAAAGAGCGGCGCGATCGCGAAATGGCGCGGTATTGAACCGGCGGAGACCGAAGAAGCCGAGTGAACCGGCGCGTAACCGGCGCAGGCAGTCCGGGGTGGTGTACAGGTGAGCGCTGACTGGATCGACATCGGGTTCATCCGCAAACCCCACGGACTCAGGGGTTACGTACGGGTGGAAGATCTGTCGGATGCTCCGGACCGGTTCGGGGAACTGGATCGCATCGGCGTAGAGCGGAAGGACGGCGGCCGGGAGTCGCTGGAGATCGAACGCTGCAGCCGGGACGGAAACGGCTGGCTGATGAAGTTCCTCGGGATCGATACGACGGAGCACGCCCAGCGGCTTCGCGGCGCGTACATCCAGGTGCCCGGAGAAGCCGTCGCCTCTTTGCCACGGGACGCGTACTATGTATTCGAACTCGAGGGCTGCACCGTCGTTTCCGACGAGGGAGAAGAGATCGGGGTCGTCCGCGAGGTGCTTTCCATGCCCGCCAACGACGTGTTCCTCGTGGACACGCCGGCCGGGGAAGCGATGATCCCGGCGGTCCGGGAAATCGTGGTGGAACTCGATCCCGGAGCCTCTCGGATCGTCATTCGGAATATACCGGGATTGATTTCGTAGCGGTATCGACCATGCGTATCGACATACTTACGGCCTTTCCGGGTGTATTCGCGGGACCCTTCGGGGAGAGCATCGTGGGCCGGGCGTGCAGCCGGGACATGGTGGATGTCTTCATCCACGACCTGCGGGCGTTCACGTCGGACCGCCACAAGACCATCGATGACTACGCCTACGGGGGAAGTCCCGGGATGGTGCTCAAGCCGGAGCCCATATTCCGAGGTGTAAGGCATATCAGGCGACAGGCGGACGAGGCGTGCCGGTCCGACAAGGCCCGGTATGCGGACGAGGCGCAGCGGGAGGATGAGACTCCCCAAGCGGACGAGGCGTGCCGGTCCGACGAGGCCCGGCGTACGGACGAGGCGTGCCGGTCCGACGAGGCCCGGCGTACGGACGAAGCGTGCCGGTCCCGAACCGTGCTGCTGTCGGCCAGGGGCAGGCCGTTCGTGCAGGATACCGCCAGGACCTTCGCGGAACTGGACCACCTGGTCCTCATCTGCGGGCACTACAAGGGCGTCGACGAACGCGTGGCCACGGGCCTGGGCGCCGAAGAATACTCCGTGGGCGATTTCGTCGTCACCGGCGGCGAGATCCCGGCCATGATGATCGCGGACGCCGTGATACGCCTTATTCCCGGGGTCCTGGGTGAAATGGCTTCAGCGGTCACGGATTCGCACTACGATGGCCTGCTCGGCAACGCCGTGTACACGCGACCGGAATGGTACAGAAACTGGCGCGTGCCCCCGGTTCTGCTTTCCGGCCACCACGAGCGCATCGAGAAATGGGAGCGGCAGGACGCCCTGAGAAGCACCTATCGGCATCGGCCCGAATTGCTGGAAAAGTTGGAATTGACCGGAGAGGAAAAGACCTTTCTGAAAACCCTGCAACGGAACGAGACCGGGTAGCAACACCCCGCGGAACGTTCGAAAGGACGGAAGCTTCAACCATGGACGCAATACACACGATCACTCAGGACCAGTTGCGGTCCGACCTCCCCGAGTTCCGATCGGGAGACACCCTCCGGATGGAGGTTAAGGTCCGCGAAGGCGACAAGGAACGCGTGCAGTTATTCCAGGGCGTGGTCATCCAGCGGTCTGGCCACGGCATCGGCGAAACGATCACGGTTCGCAAAATTTCACAGGGCATCGGCGTCGAGCGCATCTTTCCCCTGCATTCGCCGTCGATCGGGAAAATCCAGGTGTTGCGAAAAGGAAAGGTAAGGCAATCCCGGATCTACTACCTGAGGAAGCTGAAGGGCAAGGCCGCGCGGATCGCCGAGCGGCGTAATTGAGCATGGCTTTGGCCGCCGCGGAACGGGAAAGACTCCGGGCCATGGCCACCTATGAACGATCCCTCCTCGGCCCTGGCGCGCGGCATGCGGCCGGTGTCGACGAAGCCGGAAGGGGCGCCCTGGCCGGCCCCGTGATCGCGGCCGCCGTCATGTTGCCGGATGATGCCGTGATTCCGGGTCTGGACGATTCGAAACGTCTCTCTCACTCGAAGCGGGACGCGCTCTACGACGAGATCACGGGCATCGCCACGGCGGTCGGCGTCGGCTGTTCAGATCCGGCCGTGATCGACGCCGTGAACATACGCCGCGCGAATCTCCTCGCCATGAAGGAAGCCGTGGAAGCCCTTTCGCCGGCGCCAGGACATCTGCTCGTCGACGGTATCGACGCGATTGACTGGCAGGGTCCCCAGACCACCGTGGTGGGCGGCGACGCCCGCAGTGTTTCTATCGCGGCCGCGTCCATCATCGCGAAGGTGACCCGGGACCGGATCATGATTGCCTGCGACCCGGATTTCCCCGAATACGGTTTCGCCCGTCACAAGGGTTACGGCACGGCGGCTCACCTGGCCGCACTCGAGGCTCATGGTCCGTCGGCCGCACACCGGCGTTCCTTCCTGCGGAAAAGATTCGATTTCACCTCGGCCTGAGTTCGGTCCTTTTCGCCTCGGCCCGAGTTCGGTCCTTTTCGCCTCGGCCTGATTTCGGTCCTTTTCACCTCGGCCTGATTTCGGTCCTTTTCGCTTCAACGGTGGATCGATCCGCCGTCATCTCATGCACCAGGTCTACAAAGGCGCTATGACAGAAT
>CAZZNP010000026.1:30981-38385 GCA_964655785.1 uncultured Gemmatimonadota bacterium
AGGCGGGATGCCATGCTGAGACCACGCAATACGTTGAAAGTCCTGGTCACGGCCGTCGTCCTGCTCTGGATCGTCGATGGTTACCTGGTCATCCGCTCCGAATCGCCCCGCCTCGCTCCGTCTCCCGCCGCCGGGTCCGCGGCGCCCACGGTGTCCCCGGGTTCGGGCGCGCGGTACTCGGGCATCATCCACGTCCATTCCACCTACTCCGACGGTAGCGGCACGGTCGAGGAGATCATCCAGGCCGGACGGGATGCGGGACTGGATTTCCTTTTCCTGACCGATCACGATACCCTTCAGCCCCGGTTCGACGGCCACCAGGGATACCATGATGGACTCCTGCTGCTCGTCGGCGAAGAAGTCAATACCAGCGCGGGTCACCTGCTGGCTCTCGGTGTGGGCAAAGACGTGAATCAACATGGTCCGCTGGGACTGCCTGCGCTGATCGACGAGATTTCGGAGGCGGGCGGAGTCTCCATCGCCGCTCATCCCACGGGCAGGCGGCCGTGGACCGACTGGACCCTGGAAGAGATGGACGGCCTGGAGCTGCTTAACGCGAACAGCGACTGGCGCGACGACGGTGTGCTGGAACTGCTGCGGGCCCTGGTTTTCATGCCTTTCCTCCCCGACGGGGCCTTCAACAGCCTTATCGACCGTCCCGACGAAGCCATCCGGCTCTGGATGCATCGCGCGCAACGCCGGCCCGTAACCGTGATCGGCAGCGTGGACGCCCACGCGCGCATTCCGCTCTGGGGAGAGCGTCATCTTTCATTCCCTACCTATGAACAAATGTTCGGATTGATCCGGACCTACGTGATCACCGGTTCGGAACTGACCGGCGACGCCGGGGTCGACGAGGGGGTCCTGGTGGACGCGATCCGCCGCGGAAGCTGCTACGTGGTGCTGGAAGGGTACGAACCGGCCCCCGGTTTTTCCTTCGAGCTTACCATGGGGGCGGAGCGAAAGTCCATGGGGGCCAGTGTCGGTTTTCAGGAAGGTGAACGGCTGCACGTGACCGCGCCGTCATCGGGCCCGGTGCGTATACAGCTTTACCGGGACGAGGTGCCGCTAATCGAGACCGAAGGGCATGAACTGTACGTGGAGGTTCCCGGCCCCGGCGTCTACCATACCGAAGTCTACCAGCTGCGCAGCACCCTGTTGCGTGGCGAGCGTCAAAGGCTCTGGATCATCTCGAACGCGATCCGGGTGGAGTAAGGCGCGCCGCCGGTCCGCACGGACTGGCCGTCCTTCCGGGCCAGTCTACCGCACAACAGGTCTACCGCATGGACTGGCCGTCCTTCTGGGCCAGTCTACCGCCCGGCTGGTCTACCGCACGGCCTGGCCGTCCTTCCGGGCCAGTCTACCGCACCTCTGCCGCGGCCCAGTCCAGTTTTTTTCCGGGATACATAGGGACGACATCGCCGTAACGCCCGGGGATGACCGCGCCGGTCTTCTCGAACACCACGGTTTTTTCCGGCGGTGCGACCCCGTAAATCCGCTTCGCGTTGTCCGAGACGAAGGCCTGCAGCCGGTCCAGTGCGCCGTGTTCTTCGAAAAGGCCGACGAGCATCTGCAGGGCGATGGGGGCGGTGAAGACCCCCGCGGCGCAGCCGGCGCATTCCTTAAGGTCGACCGGATGCGGTGCGGAATCGCTGCCGAAAACCAGTTTGGGATGGGCTTCGAGGGCCCGCGCGAGCAGTGCGTCGCGGTCTTCCGGCCGCTTGGCGATGGGCTTGCAGAAGAGGTGGGGATTCAGGAGACCGCCCGCCACGTCGTCCAGGGTGATCAACAGGTGCTGCAGGGTGACAGTCGCGTGCAGGTTTTCGTGGCGGTCCAGCAGCGCGACGGCCTCCCGGGTCGTGATATGCTCCATGACGATGGACAGCCGGGGGAAACGGGCGGCCAGGTCTTCGTATACCGGGAGGAACGCACGCTCGCGATCCATCACGAAATCCGCCGATTCACCGTGCACCATAAGGCGGATCCCCATTTCCTGCATCAGGGCCAGTGTGGCCTCGACGTCGCGCAGGTCGCCGACCCCCATGTCACTGTGGGTGGTGACGCCCTCGGGGTACAGCTTGACGCCGATGATCCGGTCCTTCATCGCGGCCAGTTCGCTTTCGGTGTAGGGCCGCATGAACAGGGTCATGTACGGTTCGAAGGCGTGGCCTTCCACGGCCTCCCTGATCTCCGCCTCGTACCGTTGCAGCCGGCCGGGGTTGTCCACGGGAGGCACCAGGTTGGGCATGATCACGCCGCCGGCGAAGGTACCGGCGCTCAGCGGCGCCACGCGCCTGAGCATATCGCCTTCGCGGAAGTGGATGTGCATGTCCAGGGGGGAGTGCAGGATGAAGGTGGTTTCAGACATGGAATGGGCAGCGTTTTTTATGACGCCTTTGTTGTTAAGGGCTGGGTTCGTAGAAAGGCAGGTCCACGATCTCGGCGCCGGCCGAGCCGCCGTCTACCACGACGTCCAACGATCCGCTCGACTCCCTGAATCTCCTCCGGACGAAACCCAGCGCGATGATCCCGTCCACCGCCCCTCCGCGGACCGCCGTGGTGATCCAGCCGGCGTCCTTCCCGTCCCGCCGGATCGCGGCATTTCGCTCGGGCAGCGTTTCCCCTTCGATAACCAGTCCCGATAGCAACCGGTTGGGGCGTCCCCGGTGTTCCATCATTACGACGGGTTCCTGCCCGATATAACATCCCTTGGTGAAACTGACCGCACGGTCTTTCACCGCCTCGTTGGGAATGATCCTGTCGTCCAGTTCCGCCGTGCAACGGGGGATGCCCGCCTCCACGCGCAGCACTTCAAGTGTATCGTAACCGACTGGGACCCAGGCGCCTTCGCCCTCACCGAGCAACGCCTTCCAGGCTTCGTCCGCGCACTCGGCGGGGACGTACACGTCGTAGTCCGTCTCGCCCGTGCGGTGTGACCGCGCCACGGTCACGGGCTTGCCGTTCCACTCGAATTCGACCGATCCGCCGGGCGGAAACGGAGCCAGGGGGCCGGCCAGGTCCCGGAGGCAGGCGTCCGCCCGCCTGCCGTACACGCCGATCAGACCATACTGCTCAGTCACGTCAGCGATCTCCACGTCGTCCATGAGGGCGTACCGGTCGAGCGTATCCCGGAGAACGCCCGCCATCCCCGGTTCCACGTCGATGAGCAGGTCCTCTTCGCGCACGTAGACCGTCATGTCCGAGATGATCTTACCCTGGGGCGTCAGCATGCAGGCGTAGACACCCTCTCCAGGGCTAAGCGGTTCCACGTCGTTGGTCACCACGCGGTGCAGGAAGCGTTGCCGGTCGGCGCCAGTCATACGCAGCTTGCCGCGGCCGGAGAGGTCGCACACTCCCGCGGCGGTCCGTACCGCGCGGTATTCGGCGGCGGCGTCCCCGTAGTGGAGCACGGCCGGACGGCCGTGAAAATCGCCGGCCACCGCGCCGAAATCGTCATGGGATATGATCATTGCGCTCATCGGACTACCGGGGTTTGGCCCAGGGCCTGAATCGTCTGCGAAACACCAAAAAAAAACCATTGTATCAATGCCCCAGCCCCTCGTTCCTGTCAATCTAATTTTCGGTGCGGTCCGGGCCGAAAAGGTTGACACATTGCCGGGTTTGCGTTATGCTGAACGAGTTATTCGCCGCGTGCCGAATGGCCGCGCAACCCGTTATCTTACCTGACTTTTGAAACAGAAAGGACCGCGGTGCCCGCCGTCTCCCTGGAACAACTGGTTTCGCTCTGTAAACGCCGCGGTATCATCTACCCGGGTTCCGAGATCTACGGCGGCCTTCAGGGCCTGTATGACTACGGTCCGGTGGGCGTCGAGCTGAAGAACAACATCGTGGACTCCTGGTGGCGGAGGAACGTCTACGAGCGGGATGACATGGAGGGGCTCGACAGCGCCATCCTGATGAACCCGCTGACCTGGAGGTATTCGGGTCACGAGGAGACCTTCGTCGATCCCCTGGTTGACTGCCGGGCGTGCCAGGGCCGTTGGCGCGCGGATCAGGTGGGGGCGTCCTGCCCCGCGTGCGGCTCGACCGACCTGACCGAGCCGCGGCCTTTCAACCTGATGTTCAAGACCCAGGTGGGTCCGGTCTCCGAAGAGAACGCCTACGCGTACCTGCGCCCCGAAACCGCCCAGGGCATATTCGTAAATTTCAACAACGTGCTGACCACCACGGCGCGCAAGCTGCCCTTCGGCATCGCGCAGGTGGGCAAGGGGTTCCGCAACGAGATCAATCCCCGCAACTTCCTGTTTCGCGTCCGCGAATTCGACATGTTGGAGATCGAGTTCTTCGTCCATCCCGGTACGGAAGACGAATGGCAGGACCGGTGGCTGGAGGACCGGCTCGCATGGTGGGAACACATCGGCGTGCCCCGCGAGACCATCCGGATACATGACGTGCCGCGGGAGGATCTCGCCCACTACTCGAAGAAAACCTACGATCTCATGTACGGGTACCCCACCCTCGGTTTCGAGGAGCTGGAGGGCATTGCCAGCCGGACGGACTTCGACCTGGGCTCGCACACGCGGTACCAGGAGCAGTACGACCTCACGGCGGCCGTGGCGGAAAACCCGTCCAGCACGACGCGGCTTTCCTATTTCGATCCGCAGTCGAACCGCCACGTGATCCCCTTCGTGGTCGAGCCGTCGGCGGGCGTCGGACGCTGCCTGCTGGCGGTGCTGAGCGAAGCCTACGACGAACCCATGGTCAAGGCACCGCCGGAGGACAAGCTTGCCGGTGTCAGGGCCGGACTGGAAGCCTTCAACGCATCCGTAGCGAAGAACAGCAAGCTGCCGGCCGAGGCGCGAGACGCCCTGTTGTCCTTCGGGGAGGACGCGGCCGGCGAAATGCCTGAAAGCATGCCGCGGATCGACGCGCTCCTGGCTATGCCGGGCGCCGACCGGATCAAGGAGGGCAAGACGCTGCGGAACCTGTCGCAGAAGGTCATCGGCGACCATTACCGGACGGTCTTGCGGCTCAGGCCCCACCTGGCTCCGGTCAAGGTGGCGGTCTTCCCCCTGAAGCGGACCGACGACCGGCTCGTCAAAACGGCCCGGGATATACGCAAGTCTCTGCAGACAGGGGGCAGGATACGCACGGTGTACGACGACACCGGCGCCATCGGCAAGCTCTACCGGCGCCAGGATGAAATCGGCACGCCGCTCTGCGTCACGGTCGACTTTCAGACGATCGACGACCAGGCTGTGACGGTCCGCGACCGGGACACCATGGCGCAGGACCGGGTGGCCATTGGCGAATTGAAGGATTACGTGGAAGAAAAGCTGGCCTCTTGACGGGACCGCCCCGGCGGCGAATCGGGACCGTCCGCCAGACGGGCGTGGCGATCCGGTCACCCCGGCGGCGAATCGAGACCGTCCGACAGACGGGCGTGGCGATCCGGTCACCCCGGCGGCGAATCGAGACCGTCCGACAGACGGGCGTGGCGATCCGGTCACCCCGGCGGCGAATCGGGAGATAGAGAAAGGAGCAAGGCATGGCACGCAACGTTAACGTGGGTCTGGTGGGATATTCTTTTATGGGCAAGGCGCACAGCCACGCCTTCAAGGACATGTCATTCTTCTTTCCGGATGCGGACGGCGTACCGGTCATGAAAGCCATATGCGGCCGCAACGAGGAGAATGTGAAAGGCGCGGCCGCCGAGTTCGGCTGGGAAGGATACGAGACGGACTGGAAAACGTTGATCGCCCGGGACGACATCGATCTCATCGACGTTTCGACGCCTGGTGACAGCCACGCGGAGATCGCCATCGCCGCCGCGGAAGCGGGCAAGCACGTATTCTGCGAGAAACCGCTGGCCAACAATCTCGCGGAAGCCCGTGCCATGGCCGACGCCGTGAACCAGGCGGGGGTAAAGAGCATGGTGGCCTACAATTACCGCCGGGTACCCGCCGTCGCGCTGGCCAAGCGGCTCATCGAGGAAGGCCGCATCGGCGAAGTTTACCACTGGCGCGCCGTCTACCTGCAGGACTGGATCATGGATCCCGATTTCCCCCTGGTCTGGCGGCTGCAGAAGGAGAAGGCCGGCTCGGGTCCCCACGGCGATCTGAACGCCCACATCATCGACCTGGCCCGGTATCTCATCGGCGAAATCACCGAAGTGACCGGCATGCAGGAGACCTTCATCAAGGAACGCCCCATCGCGGACGAGATCGACGCGGCCCTGGGCGCGAGCGCCGGCGGCTCCGCACGCAAGGGTCCGGTAACCGTGGACGACACGACCCTGGCCCTCGCCCGGTTCGAGAACGGCGCCGTGGGTTCCTTCGAGGCCACGCGGTTCGCGGGCGGAAGGCGGAACGGCAACCGGTTCGAGATCAACGGCAGTAAGGGTTCGATCGCCTTCAATCTCGAAAGAATGAACGAACTGCAGTACTACAACCGGGAGGACGAAGACCACGTGCAGGGCTTCCGGGATATCCTCGTGACCGAAGGCGCCCACCCTTACATGGAACGGTGGTGGCCGCCGGGGCACATCATCGGCTGGGAGCACACCTTCGTCCACGAGGTATACGATCTCATGCAGGCCATCGCCGGCGCCGACGACAACCTCCATCCGGATTTCGACGAGGGGGTCCGGGACCAGGCCGTGCTGGAAGCTATATCCCTGTCGGCGGAGCACGGAGCCTGGGTCCGGATCGCCGACCTGTAAACAACCGACTCGTTGAGACAGATCGGCGGAAAATGATTCCGGTGCGGGGTGGACCGATGCGAACTCGTCCATCCACGCCGTACATGCCGACCAAGAAACCGAAAGGAGCGAGCAAACATGTCCCGTCCCGTAACGCTATTCACCGGCCAGTGGGCGGACCTCACGCTGGACACCCTCGCCGGCAAGGCGGCAAGTTGGGGATTCGACGGTCTCGAGCTGGCCTGTTGGGGAGATCATTTCGATGTGCGGCAGGGCGCCGAGAGCAAGGCGTACTGCGAAGACCGCCACGCGCTGCTCGATAAGCACGGCCTGCGGATTTTCTCCATCAGCAACCACCTCGCCGGGCAGGCGGTCTGCGACCTGATCGATTCCCGCCATGAAGCGATTCTCCCCCCGCATGTCTGGGGCGACGGAGATCCCGAAGGCGTGCGCCTGCGCGCGGCCGAAGAGATGAAGCTGACCGCTAGGGCGGCCGCCAACATGGGCCTCGGCGTAGTCAACGGATTCACCGGTTCGTCGATCTGGCACCTGCTCTACTCCTTCCCGCCCGTGGACCCGTCTTCCATCGACGCCGGTTTCGATGATTTCGCGGCCCGCTGGAATCCCATCCTCGACGTGTTCGACGAGGTGGGCGTGAAGTTCGGACTGGAGGTGCATCCCACGGAGATCGCTTTCGACGTCTCCTCGGCCCGGCGCGCGCTGGACGCCCTGGGCAATCGCGA
>CAZZNP010000026.1:38395-38814 GCA_964655785.1 uncultured Gemmatimonadota bacterium
TTCGGCTTCAACTACGATCCCAGCCATTTCGGATACCAGGGCGTGGACTACGTGGACTTCATCCGGACCTTCAGCGACCGAATCTACCACGTGCACATGAAGGACGTCTGGTGGTCGGAGCGCCCGACCCGGGCCGGCGTATTCGGCGGACACGTCGACTTCGGCCATCCCGACCGCTTCTGGGATTTCCGTTCTCTCGGCCGCGGCAGCATCGATTTCGAGGAGATCATCCGCGCCCTCAACGAGATCGGTTACAATGGCCCCCTCTCCATCGAGTGGGAGGACAGCGGCATGGACCGTGAACACGGCGCCGAGGAAGCCTGCGCCTTCACGAAGGGCGTGGATTTCCCGCCATCCGACGTGGCCTTCGACGCCGCCTTCGCAGAAGAGTGACCGCATAGCCCGCAGGCAGGGTCCGG